>JASFMY010000006.1:0-103183 GCA_050117315.1 Ignavibacteria bacterium
TGCGAAAAAAGGTTATAAACAATAGGTATTATGAGAGATTTAAGGATTTTAGAGATGCTGTATTAGGATTTTTTGAAAATGCTGAGAATATGAAAGAGGAATTAGAAAAATTTATTGGGACTCAACTACATCTTTTGAAGCATACCTAATTGCCCTAAAACCAATTTGGCTTGTGTATAGTAACACTTGAAAGAATTATCCCTTATAACAAAGGTCAAAAAATATTCAGGAAAGAATTCTGGCTGGATTTTTTTTGGTATACAATTTTCCAAAGCTATGTGCTTAGTGTTGTTATCTCACTGCTAATTGAATTTATTGACAACTCAACCCAGTTTTCGAAGTATCAACTGCTTTCATCATGGCCGGTATGGCTGCAAGTTGTATTTTTTGTGGTTACACATGATTTATATATATATTTATTTCATAAATGGCAGCACAGAAACAAATATTTGTGGAGACTTCATGAAGCTCATCACTCTCCCAAAGAAGTTGACTGGATTGCAGGTTCAAGGTCCCATGCAATTGAAATTTTTATTAACCAAACCATTGAATTTCTTCCTTTGGTTTTACTCGGAGCCGCTCCCGAGGTTGCTATTTATAAAGGTGTAATAAGCGCCGTTTGGGGAATGTGGATCCATGCAAATGTTGATGTACATTCCAGACAGCTTCAAAAAGTTATTAACGGACCCGAGATGCACCGATGGCACCACTCAACCGGCAAAGGAAGAAATAGAAATTTTGCTACTAAATTTGCTTTCTGGGATTGGGGGTTTGGAACAGCATACTTACCGGCTGAAAAATGCGAGGAATACGGGTTAAAAACTTTTTTCCCCAGCAATTACTTTTTACAGCTTGCTTATGCATTCAGAAGGTTTAAACGTGCAAAAAGATAATAATTAACCTGTTAAGTGAAAAAAAGCAAAACATATTTAATTTTAGATAAGGGTTTATGATTAAAGAATTTGTTGATAAACTGCAATATAGTCATAGCAGTAATCTTTGATAAAATGCGAATTCTAAGGCCTCAACGGCATTTATTGTAAAAATGATTTTACGGATTTCTTCGGAATACTTGAATATTCGACATGTTTCTCCCTTCATAAAAACTCAAAATTGTTCTATCAGTGCAGAAAGATTTAAATCCGGCACCATCACCAGTCTATAAAATATAAAAATCAACTTCACGATATGTGTTTTTAAATAACTTGTGCCTTTTTGAAAATCACATAATGCAAATACAAAAGAACTTGACTTAATTAAAATATTTTTGTAAAATTTTAATAAGGATAACTATTATTATGCTAAAGAACTAGCCTTTCATTCAAAAGAAATTTTTTTATGTCATTTGATCATCTGCGGGGTAGATGTCGGAATAGTTACTACACTGTAATTTATTGTAAAAAAGCAGGCCGAATTAATAAGTCTCATTTTATAACAAAAAATCAATAGGAGGTTGTCATGAAAGCCTTAAAGAATTTGATTCTTTCAATATTTCTTGTTTCCGTTTTTTGTGTAATATCATATGGTCAAACTTGTAGTTGTGTGGCTGAAACAAGCGGAGCATATGATAGTAAGCAAATGGAAAGCGATTATATTCCACCCGGAACTGATGTCAGTTGGAGTCTATCTATAACAACCTTTAATGAGGCAACTTATAATTATACATCTGCATTAGCTACTATAATTGGTGCTCCGACTACTACAGTTCTTCAGTATAAAAACACAGGAAATTACTATCTCCATACTGATAACAGTAATGGCGTATGGTATAATTGTCCCGTGGATTATGTCTTGTTATTATGTAGCGCTCGACAAGGACCACGTGATAGTGGAGGTGGTGCGTATGCTACTGCAAGGGTTTCGTGGTAAGGAACACCTGCGATAAAATATTCAAGGTGGTAGAAGAGAAATCTCTCCCACCATTTACAACAAAACGAAATCAAAAAAGGAGGTTTTATGAAAGTTCTAAAGAATTTGATTCTTCAGTATTTCTTGTTTCCATCTTTTGTGTTGTATCATATGGAGGCGGTGATTTATGTAGATGTGAGCAGAATGGACCTGGAGAAATAGTTGGCAATGATGCATTATACATTCCTGCCGGAACTACTTTCGATTGGATAGTGATTATAGTGGGGAATAATGAGATCGCAGAAAGTTATGTGTCCTCATATGCTGCCATAATCGGTCCTGTTTCTCCAATTCCCGCCCTTCAGAAAACACAACAGGTACTAGGATACTATAATGATGATGAATATGGGACTGAATACAAGATCACTGGCGGTTATGCGTACCTATATTGTGGCGCTGAGGTGGGAGAAAACAACGATAATGGAAGTGGAGCATCCGGTGTTGCGCGTATTAGCTGGTAACCAGCAGTAAAATATTCAAGGTGGTAGAACAGAGATATCTACAGCCATTTACAGCTAAACAAAATAAAAAAGAGGTTTTATGAAAGCCGTAAGAAATTTGTTGCTATTAATGTTCCTTGTTTTAATTTTCTTTAATCTATCATATGGTCAAAGTTGTGATTGTGTGCAAAATTGGAGAGGAGTAGATCATAAAATTATGCAAAGTGATTATGTTCCTTCCGGAACTTATGTTAATTGGTATCTATGGATATGGACCGTTAGTGAAGTTCCGTCGACAGAGGCCGATGTATGGATAGCTTATCCTGTTGATAAAAGTCTAGTTATAGAAATGATGGATATTATACAGGAGCAATGCAAGTCTATCCCTATTATCAATATGATTCAGGCACAACGTATTATGCCGGGAACTATGACCATGATATGTTCAGCAGTACAGACCGGCAATGGAGGTGCTGCTGATGCGCATGCGGCTGTTTGGTGGTAGATAACCAGTTCTAAGATTTTCATGGTGGTAGAAGAGGAATCTCTACCACCATGGATTTTCATCTTACATTGAAACGTTCCTTTTAATTTCATATCTACATCTTACGGCAATACTATTTTATTTACTCTAATCTGATATTTTTTCTTTGCTTGAAGAATTTTTTCGTTCTTCATTTTATTGCATTTAATTTTCTTAATGTTCGTAATTATATCATCTCTTACCTCTTCAATCGGTTTTACTATTGTTCCCGACTCTTTGATCTTTTTTATAACAATAGAGTTACCCGACAATTTTACCGGTAGGGAATATTCACCATCTTTTAGTTTAAAGATTACCCGAAGATGTCTTTTGAAAATTTGCCGTCATTTCTTGTGAGAGTGACATTACTATCCATTTGTTTTAATCCTGTATATTGAGATGTCTTTTTATTTTCTTGAGGAACATTTTTCATATCTCTCATCAACTGCATTCTCCCAAAGTATGCATTTCTTTCAGAATCAAAAGTATAAACAGAGATTTCAGCAGTTTCACCGCCGAGATATTCCGCTTGATTATCCCGATAATACTTTTCAATTTCATCGCGGGATTTGAATATTCGACATGTTTCTCCCTTCATAAAAACTCAAAATGGTTCTATCAGCGCGGAAAGATTTAAGTCCGGCACCATCACCATTTTATGTTCTTTCTCAAATCCAGTTGAAATTAACAAATGCTAAATTAAGTAATTTAAATGCCATTACTGATTATAAATTTGTACTAGCCGAATTACAAAAACAAATATGGAATACCAAAATGAATTTTACGGTATGTGTTCTTAAATGGCATGCCGTCTTTTTAAATATTACATAATATAAAAGAACTTGACTTCATTAAAATATTTTTTAAGCTTTTATATCGAAATAATTGTCACATCGTAACTTCATATTTTAAAAAGCAGGTGCTAATTAATAAGTTCTATTTACAACAAACAAAAATCAAAAAGGAGGTTGTCATGAAAGCCTTAAAGAATTTGATTATTTCAATATTTCTTTTTTCTGTTTTTTGTTTAGTATCATATGGTCAAACAGTTTCGTGTATTTGCGAGGCAAGATATGTTGGAGAAACAGATTTTAAGGAGTGCCCGGTCTATGATATTCCTCTCGGAACTGTAGTCCAGTGGAGTCTTTATATAAATACTTTTAATGAGATGACTAATAATTATACCTATGCATTCACTTATATACATAATCCCATCAATGAAGTCCTTTCTTATAAAAACACTGGACATTACTATGAGTATATAGATAGCCGATCAGGTGAAGCGACTGTATCTTGCAGCGGAGAAATATCTCAATACTGTTTAGCTCAGCAGGGACCAAGAGATGGTGGCGGTGGAGCGTTAGCTAGAACGACTATTTCCTGGTAACCATGAGTAAATATTCATGCTGGCAGAACTAAAATCTCTACCACCATTTACAACAAAACAAAATCAAAAAGGAGGTTTTATGAAAGCCTTAAAGAGTTTGATTCTTTCAATATTTCTTCTTTCCGTTCTTTGTGTAGTATCATATGGTGGTGGTGAATCGTGTAGATGTGAGCAGAATGGACCTGGAAGTGTTGCTTGCAGTACGCAAGTTTATATTCCTGCCGGAATTACTTTCGATTGGTATCTGAGTGTAGTCGGGCTTAATGAGGTCGCTGGGAGTTATGTGGCCTCATATGCTCTCATATTCGGTCCCTTTTCTCCAATTCCCACCCTTTATCATTTAGAAACCAGCTATTATTATATTACTGATGAAGGTGAGAGAGATACGGATACAGAATCCACCTCTTTGACGTACTTATATTGTGGCGCTGAGGTGGGAGAAAACAACGATGGTGGAAGTGGAGCATCTGGTCTTGCGCGTGTTAGCTGGTAACCGGCAGTAAAATATTCATGGTGGTAGAACTAAAAAAACTCTATCACCATTGATTTTAGTCATAACATTGAAACATATCTTTTTAATTTCATCTCTTCATCTCACGGCAATAATATTTTATTTACTCTGATTTGATATTTTTTCTTTGCTTGAAGAATTTTTTCGTTTTTTATTTTATCGCATTTTATTTTCTTAATGTTCGTAATAATATCATCTCTTACCTCTTCAATTGGTTTTACCATTGATCCCGTCTCTTTGATCTTTTTTATAATAACAAAATCATTCGATAATTTGATCGGCAGTGAATATTGATCATCTTTTAATTTAAAAACTGCACGAATAATATATTCGGGATATTTGCCGTCATTTCTTGTGAGAGTTATATTACTATCCAATTGTTTTAATCCTATGTATTGAGATGTCTTTTTATTTTCTTGAGGAACATTTTTCATATCTTTCATCAACTCCATTCTCCCAAAGTATGCATTTCTTTCAGTATCAAAATTATAAACAGAGATTTCAGCAGTGTCACCGCTAAGATATTCGGATTGATGCTCCTTATAATACCTTTCAATTTCATCGTCTGATACTTGAATATTCGGCATAAGGTCTCTCGCTTCAAAAAAGCTTAGAATGGTTTTATTTTTATAGTTTTTCTTATCTAATTGAAATTTGCTCCTCTTTTTGATTCCCAGGGAATCTGCTAATTGAAGCAGATACTCATCCTGAGCATATGTATAAAGATAATTTGATAAATCAAAATGATCTGCAAATATAGGGAGCATTGCACTATGAGAATAATGGTTCAAAAAATCTTCAACATTTAAAACCGATTTTACGGAATCTATTGAATATACCAGTATTGTATCCTTCAGCATATCATTAAATCGTAAATTAAGATTTTCGGTCCGTCTTGATTCGTTAAGGTCATTAAACAATTTGATATCGTATTTTTTCATGAATCTATACGTGACGTCTTCATCAACATAAGAACGAACTGCAGAATTTACTTTGTCATGGAATGCATTGCGTAAAGCCGCCTTTTCATTTTCTTCAAGAATCGTTCGAATCTTTGGCTGTATTTTTTCATAAGGCATTTTCTCCGCGTAGTAAACATCTTTGGCACAATAAACATAAAGACCATTCATCGTCTCTGTTGGCGGAATGATTTCATCCTTTTTAAGGTTATATATCTTTTCAGCCATGTTTTCCATCCCAAAGTATGGCCATACAAATTCTGTTGTATCATATTTAACCTGCGGATATTCCTTGCAGATGGCGGCTAAAGTGTTGAAATCATCTTTTGTTTCAATTTTCGCATTCGCCTTAAACGTGGAGACAATAGAGAGTAATGAATCAATATCGGGAAATCTCAAGTACTCTACTTTTACATGTTTGTCTGACCTTTCATATGCAGCCTTTACATCTTGTTCAGAAATGTTGATTTTCTTCGTAACAAACTCATTATATATCAACCCATAATTTTGTGTTAAAATAATACGCTCCATACTATTCACAGTGTTCAATACATCTTGCCGCATGTCAAAACCTTGATTTTTCAACTCAGCCAGTAGATACATCTTATCGATAAACTCTTTTTTCCAATTATTTAAAATTTCTTCTGACGGCTCGACGTTATTAGTATTTGTATAATTGTTGACAAACTCTTTCAAGTTCTTTTCATACTCATATTGGGTAATTACGACAGGGGAAATCTCTAAAACGACTTCATTAAAATCATTTTTGCTATCTGTTTCTACATCCTGGCAATTAATTTTATTTGGAATGTTTAATATCAGTAATAAAAGAAATAATACTTTAGCAGATAAAAAAAATATTTTCATAGGTCCTCTCCAAAAAGATTATAGTTGAGCTGACAAACAAAATACGTTTAATATATTGTTAAGGTAACAACAAAATAAAAACAAGAGCCAATGTTTATAAGAAACGAAAATCATTTACAAGGAAACATATTTTCGTTTCAACCTGTACTGTCGTTCAGCAAAAGTTACTCTCTGATTCAGAGGAATGCATGTTTTACGAACTTATATTCTGCAATATAGATGAAGAAATATTTAAAATGTTATACTCAAATAATGATAGTTGCCTGAACGCACCGTCGGCACTATTTTATTTTCAGAACAAATTAAACGAACACTATTTTAGAACCGACGAAAATTTATTGGAGAAAGTTTCCGATAAACTAATAATAAACCAAATAAAGGAGCTAAAGCTAAAGACAAATATAGAACTAACAGATTCGTTTTTAGCTACCTCAAATATAAGAGAAATATACAAGGCTACAATAATTAAAACATGGAGAAAAAATGCTAATGAGCTTGGGGGAAGAAAAAAAGAGTCTCAATTCTTTTTCTTGCTTTTCTCAAATGAAATGGTTGCTTTTTGAAGTTATCTTGTTTTTTTTAAGAGGAACACTCAGACTGATATTTGAAGAAGTAAACAAATCAATCTTTATATCAATGGAGCTGAGAATACCATTTTAAGAAGCTAAAAATCAAAGCCTTCCTATTCTTCTTTTCTTTTGTAAGCATAAGAGTAGCAAATAAAGCCATATATGACCGGAAAAGCATGCCTTATATGAGCATTTGCATAAATCTTATATCAAAAATTATCAATTGCCATTACTCCCCGTCCTATGCCGGGGGCTATATAATAGCGTATATGATAAATCGCCGAAGGTTTAGAGCTCAAATAGAGTGATGAAGCTTCTTTGGAGGAATGGTTTCAAAACTCATTTCACACAACGGGTAATAGTTACTTTACAATCAGCCCATAATTAGGAGCCTTTATTTTGGGCTAAGTGATTTTGGTTACTCGATATTTCATTTTTGTTCATAAATTACGATAATATTTATTATAATGTAAATCACAGATACAAATATTATTAATTTTTTTTTGTTGATGAATGATATAATGCTATACTATCAAATTTCAGTTGCTTACACAATTATTAATTTTATTATTGCTTTAGTAATTCTATTTTCGGTTAGAAGAAGTTTTATAAGCCAGTTCTATTTTTTATGCGTTCTCTTTTTAGTTGTTTTCGGATTAATTTCATTCTCACTGGATTATAATTTTACTGAAAACTATCACGGGGTACTAGAAAGAATAATCGTATTCCTGTATTCCTTATTCCCATTCTTTTTCATCCATTTTATTATTGTTTACTTAGGTTACGATAAAAAAATAAAGTCGAAAATAACTCTGTTTACAATTTATTTTGCCGGATTGTTTAGTTATACACTTGTATTGCTGAACTTAATACCAAGTCCCTTAAGCAACGGCACACTAACACCAAGCGGGTATTTATTCTACGTAACGTGGATGTCAATTTTCTTTACACTAGGGGTAGCCCAGCTCTACTCGCTCGTAGGCGGATTTTATGAAAAAACTACAAAATCAAGACTTATTTTCACAGGATTTGTTTTATTATTATTTTTATTACCCGGACCTTTTTCGGAGTCGGTACTTCCAGCCATTTTCGGGAATAGTAAAACTGTTTATTATTTATCGTCAATCCTGGCTTTAACTATTTCTGTTTATTACGTTTTTAGACACAAAGCAGTAGTGACGATGATTGACGCTCTAAAGCTGACGTTATCGGTTTTGAAGGACATAATCATCAAAACCGATCATAATTTGAAAATAGAATTTTTGAAAGGAGATGCCTTCTCCCTAATAGGCTATAAAGAAAATGAACTTACCGGGAAGCATTTGAGTGAATTACTTGAATCTTCCGAATACCTCGATGGGTACTATTCAATGACTGTTACCAGGAAAATGAAAGAGGGATATTTTGAAGCCAATGTTATAAAAAAAGCCGGTTCTTTACTGCCGGTAAGTTTTTCGCTTACTCCAATTATTGATAACGAAGTAATAACCGGATATATGTGCATTGGAAGAGATATAACCGATATAAAAAAATATGAAGAAATTTTGGAAAAGAAAGTTGATGAAAGAACAAAAGAGCTGGCTGTTGTTAATGAAGAACTGCGCAAAGATATCGAGATACGGGAAAAAGTGGAAAAACAATTATTAAATCAAACTCAAGAATTAAAAGAGATAAATACCAGTAAAGATAAATTATTCTCTATTATTGCTCACGACTTAAAGAGCCCTTTTACTGCAGTACTCGGTTATACAGAATATCTATCAACAGAGCTTGGAAAACTTACAAATAATGAGATTAGGGCTTACGCAACAAACCTGCACAAATCTGCCACTTCTGTTTTTAAATTACTTGACAACCTATTAGAATGGTCTATCCTACAAACGGGCAGAAGAGAATTTTCCCCAATTCATTTTAGTCTTAATGATCTTATTAGAAATATAATTAGCCTCTTTGAATCAACAGCTAAAGAAAAAAAAATTGCAATTGAATTTAATTATGAAAAGGAATTAACTGCCTACGCGGATAAAAATATGATTGATTCTGTTGTAAGAAATTTAATCTCTAATGCAATAAAATTTTCAGGCTTTGGTTCAAACATTAATGTAGATATTGAAGATAATAATGATGTTTTATATCTGCATGTAAAAGATACAGGCATTGGTATTGACCCAGCGAAAATAAGCAGAATATTTAGCTTAAGCGCCAACTATACCAGGGAAGGTACAAATAAAGAAAAAGGAACTGGGTTAGGATTAATTCTGTGTAAGGAATTTATGGAAGCCAATAACGGTGAAATAAAAGTAGAAAGCAAAATAGGGGAGGGTTCAATTTTTACAATATCAATTCCCAAAGCAAAGAAATTTTATTGAATTTGAAGATTTGTTAACAATTCCATAATTTGATATTCCGACGTATGAGGTGTATTTTTTTCCTTCATTTGGTTTTAAGCAAAAGAAATTCAGGGAAATAAATGACATATATTAATTTAGAAGAAATTTTAAATGAATATTATCCGAAATTATTTCAGAATAAGCCTGAATTTGTAAAAAAAATATTCTTAAAATTCTTCAATAATATTTTATATATCCACGAAATAAACGAGTTTTTTAAGACACACGACGGTGAACGAGGTATTGAATTTATAAATAGTGTTTGTGATTACCTTAATTTTTCCTTTAGTATTTCCGACAAAGATATAAGCAAAATCCCTTCGGAAGGAAGACTTATCTGTGTAGCAAACCACCCAATCGGCAGCCTTGATAGTTTATCATTACTTAAAGCAATTTATAATATCAGGAATGACGTAAAAATTATTGCAAACGATATTTTATTGGCTATCGAACCTGTAAATGATTTTATTCTGCCGTTCAAGTTGGAATCAAAAAAAGTACAGAAAGAAAATGTGGAATCCATAGGCGAAGCGCTTGAAAATGAACAAGTAGTTATTATGTTTCCCGCTGCAGAAGTTTCAAGATTAAACGGGATTTACGTTAGGGACGGGAAGTGGAATAAAGGCTGTATTTATTTTGCCCGCAAATATAACGCCCCTATTTTACCTGTTTACGTTAAAGCAAAGAATTCGTGCTTCTTTTATTTTGTATCATTACTTAACAGGTATTTTTCACGCGTTTTATTGGCTCATGAACTATTTAACAAAAAGAACAAAACAATCAGTTTGAAATTCGGCGATCCGATCCCGGCAAAATCTTTTCAAAAGAGTTTCATAAATGATAAGTTCCAGACCAAACTTCTTAAAAAACACGTTTACTCAATAGGAAAAGATAAAAGGGGAACTTACACAACAGAGCAAAATATTATTCATCCTATTGACAGGAAGTTGATAAAAAAAGAACTGAACAACTCGAAAGTGCTGGGGATTACAAGCGACGATAAAATGATTCTTCTTACAACCAAAGAAGTTTCGCCGAATGTTATAACAGAAGTTGCAAGACTAAGGGAAATCACTTTCAGGAAAGTTGGAGAAGGTACTGGCAAAAAGCTTGACATAGATAAATTTGACGATATATATAAACATATAATTGTATGGGATGAAAAAGAACTGGAAATAGTTGGTTCTTATAGGCTAGGCATAGGTAAAGAAATTTTAGAAAAGACAGGTGTAAATGGATTTTACACTTCAACATTATTTGATTTCTCGGATGAGTTTGTTGAAAATTATATTGCAGATTCAATTGAACTGGGCAGAAGCTTTGTGCAGAAAAAATATTGGAACACCAACGCACTACATTATCTGTGGCAGGGCATCGGCGCTTTTTTAGCTCACAATAATTTTGTAAAATACATGTTCGGCGGAGTAAGCATAAGCGATTCATATCCGCTGGGGGCGAAAAGAGCTTTGGTTTATTATTTCAATAAATGGTTCGGATCACGTAAAACCCTGGCTAAATCAAAAAACAAATTTGAAATACCCAATAACTCGATTAACGAATATGCGGGAAAATTCACCGGGGAAAATCAAAGACAGGATTACTTCATACTAAAAAATCTAATGAAACCCTATGGCTTTACAGTCCCTATTTTGTATAAACACTATTCAGAGCTATGTGAAGATAACGGCGTTAGTTTTATTGATTTCGGAATAGACAATTCTTTTGAGCAATGCATTGACGGTTTAATTTTAGTAGATATTGATAAAATTAAACAGGAAAAGAAAGACAGGTATATCAACTGCTTTTTACCAAATGCTGCCCACGCTTAACAACCGATATACCTGTAACTAACCTATAAATTCGGAATTCTTTTGGAACTAGGGTACCTAACTGAATAAACAAATTTCTTGGCTGTATTTTCGTTTGAATTTAATTTTATATCCCATGTAACCAATCCTAATTTTCTGTCCACTTCTGCACCGCTGCTTTCAACCAACTTAACTTCAATATCTTCATTTTTTGAAATGGGGATTTGCTCTTCAAGTACCAACTCAACCTGGGATTTCTTTTTGTTGCCGACCGTAATTTCATAACCAAAAATTCTTTCGATATCGCTGCTTAAGAATTTATCTTCGGTAAAATCTTTTAGTAATTTTCTTTCGATAACAATACTTTTGTCACGGCCTAATGAAACATCCAATTTCTTTTCTGTTGTCGCAGGATTAATAAAAGTTTTACCTACATAAGCATTTTCAAAATAAATGTTTGCCTGCCCGGGAAGCAGGTTGTATTCATTCCAGTCGGTTATTTCTGCAACAAGAAATGCGCCATGGTCAAATTTTGGTGCTGTATAATATTTATACTCGGCAGGCACCGAATAATTTTTCAGCGCTATTATATGCGGCTTACCGTCGGAAGGAATATCATATTTAATTGAAGTAGTATATTCAACAGATAATTGTGTCTCAAAAGTTTGAGTATAGTCTGCCAGTACCTCAGCCTCGTCCATTTCCAGAACCGCTGGGGCACCAAAAGTTTCTTCTACGCGGCCGCCGGCTTTATTTTTTTGAAGCCCCCTGTATAGCACCGGTTGTTCCCTTACGAAATCAATAAACCATGGGTTTAATTCCGGTTTATTATTGTTTTCATTTGGATTGCGGGTGGAAATTACAATATCAATATTATTCCAATCCAGCCCTGTATCCTGCCATACGTTTGCGTTAAAATCTAATTGCAAAGGTGAGGAAATACTTTCACTTCTTATATCATAAGAAGGTTTCCAGCCTGCTTTGCCTGCAATGTAAGATAATTCCAAATTCAATTTAGTTTTGTTTTTTGCCAAAACACTTACAACAATTTCGCTTACGGCATCTGTTTTTTTATTTTTATACTCGTTTAATTGTTTTTCAATTCTTTTAATATCCTTTTCTACCTTCACAATTTTTTGCTTTTTTTTCGATATTTCTTTAAATGTTTCATTCAACTTTTCTTTGAAGAATTTTGCCATATTCTTCAATTCAACAACAGAAGGCCCGCCTTTCTCACCACCCAAATTATTGTTGGCAGCTATTAGGTCTATTTCCATTTGGGAGACTTTTATTTCGTCTTCGGTAGTTTGTTTAATCAACTTCAGATTTTCAAGCGAATCCTCAAGGGACAAAATAAAACCGGTTTTTTCCTGTGCTTTTAAATAATTTTTCCTGTAATTGATTGATAAAATAACGGCATCTCCGTTTGCCGAAACTTGAATACTATTTATATCCAGGTTTTCGGCAATCCTGTCAAGCACTATTTCATTAATTCCTTTATTGAGGTTTGCACTGGCGTAATGCGTTAATTCTGTTCCCCGCAAAAATACTTTTGCCGATTTTAATTCTGTTGAAAGGTTTAGAACATCCGCAGCATTTAATTGAAGGGTTAGCAATAAAGTTAAAACTGTTAATATTGTTTTCATCATAGTTCCTTTTTTATATGAATAAAATTAAACCTTATACACGAACTAAAAAAAATGGGTTCCTAATACGATAATAAAATAATATACTTTTAATCAGGAATATATTTGTGATAACAATCGCATTTTACTTTTTATTGAACTTTTTGATGGTTATTTTTGCTTTCTTATTTTTGAGAACTCTAAAAAGTCCGAATGAAAAAAATAATTTTAGAATTATTAAAGAAATACTTTGACTCGATTTTAGAAAACTGGACAAATTTTATCCTAAAAAAGACCGATAAATTATCCGAATCGCAAATAAGAACATTTGTTTCCAGCAGCCTGAATATACTAATCGACATAACAGATAAATCAGACTACTCTAAAGCAGACCAATATTTAGTTGATATTTATAATTTATTTTCTGAAGCCAGCCTAAATCTTCTTGAAATAAGCGATATATTCGGACAGGGCAGATTTGCCATTCTTAACCAGATCGAGAAGGATTTTTCACAGAAATACGATCCCACGGTTTTACTTGGATACATCGATGAAATAATCGAACAGGTATATGCTCGTTACGGTGTAATACACCAACAGGCGAAGATGAAAGAAGTAACGGAAGATAGGAACAGGCTTGAAGCCAAACTGGAAATGAACCAGCAGTATTTAAAAAACATACTCCACGCATCAGATACGGCAATAATGGTAATTGACGAAAACGAAAAGTTTATTGCATGGAATAAAGGTGCTGAAAAAATATTCGGCTACACTGAAGAGGAAATCATAAATTCTCCTTCCTCACTATTATTACCTGAAGAAGAAAAATTCAAAGACGAATTAAAGTACATCCAGGATGAAATTAAATCTACCGGTTATGTGAAAATTTTGGAAACGGAAAGGAAATCAAAAGACGGTACAATTATACCCGTTCATCTAAATGTTACGAGACTGCCCGGCAGTAACGGGGGAAGTTACGGAGGCAGAAGCGTAATTATAAAAGATTATACCGAAGTCAAAAAACTCCAGCAACAGGTAGACCAATCTGAAAAACTTGCAGTTATAGGACAGGTTGCAGCTGGAGTTGCACACGAAATAGGCAACCCGCTTGCATCAATTTCTTCTCTTGTTCAAATTATGCAGAGAACAATCAACGATGAATCTTTAACAGATCAATTAGCTACAATAAAAGAGAACATTGACCGGATAACAAAAATAGTCCGTGAACTTGTTGACTTTTCAAGACCACCTAGTTATGAACAAATTGCTATAAGTGTAAATGACGTTGTAAAAACTGCCCTGGGTATTGTGAAGTATGATAAACGAGTACGCAAAGTAAAATTTGAAACAAACCTTGACGAAAACTTGTCTAAAATTAATATTGTCCCCGATCAAGTATTGCAGGTTTTTGTAAATATTATGATTAACGCCTTGGATGCAATTGAAGGTGAAGGAAACATTATAGTAAACTCACGAATGGTAAAAAATGAAGTGTCGGTTGAAATTATTGACGACGGATGCGGAATGGATGAAAAAACCCTTGAACATATTTTTGATCCTTTCTTCACTACCAAAGAAGTTGGAAAAGGCACGGGATTGGGGTTATCCGTTAGTTACGGCATAATAAAAAAATTCCACGGTAAAATTGAGGTTGAAAGCAAACTTAAAAAAGGAACAAAATTTATCGTTAAACTGCCTGTAGAAGAATAGGGGGATTAAAATGAGTGCAAAGATTTTAATAGTTGATGATGAAAAAGTAATTAGAGATTCTATAAAACTTATTTTAAGCGACGAAGGCTATTTAACTGAAACAGCGGCTGACGGCGAACAAGCGCTGAATACAATAAAAGAAAATAATTACGATGTTGTAATAACCGACATAAAAATGCCGAAATTAGACGGCATGCAGTTACTTGAACAAGCCTCAAAAGTATCGCCGGAAACTTTTTTTATAATCATGACGGCTTTTGCTTCCGTAAATACGGCCATAGACGCTTTGAGAAACGGAGCGTATGATTACCTGATAAAACCAATTGAATTTGATGATCTAATAATACGCCTAAAGAGACTGGTTGAGTTTAAAAAACTTTCTACAGAAAATAAATTTTTAAGGCAAAAAGTTTCTTCCGAAATCGGATTTGAGAATATAATCGGCAAAAGCGAATCGATGCAGAAAATATTCAATCTTATTAAACAGGTTGCACCAACCAATTCGAGCGTTTTAATAATGGGGAAAAGCGGTACCGGTAAAGAACTTGTTGCCAAAGCAATACATTACAACAGCAAAAGAAAAGACAAAATATTTCTGCCTGTTAACTGCGGGGCTATCTCGGAAAACTTAATTGAGAGTGAATTATTCGGTCATAAAAAAGGTTCTTTTACAGGAGCTACGGAAGATAAACTGGGCTTATTCAAAGTTGCGGACGGAGGTACATTATTTCTGGATGAGATCGGCGATCTGCCCTTAAACCTTCAGGTAAAACTTCTACGTGCTATAGAAGATAAAGAATTTTTACCTGTCGGCGGTACAAAGCCCGTAAAAACCGATGTAAGAATTATAACCGCCACAAACCAAAACATTTACGAAAAAACCCAATCAGGCGCATTTAGAGAAGACCTTTATTACAGACTAAACGTAGTCGAAATAAACCTTCCGCAATTAAATGAAAGAAAAGAAGACATTCCCCTGCTTGTTAATCATTTTGTGCAGAAGTCATGCAATGAAATGGGCAAAAAAGTTTTAAGCGTAGATAACGAAACAATGAAAATACTCACAAGTTATGAATGGCGAGGCGGAGTAAGAGAACTTGAAAATGTTATTGAAAGAGCAGTTATTTTTGCCTCGAATGATATGATAACAGTTGACGATTTAACCGAACATATAAGAGGAAAAACAACTATAAACGGATACGCGGATTCATTAAAAGATGCAATGCGCAATTTTGAAAGAGATCATATTTTAATGACAATCAAAAACTGTGATTATAATAAAGAAGAAGCAGCAAAGGCATTAAAAATAGGGCTTTCCTCACTTTACAGGAAAATGGAAGAACTCGGTATCCCCACAAAATCTCCAAAAGAACTTGAAAATTAAGAATGTGTCGGTACTTTTCAGTTTTATTCTTTTGATCCAACCCTCAATAAAACCGGGAAGGTTACCTGTTTTAATTTCGTGTGTTTCCACGATTTTTTTAACTCATCAAATATTAACTCAACAGGATCGCGGTTTTTTTTATCTTTATAATGCTGAACAGCAGACCACGTGTTTAGATAACCAACAAAATGATCTAAATCCCATTTATATTGAGACACGAAGCCGGGAGTATTAATCTCATCAAAAGGAAAAGGGATTGTCCGGTAAAGCTCGTCAACATAGCGTCTTTCTTCATCCCAATATTGTCCTACAACATTATGGTAGAATTTATTAACGATCAGGTCAGTGATTTCATCTACTTGGGGAAGCGAGTAACCAATAACTGCAATAACTCCTTTTGGTTTTAAGGTTCTCTTTACTTCATCATAAAAGGCAGAAAAATCAAACCAGTGGATTGCCTGGGCTACCGTGACTAAATCGAATTGTTCATTTTTAAAAGATGAGTTTTCCGCTCTTTCTTTTTTATAAATTATATTGCTTTTTTTAACAGCGTGACTAATTTGGTTTCCACTTATATCAGTTGCATACACGTCATCAAACAATGAAGCAAGTTTACCGGCTATCTGCCCTGTTCCGGTAGCACAATCCCACGCAGTCTTTTTATCCGGCACTAACGAAATCAAAAAATCAAAAAGACCTGCAGGGTATGACGGCCTGTAAGTAGAATATTTTGCAGAAACCTTTGAAAAGTTATCTTTCATTTTTCTTTACCAAAATTTTTATTTATGCTATTACAAGAATAAGAGCAAACCGAAGTTACAAGGGATTACAGTTTGAATGAAAGAAAAGAAGCTCCTGAAGAAGGCAGCGTGGCAAATGATTAATGAAATTTTTCAGTTTCATTTTTCCCGTTTGCCAATTCCAGCAGAGTACTACGGCTTATCTTATTTTCCGTATCGGCATGCAACAAAAATTCTTCTTCCATTTTGTCTATAAAAAGAATACCGTTTAAATGATCTATTTCATGCTGAATACAACGGGAAAGTTTTCCAAATCTTTCAATAATTTTTTTTTCGCCTAATCTATTAAAGTATTTCACCTTTACATAATCGTACCTTCTTACCAAACCCATATAACCGGGATACGACAAACATCCTTCATAACCGTTTTGTTCGCCTGCAGATTCTATTATTTCGGGATTTATTAATTCTAAATATTCGCCTTCATAATTAATAACCGTTACCCTTTTTAAAATATTTACCTGGTTTGCAGCAAGGGCTGCACCGTCATCACGACTTTTCAAAGTTTCAGCCATTGAATCAATTAATGAGTGAAATTTTTTGTGATAAACAGTAACCGGTTTGGCGGTTTCTCTTAATACAGGGCTGCCGAATAAAATGATTCTTAATTTTTTCATATTATGTTCAACAAAAAACTTTTTTTACCTGATTGCAATAATAATAATAAGTTATTAACTATTCTCAAAAAGAATTTTGAAAATAAGTTGGTTTTATTTTTATACATTACTCAATTTAATACAGTGTTTTATACATAATCTTTTATTTGGAACACATGATTTTTCTTTTATGTTTAATATGCCAAAGAAAGGAAATAAAGGATGAATGGTTTTAAAACTGCATTTTTAATGGCATTGATGATGGTGCTTTTTTTATTTGTAGGCAACCTGCTTGGTGGTGAAACAGGGTTGCTAATAGCTTTCGTATTTTCACTGGCACTTAATTTCGGAAGCTATTGGTTTTCAGATAAATTAGTTTTAGCAATGTACAGGGCTAAAGAAGTCTCGGAAAGAGAAGCGCCGGAACTGCATAAAATTGTTGAAAATTTATCATACCGTGCAAATATTCTCAAACCAAAAGTTTACGTAATGAATAATGAAAATCCCAATGCATTTGCAACGGGAAGAAATCCGGAAAACGGCGCTGTGGCTGTTACAACGGGAATAATGAGAATCCTAAGTAAAGATGAGCTGGAAGGTGTAATTGCACACGAATTAACCCATATTAAAAACAGGGATATACTCGTCAGCACAATTGCCGCTACGTTGGTTGGAACAATTACATTGATTGCGCGTATGGCCGGATGGGCGGCAATTTTAGGCGGCGGTAGAGACGACAGGGACGGCGGAATTATCGGTGATTTGGCATTAATGATCCTTGCACCTTTAATTGCAATTTTAATTCAACTTGCTATCTCTCGTTCAAGAGAATATATGGCAGACGAAGGCGGAGCAAAAATAAGCGGGAAACCACTAGGACTGGCATCCGCATTAAATAAACTTAAACAGGCGGGCAAAGCGATCCCGATGAGAAATGCTGAAACGTCATCTGCCCATATGTTTATTGTAAATCCTTTGTCGGGTAAGTCTTTAATGAAATTATTTTCAACTCATCCGCCGATTGAGGAAAGAGTAAACAGGTTAAGGGAAATAGCAAACGGAAGAAGATAGTTTTACAATAGAAAACCGAAATATTCATTTATCCCGTTTACGTGGAGATTCCAGGTTGCTATTTGCGACTAATTGAATTGATTTTTCATTGACATTTCTGTTCTTTTGTTTCAAATTGTTTTTTCAAAATTTTTACAGATCGAAAAACTGTGTATAAATTCTATTTAAATCTCATAATTATTATAACCTGCATTACTAATGCTCAGCCAAAATCTAATCTTGAAATCATAAATTCGTTGATTGATTCTGCAGCAGGTGAAATTTCAAACAACTACGAACATATAAGTTCCCAATTCCTTTTGCAGATAAACACTCCCGAAGAATTTGATTTTCTTAAGAACAGAATAACCTATTCACTAACCAATAGCGGATTAGATATTGTTGTTAATAATGATACAGCAAACCCTAAGATATTTTTTAATTTGAACAATGCAGCGACGAACTATAAACAAATAATCAAAGACGGAATTTTGGGAGATCTTCTGCTGGAAAGGGAATTAATTATTTCTGGAACTTATTATTTGAAAAATGATTATAAAGTGGGAAATTCAAAAAAATTCTATTTTTCCAAAATCGATACCGTATTGCTTGACGATGTAGAAAAAATAGAAATTTCATCTTTGCCGTTTACTAAAGATGAGATTCCATCTGAGCCTTTTTTTGCAGGAATTATTGAGCCCGCAGTTGCATTGGGAACGGTAGTCGTAACGGTAATTTTATTTTTTACAGTTAGGAGCAATTAATTTTAACATTTACCATGAAATTGATTTTACTTATCTTTTAGGATTTAATTTTCTTAAAATTAGGCGGAGTGTGAGTTAATATGTACCGTTTCTTGATGTTTGTAATTTTCCTACTATTTATTGCCGGGTGTTCCGGTTCCATAAACACATCTGCTTTAGGGCCCCAAGAACATTTTGATTACGCTTTTAGCCTTTATGAAGATGAAGATTACCAGGAAGCAGTCAACGAATTTCAATCCATACTCTTGCAATATCCCGGAAGCGCTATAAACGACGATGCACAATACTACCTGGGAATGACTTATTTTAATCGCGAGCAGTATCTGCTGGCGGCTTATGAATATAGTAAACTAATTAGAGATATTCCGGCAAGTTCCTTTGTCCCTGAAAGCCAGTATATGCTTGCCGAATCATATTATCAATTATCTCCCCCATACCAGCTTGACCAGGTTTATACGAAAAAAGCAGTTGAAGAATTTCAGGTATTTATCGATTTCTTCCCAACTCACGATAAAGTTGGAGAAGCAGAAGCAAAAATAAATGAAATGAATGAAAAGCTTGCGCGGAAGGATTTCAACAGCGCCGAAATTTATGAAAAGATGCACTTGACTCTCGCGGCCTTAATGTATTATGAATCTGTCGTAAATACTTATCATGATACAAAATATGCCCCGCTGGCATTATACAATAAAATCCAGCTTCATTTATCGAGAAATGAAGAGAGGAAAGCTGCTTCTGCATCAAGAGAATTTTTAGCTAGATATCCCGATCATGAAAGAGCGTTGGAAATAAAAGAACTTCAAACACAACTTTCTTTACATTAATCTGGAGTTTGTTATTTCAAAAACTGTTTCAGATTCTATTGTTACAATGACAGAGCTTGTTCTACCGAACCATACGAATCAATTCGGCAATCTGTTTGGTGGACAACTAATGCACTGGATTGATATTTGTGCTGCTCTTACAAGCGCTAAACATGCTCAAAGGGTTTGTGTAACTGCCTCTGTAGATAAAATTGATTTCCATCACCCAATAAGGGTTGGCGAAGTTGTAACTTTAGTAGCTTCGGTAAATAGGGTTTTTAATACATCAATGGAAGTTGGTGTAAAAATATTTGCCGAGAATTTCGCAGAGGGTAAAAAGAAACATACTAATTCTGCATATTTAACATTTGTTGCTTTAGACAAAGATGGCCGACCCGAAAAAACTATTGATATTATACCGGAAACTGATGAAGAAAAGAGAAGATATAAAGAAGCTCTTATACGTCGCGAAGCAAGGCTTAAATCAAGGAAAACTAATACCTAAAATTTCTCTTCTGCTTTTATTTTCTATTATCCACTCCCAGGTTAATCTAAACCAGTTCTTTATTTTTGATACTGTAAAATCCGTTGCGGGGAATAATAAAATGTCATTCATTGATTTTGATACAGACGGGGATAGAGACATGATTTTCTACGGTAGCGAAAAGGGTTTTGTAATTCATAAAAATGACGGGTGTAGATTTAATGAAACTATCGATAAATTTTTCTTCTATGAAATCAGCAATATAGAATTGATGAAAAACATTGAGGATTACGGCAATATTATACTTTTTCACTCAAGGGAAAATATGCTCTCCGGGCTGGCTTCTTTCACAAAGTACGGCACTCTGCAATTGCTGAATACTCACCAATACGACAGTTACCCCGATAAAATTACTGTTGGAGACATCAATAACGATAATCAGATGGAAGCTATTGTTTACGGTAATTCCTTTAACGGTATTTCTTTAATAGAAGAAAAAAATTTTATAATTGAAGAGCAAAAAATAATTGAAAATAAAGTCTATGATTTCGGTTATCTGCTTGATCTTAACTTTGATACTTTTAAAGATATCATAATTCTTGATATTATTGACAACTCAATAAAAATTTTCATTAATGGTGAATACAGTGATTTCTTTGAAGAACGAAGCTACATGCCTAATTATGAAATAAATGAATTTTACACATTCAATTTTGATAACGACGAATTCTACGACTTCATAATCACCTCCGATGATAAAATGGAAATTATAAAAGGAGATTCCGTTTATTCCTTTTCCGATAAATTAGTCATTGAAGCTGAAAACGCTTCCCAAATTTCCATCAGTGATTTTAATAAAGACGGATTAAACGATATAGCATGGCTGGATGAAAAAGGAGACCTGTTGTTTTCATTCAATAACAAAAACGATTATAGCGACCCTGTTAAATTTCTTGGCGGAAAAGATCTATTTTTCTTGAGTGAAACCGGTAATAACAAAAATAAGTGTTGTGTTTCTACTAATAAAGACGGAACTATCTTTCTGTTTTCCAATATGATTAATAATCAAAAAGCCTTCAAGTTTACAATTGGTGAAGCAATTGAAGATTTTGAAGTTACCGGAAATACAATTTCGTTGCTTGCAGAATCAGGTTATACTCTAGCTGTAATTGAAAATTTCAAAGAAAAATTATTTGCGTCACTAAGTAAATTTAATATTAACAACAGTTATGACAGCTTTATAAGAAGCAAATTATTAAGCCGGTATTTGTTTTATAATGTGAATGAAAAACTGATTCATAAAATAGATATTGAAAATAATAAACAAGTTTCTAATGATTTTTACATGAAGAATGACATATTAACAATCTTGAATTATAAATCGGGTTACCTCATTATTTCGTCGGCTAACGACTCTATGTTCATAAGCGAACTCTATAATTTTGATGATCTAAATGACATTAATTTTTCCTTTTTAACATCGGATTCGATTTTGGTACCAAGTATGATGCAAATAGATAATGAAATTTATTTCTGGTCTGTTAAAAATGACAAGCTGTTTTTCAACGAATTTAATATCCATGATAAATTAACCAAAAATAAAATTGAAGTGACGAATTCTGAAGTAATCTTTAGTGATAGCCTAAAGATATTAACACGTAAAAACAAAACCGGACTAATTTCTTTTTTTATGAATAATAAAAATTTATCCGCTTTCGTTTTTGATAAAAACATAAAAAAATATAATATTGTCAATGATTTGAAGGCTGATAAATCAGGATTCGGTTCCGACTTAATTTATTTTGACGGCATATTTTATTTATATCAAGTTGATTCAAAGGGTAAAAATATTTATACAAGAAAATTCGTTGAATCACAGAATGTCAATGGTTATTTTGTTACTTCTTTTTATAAAGGAAAGAAATATTTAGTGTACCTAAATAAGATTAACAATACAATAAACTTTGTAAATATTGAATGAAAAAAACACAACTCTTTTCGGTTTTCATAATAACGTTTTCAACTTTATTTTCTCAATCGGCTGATTCTTTATACAACAAATTTATGAGTACTTTTTCAAGTTCTGAAAACCACATTCATTATATCGGTGAGAAGTGCGGCTTCGGCCTCATAAACAATATTAAACTGAATTACGACAATTTCAGCAGCGAACAACAAGCTGTTCTAAATAAATTGCTTGTAAGAACTGAAATGGATACAAGCATTGTATCACCGTCCGGTATTTTCAGGATTCACTTTGACTTAACAGGAAGCAATAAACCTTCTTACCAATTTAACGGATCTATTCCCCAGGATAAGGATACAGTTTTTATAATGGCAGACTCGATAGCTGCTGCTTGTGATTTTTCTTATGATTACGAAATCAATGTGCTGGGTTACCCCGAGCCACCTTCAGATAACGGGAACGGTGGTGATGATAGAATTGACGTTTATATTAAAAATCTAAGTTCAGGCACTTACGGCCAAACTTCTTTTGAAGATGATCTTGGTGATAACAAGTATACTTCATACATTGAGATCGATAACGATTTTATTGGTAATTACTATACAACCGGTTTAGACGCAGCCAAAGTAACTATCGCACACGAACTCCATCATGTTATCCAGTTAGGATGTTATGGCTATTGGCCTTCCGATGTATGGTATTATGAAGTTACCTCAACGGCAATGGAAGAATTTGTTTATGATGATATAAACGATTATTACGGGCTCGTCGATAACTACATGGATAGAACTCATAAAAGCATTAACTCTAACAGCGGTTACAACCTGACTATTCTAAATTTATTTTTTGCACAAAAATATGATATGGATTTTTTGAAACGTGTTTGGGAATTCATAGAACAAGTTTCACCGCTCAAGGCAATATCCAATACATTATTGGAGTACGGGACTTCATTCAATGAAGCTTTTAATGAATTCGGTGTTTGGACTTTCTTTACAGGTAGCAGAACACAACCGGCCAAATATTTTGAAGAAGCTGTTTATTATCCCCTTATTGAGACGGATTTTGGAATGGACTTCACCTCCCCGTCAGCCACTTACAGTGTAAATAGCGAACCGGTATCAAACAATTTTATAGTTTTTCCTATTTCAGAGACCGATACAATTGTGGCACTTGTAACAAATTCGGATATCACAAGCGCAATAAGTTCGTCTTCATCAACTATTACATTTGATTACACCTTAGGCGATACCCCCTTTAATGGATCAACCAAGCTGGTAGACGGCTATTACAAAAAACTTGAATGCGAATCCTCAGGATTACTATCGGATAGAGGTTTTTATAATAACCAATTAATAGAAGACAGCTGTGTTGTCGATGAAATAAAAGATTTTGCTTTCCCCAACCCTTTTAATTATTCTAACCATGCTCAAATTTATATACCGGCAGAATCTACTGAAGAAAATTTTGCATATCTTAATATTTATACTGTTTCAATGGATTTAGTTTATTCCGGCCAGTTAAATACCATTAGCAATTATGTATGCTGGAACGGTCTGGATAATAACAATAAAAAACTACCTACCGGTATTTATATTTATGCTTCAAAATCGGGAGATTCGGTAAAAAAGGGAAAGATAGTTATATACAATGAGTAATTATACTTTATCCCTTAGCAATGTTACCAAAATTTTTGGGCGCAGGCTAATTTTTGAAAATATAACCTACGAGTTTGTCAGCGGTAACATTTACGGGCTGGCCGGGCCTAACGGTTCTGGCAAATCTACATTGTCAAAAATATTGACAGGGTTGTTATCAACCACTTCCGGTAAAATTCAACATAAAATTAATAACCAAGTAATACCTGAAGAAAAACTTCAAAATCATATAGGATTTGTTTCGTCCTACCTTGTTTTATACGATGAGTTTTCTTCAATTGAAAACTTACAGCACTTTTGTGCTATAAGGGGAGTAGGTTATAGCAGCGAAAGAGTAGAGTACCTTTTGAATGAATTTAATATTTACGATAGAAGAAACGACCTGTTAAAAGTTTATTCGTCGGGGATGAAACAGAGAATAAAATTTATATTTGCGCTACTCCATTCTCCGCAAATGCTGTTGTTTGATGAACCTACTTCGAACCTTGATAACGAGGGAAAAGAAAAGGTTTACCGGTTAACAAAAAAAGAAGCTGAAAACAATTTGGTAATCATTGCATCAAACGAGGATAGCGACCTGAAGCTGTGTAATAAAATCATCAACATTTCCGATTTCAAAAGAGGGATAAAAAATTGAAATCATTTTTTGTTTTCAGGAAAGACTGGCAATCGGAACTGAGAACACGTTATGCAATAAACGCCCTGGCCATGTTTATTCTTGTTACTATAAGTGTTATACTTTTTTCAGTCGGGCAGGAAAACATTTCCGAGTATTTAACAGGCGGACTGCTTTGGGTAGTAATATTCTTTTCAGCTATGTCCGGTCTCTCCAGAGCTTTTGTCTCTGAAGAGGAACGCGGAACCACAATGACGCTTCAGCTAATCGCACCTCCGTCGGTTATATTTTCGGGGAAGTTGATTTTTAATATAGTTCTTGTTTTCCTGATGAACATTGCAATAACATTTCTGTTTATAATTTTGTTTGATTCCTTTATCATAAAAAATTACAGCCTCTTTGCAGCAGCTTTTTTTCTTGGTAATATCGGTATAGCGGTTTCATCAACAATCATTGCGGCTATTATTTCAAAAGCAGGTTCAAAAGGTACCCTTTACCCCGTGCTGTCCTTCCCGATTTTATTACCGTTAATTTTAACTCTTCTCGAATTAACAAAATTTGCAATGGACGGGGAATTAATTGAAGATTCGTTTGTGGAAATTTTCGTTTTGGTTAGCTACGATGTTATAATGTTAACCGCTTCATATCTGCTTTTCGATTTTATCTGGAAAGAATAACCGCTTTAATTGTTATAGATTTATTTAATTTTTCACTACCACCCGACAAAAATATGATATAGAGAAAAAAGTTTAGATATCTAATTTTGCAGAAACTCTATTATGAAAAAGTTGGGGCTATTGCTAATATCTCGTATTAAGTTGACGCCTATGCGATTTATCGGGATACGGAGAGCACGGTACAGGGTTCGGTTCGCCACGGCGAATTGCCCCGAGGTTCATACCATTAATTGATGCTGAATCTTTTGTTTAGGTAAAATTCTATGAAAACAAAAAGGGTCGTTATGAAATTTAGTTGTAGCAGTATGCGACATTACGGAACACCCGCCTTTGCATTGTTCCCCGAATTCGCAGTTTGAACAGTTGGCTCCAAGTTCGGAAGCTGAAAAGCAACGGTTATATGTAAACGATTTTTTATCAAACCATATATCCCAAAGATCGCGTTTGCGAAGATCTCCTTCAATAAATTCGTCCGGTAAAGAGAGACAGCCTTTAATCTTTCCGTCGGCGGTTATGCCGCATGTAGATATTCCCGCGCCGCAGCCGTTCCATTCTTGCTCACGTGTATCAAGTTCCGTAAAATAACCTACGCCGTCTGCAGGCATCATGTTTACCACGTTTGCTTCGCATAAATTAATATTACTTTGTACAAACTTTCCGAGCTGTATAAAGGAAGTTTCGGAGAGGTTAAGTTGTTCTTCGCGGGCACGCCCCCTGGAAAAAATAGGCTGTACCTGCCAATGCCTAACGCCTAACTGCCGGAGGAATGTATACAGCCCCGGCAGTTCATTAACATTATAATTACTTACCGCCGTGATTACTGCTATCGGAATTCCTTCGGCAAGAGCAGATTCAATTCCATTAATAATTTGTTTGAATAGTCCCGGCTTTTCCCGGATATGATCGTGGGTTGATTCAAGGCCGTCAAGGCTTATACCTACCGTTGATATATCCGCATCTTTAATACGTGCAAGGTTATCTTTTAGAAGCACACCGTTCGAGACCATTCGAACAGGGATATTTAGTTCACGGATGTAAGATGCAATTTTAAACCAGTCTTTACGTACAAGGGGTTCGCCTCCCGTGAGGTCAACTTCCTGCACGAGAAGGTCGGGAAACTGGTCGCAAATATTAAGCATCTCTTTTAGGCTAAGTTCATTATGACGGGGA
Organism: Ignavibacteria bacterium; assembly: GCA_050117315.1. Classification (GTDB taxonomy): domain Bacteria; phylum Bacteroidota; class Ignavibacteria; order Ignavibacteriales; family Melioribacteraceae; genus JANQIV01. The sequence goes on from JASFMY010000006.1 coordinate 26,666, forward strand.
TAACCTGCGGATGACGCACAATGTTTGCAGCGCAGGTTGCAGGCAAGTGTTAATTCAAGTCCGATAACAGCCGGAAATCCTTCAAATTCCATAAATAATTGTCCTCCAAATGAATTAGATCAGAGTTTAATTAATTACGGGAGAAAAATGATAATCGCTTTTCTCCCGTAATTCTTAAGCTGGTAAAACTTAGAGCATTTTCTTTTGCCTTGCATAGTTCATTAAAGCAATGTAATCCCCGGCACGCAAGTTTACTTCTCTCCCGGACATCATATCATCTGCAAGATTCATAACTGTTGTTCTAATTTCTTCCGGCGGTTCCTTGCCGTCAATAACATGACTCATAACTTCTTCGTGAATCATGTCTTGAAATTTCTCAGTAGGCCTTACAATCATTTCTTCTCTAAACCTTGAAAGCATTTTGTCAATAACAATAAGATACATGATCCTTCCGGGGTCAAATTTCAAAATAACACCAAGATTTCGCATGTTTTACCTCCTTTTAAAATGATTATTTAAGTTGATTGTTTAACGGTTTTTTTTATCACCTCCCTAAAAAGTTAGTTAATATTAAAGTGAAAAGTATATCACTCCGTATTACGCGGATTTTTTACCGAGTAACCACATAAAATAGAGGAGAAATTGTATCAAAAACATTTTGATATATATCTATATGTTTTTTACATCCGACAAAAAATTATGAATTAGAAGATGTTCCAGCATGACTATTTCGAAAACAATAGGAGGATAGATTTAAGAGCACAGGGATTTGATTTATACTTGTTGCAAATTGGTTTTGGGATTTTGTTTTTTTGGAACTCACCTAAATACCAAAACCAATTTGGCTTGTGTATAGTTGATTGTTAATATAATAAGAAAGGATGATGCTGTCAATTTGAATAAAATAATTAATCATAGCCACGACCTTCAGGGTATGTTGCGGGACTCAAGTACTTTTCTAGCCTTTACCCTTTGGTAAGACCGGACAATCAATAAAAACGAAATGGTTGTCACAAACATGAACCTTGAAAAGATGATAATGTAATAGAAGGAAATACTAACTAAGTAATTACAAAACCCCAACTGGGTGATGAATAGGATTATAAAAAATCAAAGAAACTCAAGTTAACCGTTTAGTTTCGCAATTATTGAAAAACCATTGTTCAAAGAACTCCTTAGGAAAAACGGTTACGGAAACACGGCTTTTTGTATGGAAGCCGGATGGAAAGTTTTGAGGCCCGCCGTCCTTTTTAGGCAGGGTTCTCTACAGCCGAGGAATATTTACTTCTCAAGCTCTTTCTTTATTTTTTCTATCTGTTTTGCTGTCAGCCCGGTTAGTTCAGCTATTACATTTACTTCCATTTCTTTTCCCAAACATATCTTTGCCATTTCTATTGCTTTTAGTTTTGCTCCTTCTTTTTTCCCTTGTTCTTTGCCCCTTTCTCTTTCTGCTTTTTTCAACATTTCCAGTTGCTTATATGGTGGCACATATTTCGTACTTTTCTTTAGCTCATCCAGTAAGCCTATACTTAGATAACTTAAGTAACTTTTTTCACTTATTATTAAATGATCCAGTACATGTGTATTTACTATTATCCCTACCTGGATTAGTCTATCTGTTATATCATTATCTTCTTCCGAGGGTCGTAGTTCTCCGCTTGGATGATTATGTACCAGCATTATGTTTACTGCTCTTTTCTGTAACGCAAAACTGAATACTTCCATCGGTTCTACCAGAGCTTTGTTTATTGTTCCTTTGCTGATAAACTCTATAAACAATAATCTATTGTTGCTGGCTAGTCCTATAACCCAGAAATGTTCACGGTCTCTGTCTATTTTGTTTTCACGTTTTAGTATACGCTGCATTATATCAAAGAGGTCGTCGGAATTGAGAATTTTTATTTTTTCTTTTTCAGATAATCTTATATTCATGATAAGTCCTTTTTCTGAAGCAAATAAATATACTAATTATATATATAATGTTTTTAGATTGAACCATTCCGTTTCTATAATTTTTTATAATCAACCGTAATAGCCACAATTCCACCAGATAAATCCCGGCAGGGAGTTTATTTCTTCCCGTCTTTAATCTAAAGGCCAGAGTTTCTTTTTACGTAGTCGGGACTTTTTACCTTTAGTATGTATACACAAAACAAAACTAGTCTTTACTTTCAGATAATATTTCAATAGAACGAGCAACTTCTTCAAACCCTTCTTTTATAAATACAGAAAGACCCTCTATTGCACCCATTTTAACATCTACTGCATCATTAAAACCAAGCCGTCTTAATTCATTCGCTATTCCGAATAATGCAATAGCAATATTTCTTTCAGGTGGGAATTCGTCATTATATTTATAGTGTTCCATTTCTCCTCACAATTAATTTTCGATTGAAAGACCGCTTCGATCTAAATATTCATCAAGTGTTTGTGTTGTATCAAATATCTCTGCAATTTTATAATCAAATTTCTTTACAATACCCTTAGAGTTTGGTATTGGCAATAATGCATTCCCACCATCAACACTAACAAGAATGATTCTTTTTAGTAACGTTGCCGAATAAAATAAATTGAAAAAGTAACCTGTCGCTTTGGGATTTGGATGATTATTTGCCCACTTGTCTTTAAAATCATCATTTTGAATATCATCATTGTCATAAGAACACTCTATTCTGATATTCACATCATCTTTTAAATAACTAATTGAACTTGTGCCTTTTGTCAATCCAGACCAATCATTATTTGCATCTGAATTCAATACTAATTCTTCAATTGTTGACCAGTCCATTATTGCTCCTTTATTTGTGTATATAACTTTATAGAATCTTATCTGGAAATGACAAAAAAAATATAAAGGCGGAACAAGCGATATGATGCCATTTACAGTTAAAATTCTGTTGCCCCGCAATAAGTGCATAAACGGGATAAATGCGAAACCATCTCCCTTATTTTACCGCCGTCACTGACCACTCAGTGATGGTATTATTTTATTTTTATCTTTTACTGCCTTTTCTTAAAACCCAGCTAGTGTGCCACAGTGTGGACGGTGGCAACAATGGAATATGGGTTATATTGTTTTATTAATAAGGCAATCTGCTTGGTTTTTGTAATTCCCCTTTATATGCTTTTATAAATAATTCAGCCCAACGATCACAAAAATTATCAATGTCTTCATTATCTATATATCTAGGAGTTGAAGCTAATTGTAAGGTATCCATTCCAGGTGAAAGTGCTTTATCAATATCAGCGATATTATCTATGGCAAAAGGTTCATGTGCTCTACTCTGAGGAAGAAGTGGATTAGTCATAAAATTAATTTCCATCCATCGATAATCATCACTTTTACCTTCATTAGTAAATATTAAATTACTACCCCATTGGTACGGTTTTGATGTCTGTTGAAATACAGAAATCAATGAGACTTTTATAATATCCCATTTAGAACGTGGTAAACTATCCTTCTTTACAATATCATTACTATCAAAAATCTTAAATAGTAAACTAGAAGTACCAAGAGAAAGAAAGTATGTTGTGTACTTAGAATCTTTTTGTCTAGATGTTTGAACACTATTTGCTGCATCTAAAATTCTTTCAAAAAGTTCATCATTTATATTTTCAAGAATACCTATAGCTTCTTTGGCAATTTGCCTTCTATAATTTTCTTCAGAAATAGTCTTATTTATAAATGCTTCAGAGCTTGCTTGAGACAAAATTTCTTTTTCGTTAACATTTTCTAATTCTTTGAATACATCACTTTTTTGTTCTTTAGGTTGGAGTAAACTTTCTAAAAGTAATTTTGCCCTTTCCAGTGAGGGACGATTTTCTGGGCTCTTTCTTAAAAGGCTTAGTAAAAGTGAGCTTAACTTTTTCGAAATATTAGTTATCGGTTTAGGTGACTCAGTTAAGTGTTTTTGTTTTAGTTCTGAACTATCTCCAGAAAAGGGTGGACTTCCTGTTAATAAAAAATACCCTATGCAACCTAAAGCATATAAATCAGTTTTGACTGACGTTTTTTCAACATTCCATTGCTCAGGTGCTGCATAATCTTCACTTAACCAATACTTTTTTGTATTAATTGAAGTTGATTCATCCTTAATTTTTGATATTCCAAAATCAGAGATTTTCCATTTATTTTCATAGTATAATATATTATCTGGTTTCAAATCTCTATGAATCATATAGTCTATTTCTGAAAGTCCATTTAATATCTGAAAAAGGATTGAAATCGTTTCAGTTTCATCCTGAATTCCTTGTAAAGATATAAAAGATGAAAGGCTGTACTGAGCTTTCGGCATTATTAAGAAATAATCACCGCTATTTAAATCCTGTCCATAATCAAGAAATGATATGACGTTATTATATTTCTTGTTTAGTAATTCATCTGCAAATCTTAATTCACGGTTAATTTTATTAATTACTGATGAATTCATTCGTTTAACAGCAATATCTTTACCATTTTCATCTTTTCCCGAAAAAACTGTTCCAAAACCACCTTTTGATCCCAATTGAAGGTTTGGGTCATATTTCCATTTACTATTTTTTAATTCGATTTCAATCATATTATTCCTCAATTATAAAACAACTTAACTTTCTTATACGGAACGCTTAACTTGGATAATTGCGCTTGCTGTTATCCATGTTTTAAATTCCCCGTCGGGATATACAGCATCCCCATTTTGTTAATTAGTTTATTTACAAATAGTTACTTTTTTCAACTGTGTTTATCTGGATTAGATACAAAATAATAAATGCGCTAATCCAGAGGACTTTTTACTCTCGAAATATTTCTTAAAATATGTGTATATATCATAGTCATAGTGGTCTTCACCCCGTGAGATAACTTTTAATTCTATTTTTGATATATCTTTTACCCCATGCTGTTTTTAAGGACTTTTCTCTTTTCATACTATCTTGCTGATTTAAAATACATATCAGCACCTGTTTATCTCACGGGGTGAACCATTCCCTCTTTGTAGGTTTTTACAGTCAAGATGACATTCACTTAAGTATTAATCTTAAAATATGGAAACTGCTTTTTATACTCAACCATTAATTCCTCCTTCGCAAGAAGATGCTACGGAGGATGTGTCCACCTTCGCCAAAGCTTCGGAGGACGTGTCCTCCTACACCGAGGCTCCCGGGGACGTTTCTGCCTAAACCATTACCGGTAAAGGAGCTAATGATTTACAAAGATTTACCATTTTCTGATGCTTTGCATTAGAGTATCATATTATCTAACAATGAGTTACGAATATTCTAAATTTCTAATGCATAAATAGGGTTAAATATTGTTTTTGTAATTTACAAATCGTATTGACATCTATTTCATATACATTCAGCATGCCGGGATAATACCCGGCATGTTCTTTAATCATGTTTACCTGTCAATTATCTGCCTGGCGTTAGTATAACCTTCATAAAATGCTTCATCGGATGTTTTGAATATCTCAACAAGTTTATCAATTCTATCGTATAACAGGTCATCCACATCATCAAAAATTGCTTGAAGCCCGGCCGTTTTTTCTTTGCTTTCCGCACCGGCTGCACCTGCTATTCCCAGGGCCTCTGCGAATTCATCTGCGTTGGTTTTTATACTTTCAATATCATCCTCACTTATTCCGTAGTCTGCTAATTCTGTTTTTAGTCCGGCTGCCAAGTTATAAATAGCGTATCCTTTTTCCAGGAAATCATTATCTCGCATTTTTATTAACTCATAAGAGCTGTAGTCTGCTTCATCCTTAATTTCATTATTCTCTATTATCTGTGCATATACAAAGAGGGCGGAAATTACTTTGTTCAAAACTTCATGAAGCTCTTTTTCTTCTTTCAGTTTATTTGCTATTTTCCCTGCCCTAACTCCTTCACGTTCCGCATCGCTATCAATAATGTTTTGGGTCTTATTCTCAAGCTCCGTTACTTGTGCCTGCATAGCAGGCATCGCAGAATATGCCTGCTGGTTGTTTTGCAAAAAAGTTATTACTGCATTGTACATGTTGAGCTTGTTTGACTGTCTTTTGTTCATAACTCCTCCAGATTGTGATTGCATTGATTGGTTTTATTATAAACATCATTTTCATGACGTTTTTTCATTTTTTTATAGTATTCCTCGATCTACATTCCCATTCCGCTACTGCAATCTTCTTTCTGTGAAATTCTTTGCTATTCTGTCAATGTAAATTATCATTCTGCTATTGCAATCTTTATTCTATAAATTCGGTTGTTATTCTGCGATATTTTTTGTCATTCTGTTGAATTTCTTGTTATTCCTTCAATGTAATTTGTCATCCTGCCGATGCAAAAGTTATCCTGTAAATGCAATTGTTATTTTGTGATATTTTTTGCTGTTCTATCAATTCAATCCGCCATTCCGGACGGAAATAATCCATCCCGCAAATTTTACAGTTATTCTGCTGCGGTAAAATCCATTATATAAATGTAATTGTTATCCTGTGAATGTAAGCAATCGTTCCGCATAGGTGTAAGAGAATACAATAATTTGAAAATTTACATACAACATTTAAATATAAATTAAATTTCATTCAATACAAATATTTGCACACTAAATAGCTATTACTTGAATTTAACACGGTTGTCTCCTCTTTTGGTCTATTTTGCGGGGTTAGCCATGTCGGTGCCAAAGGCATCCCCCTGGGGCAGCAATGCTGTCAACTTAAGGATTGTCACTCCGTGATGGTTTTACACGGAGTCTATTTTTTTAGAAGATTCCCGATAATCCGCGCGCGTTCGCTGCGGATGACATGCTTACCGTGACAAAACATTTAGTTCTCGGATACTCTCATGGTCGGGGGCAGCAATCTAACGGAAAAACAATCGGTTCAATAGGGTAAAAACATAATTAAATATTTTAGCAAACTCGAATTTGCCGGTAATTATTTTCTATCAACCGGTCAAAAAGCAGATTTTGGTCATAAACATTTGTTTAAAGCTTCCCTCCCCGGTGAGTGGAGCCATAAACGTTTGTTTAAGCCTTCCCCGCCGAAAAATCACTCCATAAACATTTATTTACGAGTACTCCGACTCTTCCGGCTCATAAACTTTTGTTTTTTACGGATAAATGTCTCACTATAAATTACTGAACAATTCCACAATAAGGAGCTCTTATGAGTAAATTAAACTAACTAATTGTTAACAGCCGGGCATCCGAAGTGCTACAACTGCCGTGACTAACCATGAGTCTATCCGTCGCGGCGGATGTCCTAAGCTACCCCTAAACTCAATAATAGAAATGACTTTTCGGAAGTTCACCCCAAAAGATTAATCCAAAAAAAACGCTGCAGGTTTGTTTAACCTATGTGTTTTCCGTATTTTTGTGGCTAAATTTTTCGAGGATAGGATGGAATTCAAAAAAAGAACTCACAATTGCGGAGAACTGCGGGAATCGCATATTGACGAACATGTTGTATTAAACGGCTGGGTAGATACAAGGCGTGATCTCGGCGGAGTAATATTTATTGATTTAAGAGACCGTTACGGTTTAACTCAAATAGTTTTTGAACCAACCTATAATATTGATTCACATGAACTCGGGAAAAAACTTAGAAGTGAATTTGTAGTTTCTATTGAAGGCAAGGTAAGAAGAAGGCCGGAGGGTACGGAAAACCCCCAGATCCCAACGGGTTATGTTGATGTTATGGTTGATAAACTTGTGATTCTTAACGAAGCAATAACGCCTCCTTTCCAGATTAAGGACGGTATTGATGTCAATGAAGATCTAAGGCTTAAGTACAGATTCCTTGATTTACGAAGAAAAGAAATGCAGGACAACTTTTTATTAAGACATAAAATGTACCAGTCTGTAAGGCAGTATTTCAGCGGTAATGACTTTGTTGAAATTGAAACTCCCGTGCTAATGAAAAGTACACCCGAAGGCGCAAGAGACTACCTGGTGCCGAGCAGAATTAATAAAGGTAAATTTTATGCTCTGCCTCAGTCGCCGCAAACTTATAAACAATTGTTAATGGTATCCGGGTTTGATAGATATTTCCAGGTTGTAAAATGTTTTAGGGATGAAGATTTACGTGCAGACAGGCAGCCTGAATTTACGCAGATTGACGTTGAAATGTCTTTTGTTGACGTTGAAGACGTATTTGAAATAGTTGAAAATTTGATGGAAAAACTCTTCAAAGACATAAAAGGCTACGGATTAACACTACCTATTCCTAAACTTACTTATGACGAAGCAATGGAATATTACGGTTCCGATAAACCAGATCTCCGTTTCGGTTTAAAAATGGTTACGTTAAATGAAGTATTTCAAAATTCCGAATTCAGGGTTTTCAAAGATGCAATTGATAATAAAGGCATTATTACAGGTCTGCTTGCAAAAGGATGCGGTGATTACACAAGAAACCAGCTTGATGTTTTAACTGAGTTTGTAAAAAAACTTGGCGCAGGCGGTTTGATATGGATGAGAGTAAAAGAAGATGTTCTTGAAGCGCCGATAGCCAAATTTTTAACGGATGAAGAAAAAGCGGGTATTATTAATAATATGAAAGCCGAACCCGGGGATTTGATATTTATTTTAGCCGGACCTAAATATAAAACTTTAGGTTACATGGGTTCATTGAGACTGGAGATGGCCGACCGTTTGAATTTAATTAAAGAAGATGCCGAGCCTGCTTTGCTTTGGGTTACCGACTTTCCGTTATTAGAATGGGACGAAGAAACAAAAAGATATTATGCAATGCATCACCCGTTTACCTCGCCAAGAGTTGAAGACATTGAATTGTTAGATACTGAACCCGGGAAAGTAAAAGCAAGAGCTTACGACCTGGTTTTAAACGGAAACGAAATAGCAGGCGGAAGTATAAGAATCCACGATTCAGGGCTGCAGGCAAAAATGTTTAAAGCGCTTGGAATTAACGATAAAGAAGCACAATTGAAGTTCGGCTTTTTAATGGATGCCTTTAAATACGGCGCACCCCCGCACGGCGGAATTGCTTTCGGATTCGACAGGCTTGCAATGATATTTGCCGGCAAAAATTCAATTAGGGATGTAATCGCCTTCCCGAAAACTTCAAGCGGTTTATCTCTGATGGACGATGCTCCTTCAAATGTATCGGAAAACCAGTTGAAAGAACTGCACATAAAACTCAGATAGCCGTACCGCAGATTTAGAAATCTGCGAGGCAACTTTGCACAGCACTAAAAATTCACTACTATAAACCCAACTTTTCAAAAAGTTGGGTTTCTTTAATTTAAAGACGGGCTTCATTTTGAAAAAGTTGGGGCTATTGTTAATATCTCGCATTAAGTTGACACCATATACTTAGGCGGGACTTTTTTATTTATGAGGTTAGTCATATTATTTTAGTTCAAAACTTACAGTAACTGTTGCACTGATTTTTATTTGTCCAAGAGCCATTGAACCATCCGATTCAAACGAATCAGGAGAATCGACATTCTGAATTACATTTTGCGATAATCCGCCCGACCATCTTGAACCCCACCGTCTATTGTAATTTGACCACCAACCGGATGAATTTTCTTGAATATTATACGGATCGCCAACATCTTGCCCAAGCTCTGCAGCTAAAACGATTGCCTTTTCTTTAGCAGCTTTAACAGCAAGAGAACGAGCCTGATCCCTGTATTTTCTTAACTCGGTGGTTCTGAATTTTATACCGTGTACATGAGTTGCTCCGGCTTCAAGTACTTGAGATAAGATATCTTCAAATTTTGATAGATCTCTAATTGTTAACACAATCGTCTTTCTCACAAAATATCCGATAAAATCCTCAATCTCTCTATAATCTTTATATCTAGGTTCTATCTCTAGATAATCTGTTTGAATAAATTTCTTTTCTATGTTTTGCTCTAATGCTACCGCAATAATTTTTTTGATTATTGAATCATTTGCGGCTTTTGCTTTATTGATTTCTTTATTCTGAGTCTCTACACCAAGCGTTAAAATAACTTCATCAGGAGTAACTTTTACTTCTGCATTCCCGCTGACGGTTATTTGTCTTTTATCTCTTTCCTGGGCATAGAGTAGAAAAGGGATTAGAAAGATAATTGTAAAAAGAATTTTTGTGTTTTGCTTCATTAAAATCTCCACTTTTATAATTATTGTTAGCGGCTGTTTTATATTAATTTGGTATTATATTCACTATTACTCTTTTATATCTTGATAACTGAGGCTGCCCCTTGTCGGTAACTTTTAATATAAAATGAGCCGTTTCAGCCTTTTCAACTATCGGAGCTTTTATCCAGACCGCGCGTGCGTTCTCAGCGGAATCAATTTTTATCATTTTTTTATATGAACCAGCCTCCGGATAGTTGAACCAAAGGTAACTTAGGTTGTCTCCATCAGGATCAGTTGTGCCGCTTGCATCCAACCCAAAACCTTCTCCGGATTTTACTGTTATTTCCTCAGAATGTTTCAACGCAGGAACAGGCGGATGATTAGCTGCCTCATAAGATTTCGTGCACCAGTCCATACGCGTTGCAAAATCATTTTGAAAATCCTCTCTCCAACGCCACAATGTTACTTTATTATCAGCAAAGGTAACAGTATCTCTTCGAACCGTACGTCCGTAATCGTTAAATATATATGGTGTATAGGTGTCATTGGCATGTGTCCAGATTGCTCTAGTTTCCGGTTCAAACGGAACGCCCGATTTGCCTTTTTTCTGCTTGGTAAAATCAGGTTTGTAAAGTTCGTAACGACCACCCCAGCCCCCCCATTCGGGATGCTCCGGTTCATTCAGTCCGTTTGATATTAATGATAAATATGCCGGGGTATCTCCTTCCATACCGTAGGCGACATCTGGATACATTGCACCGAGAGGGCCATGATCTTGTTGAATATTCTCTGCCAGCCAACTATTGCTGATCTCATTATTATTTATCCCGTCCACATAACTATTAATTGCATTCCATGTTGCGCTGCCGTAATCATCACCTGGACTAACAATGTAAAATAAGTTCGGGAAATTATTTCTTATCCAAATACCGCTGTCGTCCTGATCAGATATCGTATATACTCTGAGCTTTGCGATTAATTCACCAGCTTCTGTTTCTGTTTTTGCATTTTTAATTTTGAATAAAGCCTGGGCAAGCGTATTGACTCCACCCCAAACTGATATCCATAACGGACGCTCATCCTTTTCTTCAAGTATTTTTATAATCCAATCCGAACCTTCCGAATCTTTTCCTTCGCCGACTGCTAGCATTCCATATTTCGGAAAACCTTGCTTTACCAGTTTTAAAAGTTCTTCCGCTTCCGGATAGCCGGCTTCATGTTTGATAAGATTGGGACGTACCTCGCTATAAGCCTGGATCACATTTCTAATTGACTCCGGAGCGATACTTGTTTTTTTCCAACAAGAGGTTGTGGCAACTAATCCTTTGATATCAATTTCATTAGAGTAAAGCAGTAAACGAACTAAAGATTGAGTATCGTCTGGATCCGCTTCTATATCCGTTAAAATAATTACTCTACGTTTTTGATTCTCTTGAGCAAAAAGAGATTGCGAGTGGAACAATAACGAAAAAATAATTAAAAATAAGACTGACCTCATAACGATTGTACTCCGGAGTTTAGAATTATTCTAATATATAATATTCAAAAATGTTCAGTAACAAAAATATTTTGGTGGCATAGCCGCTAACTTTATTTTAACCTGCAAGATTCTCTGTGGTTTAGTCTGTTAGTTTCGCAATATCTCGACGATCTAAAGACTGTTATTACCTATCATCATACCTTTAATTTGTGTCCAATGTTGGGTGTATAATTTAATCCTATCGACATTCTCATCGGATTTAAATATATCACAAAAATATAAATTATTAAATAGTATCGATAGGAATTAAGGTAATCCTTAAGAGGGCGTGTGAAAATAGGGTCAGTTTCGTTTCTTTAATGAAATTAAAACATTTTTCCCAAAAAAATGAATTATCACACACCCTCTTAAGGCTATGGTTTACCACTTAATGGCAACCATTTCAAATGTTCTACAGCCCTTTGACGACCGGCAGCTCCCCGAACTTTCCGTTAAGCAGAGATATAACGCATTATCTAATATAGGCTCTTAAAGTATTTGATTTTTATAGTACGGTTTAAAATGTTATAATAATACTACCCCTAACGCCAAGACAGTAGGAGTTTTATCATTGTAGTATCAGCATCCCTAATATCAAGATAATAGGGTTCTTATCATCGTAACAATAGTATTCCTATCATTAGTACAACAGTACTCCCGGTATCTCTTTAATAGGATCCCCGGCATTACCGTAATATGCACAGTTACATACTATTAGTTTACAACAAAACATTATAATGATATCTCAAAAATCATTACCGGTAATGATTCAGGCAAGCTGTATAAATTTACTAAAGGGCTATAATGTTACACCGGGTTAATAATAGAGTTTCTGCAAAATTAGACATCTAAACGTTTTGTCATTTCGACCGGAGGGAGAAATCTTTGAAATTGTACTCTAATTGAAAGATTTCCTGCCAAAAAGACGGCGGACAGGCTCACCCAAAAAACGGGTTCGACTGACTTTTTAGTTTGCAGAAACTTTAATATAGATTTATCTGCCGGACAAATTGATTGCCGGTTAAAGGGCGTTTTATTTTCACACGGATATTAGCTTTGCCAGATATCTCCAATAAAAAATCATCAGGGTTAAGAGTATGAGTGCCCCGATAAGTATTTTTAGAACAATTTTTGAATTGAGTTTCTCTTTATCTTTCTTTAAAAGTCCTACCAGTATCAGCAATGAGCCCGCTATTTTATACTGGTCTGCAATATTGCCGGTTGCTACTCCGTGTAGTTTTATGAAATCACTTATATAGCCTTGTGAGAATGTGTCTATAATATTATTTGAAATAACAGCACACCAAAGCAATACCAACCCAAATGTAATTGTTTTCGAATATGGTTTAGCAATAGAATTAAATATGATTACCGGGAACACTATAAAACTTATAATAAAATATAAAATGTACTGATGTATATTTGTTATTTCATTTCTAACAAAGTCTAAGCTTATAAAACCGGGTATTATCATAATACCGGGTAAATTTTCCAAATATTTTTGGGCCAGTGCTTTTGTAACTTGATCTAAAACCATTAATGATAAGAGCAAAATAAACAGAACCATTATTTGTTTTTTGTTTTCTAAAACAACTTCCGAGAATTTTATTTTTATCATTTTGCACTATGGCGTTGCAGTTAAAGCACCGCCCCTGAACAATTATTTTTTTTATTTCTTAATGAGACTTAATTTCCAACAAAAGAAAAAAATTTATCAAAATTAATTAATTTTGTAATTAATTAGAAATGAAAATGTGCCGGTTAGATGTTAGTGTATTATACACCTCTTCCAGAAAAACAGGAGGGTAAAGCATTAAACATCTTCAATTTGTAGTGCGGCACTTAAGAACAACTACTGTAAAGTAGAAGAGTAATAATTAAAATGTGTATAAAGTAAAATTAGGACAGTACCCTCTAATAAATCATTTATATACTTGGTTATCTTTTGTTATTTCATCTTAGTGTAATTATTTTTGTTACAAATATTCATTTGAACTGTGAAATATACATTTTAAAGTATGAATTTATAACTTATTCCCCCTGAAAAACCATTTAAATCCATTAAGGAAACTAAAAGCTGTAACTTACCAAGGAATAGCAGCTTGATTCCACAATTAAAATACTTCGAATCGTGCTCCAACATAAAATCAGAAAAGGAATTTATCGGGATTGAAATTCCTCCAAAAAATCCTATAAATTGGTAATGATTCGATTTCATCCAATCTGCTCCATAACCAAGGTGAAATCCAATATTTTTAATAATGGAATTAAAATGAAAAATTTTTGAACCTACAAGATAGAGGGAATTAAAATGTCTTGCATCTCCCGACGAAATAGTAGTCCCAATATCATGACAACCTAATACAATTGCAGGGAAAAAAATCCCTTCCTTTAGTATTTTCAACCTCAAACTTATCATCCTGTCGCCGACTGAAGTTTTACGCAACTCTTGAGGCAGACTTTGTCTAGTAAACCTGATACTTACTTCAAGAAAAGGGAGGTAACCAAGTGTAACAAAATAAGCCATAGCATGATATTTATATTTAGTATACTCCAGGTATTTTTTATTTAAGAAATTAACTCCCAAAATTAGATTTCCATCTGCTGCTATTTCAGCAGTTGGGACTGATACTAAACCTGATGTACCTGTAAGAGACTGGGCTTTTAGAGCTATTCTGCACAAAAAAAACAATATTAGCAAATGTATTAAACCGACTCTTATGAAAGTTTTGGGAAGATATTTCCAGGCAATATTTATTACTGCCCTGGACATGTTATTTCCCTCATTAAATTAATATTCTGCTATAACTACCTAAAATCAATTATTTTGAATCACTAACTACCAACAATAACGGACAAATTATTGATTAATTCTCAAAAAGATAGTTAAACGTGAGCGTTATTTCAGGTCCCGAAAGTGAAACATTCTCATCGCTTACATTACCGTATACATCTTCAAGCTGCTGGGTATAATCACCTAAAAGATAACGGAATTCGAGACCGGCAGAAAAGTTAGAAAATAATTCCTTTTCAACTCCAATAAGGGTATGCCAAATAAAATCTCTGCCGTCATCAGTATCCTCGGCGCTGGTTCCGTTTGTAAAGGCTGTTTCAACTTTCTTTTGAATAAAGTAATAACCTCCCCCTACGCCAATATAGGTCTGTAAAGCCTGAATATTAAAAAGCGGGAAATCAACAATTGCACTGCCGGTTAAACCTATAAGCCGTATTGAAAGTTTATTATTGTCCAATCCGACACTAGCAGGAAAATTTTGACGGTTTATAGATTCGTTCCAGTATTCAGCGCCAAGTTTAACACGCAACGGATCAATTATATTTGCTTGAATATTCAACCTGCCGGTAAAATCTCCGCCAAAATTTTCATCTCCTTCCGCGAATGATGAATTATCATTCCAGTAATCCATTGAGGGTTTATACCAGCCAACATCTACACCAATTGACCTGTAAATTGTTTGTGCACGAAAAATCGAAATCGTGCATGAAATCAAAAATAAAATCGTAAAAATTCTTAAACTATTTTTTATATGAATCATGAATTCCTCCAATTGATTTCTATAGTAAAGAATACTCTAAAAAAATGTTAATTGGCTTAAATTTACCACCACCACGATCCACCACCTTGGTCATGTACGCATTTGTAGTAGACGTGTGTAACTGATCCTAGTGTAATTAATTTGCCTTTGTATTTTATTTTACCTCCTATTGCAGCATATTCTGCCGAGATTTCGATTTCTTGTCCTGTCTCCACATCATAATATTTAGTCTTTATTTCACCAGTTGGCGCGTTTTCCTGTCCACTAGGACACTTTAATAACACATGTATTATTTCATGGTTTGAAGATCCAAAACAGTTGGCATTATGAATTTTAGGCAAAGATGAAGTTCGAGTAGTACTATTTAAACAAAACGTGATTACAGTAGGGTAGTCAAATTTGAAACCATAATTCCTCTCCAATAAAGAAATACAATATTCCTCTAACAAATCAGGAGGTTGCAGAGAAAGATTACTAACTTTTACTGAGTTAGCTGGTCGTTCAATACTAAAAACTTTCTTGGAATCAGTTACTAAAGAATCAATTAATGTGTTCTTTAGGATTTCTTCCTTAAAAGTATATTCTGAATTTAATGACAAAGTATACCTCCCAAATTCGTTAACTTCAACAATTGCAGTTAAGCTGTCTTCTTGTACAACCGGAACAAAAACTGATAATTCATTGACAGGTTTAATTTTAGTAGATTTCGTTAATAGTAGCTCAATTCCGGGAACCAACTTACATGGTAATGGGAACAAAATTCTAAATTGTCTCTCCGGTTTATTATCTGGAATTGCCTGAATATCCAAAATGGCTATTGGAATATTTTCATCAAAAAATGACCCGGCTTCCGGGCCTTCTAAAGGAGTAATAGTAATTTTTGTTTCTTGGGAAAAACAACCGTCGGGTATTTGAACTTCAAAAAAACGAGAATCTCCAATTTTATCCGTGATTGTGCTTTGTTGACTGTTTATTGTTATACTAGTCCCCTTTTTTTTCATGAATATTGAGTTTAGAATTGTAGCCTCGGATGTTATTGATACCAATATTGGAGTGAAGACATAATCATCTGCTTCAGCGATAAGGACATGCTGACCTGGTTCTAAAGAAGTTTCAATAATAAATTCTCCCATATTATTTGTATTAACGGTTTTGTTATCAAAAGTGACTTTTGCATTGCTGATCGGTTGATTTGTGGATAAATCGAATATTTTTGATGCAACATTTGGCTTATATGAAATAGATATCGGTTCTGTTGGTCCGACCTTTTCAGTTTTGCAGCTCCACCATATTGTAAGCATTACCGTAAATAAAAAAGCAACAAATAAACCGGAAATAGTATAGTTTTTCTTGGTCCTCATATACCCTCCCGTATATATAATTTGTTGATAATTATCTATATAATACCAGTTGGTTATTAATAAAGTCTGGATTAAAAAATTTGATGAACTCGTCTATATTGTTTCCAGTGTTGTATAATAGGCCGTCATCTGTCAAACCCTTAGCCCTGTATTCCCACATAAAAGTTTTTGCCGGTCGAATTCTAACTCGACTTGATTTCATATATTTTGAAGGAAAAAGCGGGATAGAAAAATTAAGTCCGCCGTTATGATCGAGCTCGGTTCTTGTAATAAAGAAGCCGATATCGACCTCACCAAACTGCCTTTTGATATCAAACCTCCAGCCGGTGTCTTCATATAAAAACTTCCCGCAAGTAACTTTTACCGATAAATCCAGTTCACTAAAACGGTAACCGCCATTTATAAAAGGAGTGAAGCAATTCAAATGAGAATAATGCAATACACCACCATAATACGAAGCGTAGCCTGTGTAACCCAATTTGGTACCCAAAGACCATTTCCCGTTTCCAAAATATTTTTTTATTTCAATATCAAATCCATATCGGTTGCGTGTGAAATACCCTGTGGTTGCCGAGACAAAGATATTATAAGGTAAACGGGAAAATTGGCTTAAAGTTATTAGACCGGGTCTTAAGTAATCTCCCTCAACAGTAAGCTCATTTTGAATCGGGATAATAAGTTGTGCCGATAAGGACATTCCAGCTAAAAAAGTGGTTTCAACTGCCGGAGCAAGATTTATCTGTGATTCTACCGGGTCATCGTAATTCCCAAATTGGGCATGGAACTGCGGATGAATAGCAATATTGATAATGTAATCTGAATTATTTTTATAAGAAATATTCTCCAATCGCTTCCATAGAGAATCAACACTAAGTGTCGTATTGATATTATCATAAAGATATTCGAAGATAGTATTTCTTTGCATTAAAGAACGGTATCTTGAAGGAGTGATTGTAAGAGCAATAATTGGAGTTTTACAATATTGTGGAATTAAAATTACATTCATATTTTCCGGCACGACCGGCACAACTATCTCCAGTACTTCCCTAATTGCATCTATTCCATAACGGTATATAATATTCTCATAAGTAACTATTACATTATTATCTTCAGAAAGAACCGCAACATTATTAAAGCCACCTTTAATTAGTAAAGTCGTAACACGGCTTTCAATATTTTCCTTTTCGGACGCAAAATTTAAAGAGAGGTAAAAAAATAGACTAACCAGAGAAATGATTATATATTTTTTTGAGGATTTAATACTGAAGAAAAAATTTAGGCGAGTGTTTAGCAAAAACAAAGCATATTTACAAAGATGCATTTTTAGCTCACTAAACAATTAATAACAGATCATTCTATCTTACTGCATTAAGCGAATAAACTGTGAATATTATTAGAAGAAAAGCACACTATTTTGATGTTTTGAGGATTAATTATAGAGCCCAAAAGGAAAGATGTACATTACTTGGACAGAAGGTAAACCGCTTTTAGCTCTTTTCAAATTTTTAATGACTGAAACATCTTATCGTAACTGCGGAAAATATACTAAATGTTTTTATAAAATTAAAGCTATTATATTAATATTCTACATTACAAATGTATTGCTGTTTTATCTTTTATAGCATAAAAAATAAGGAAATATCACCAGATTTACTTCGTAAGTAAATTAAAAAGGAATTATTGAAAAAACGATTAACTAAATTCGCTTGCTAATTATCTTTACTGAAGTTTCTTTCAATCTCGTACTTTTTATTTTGGCAAATTATATTACCCACATTTTCTTTTTCAGACCGAATGATGAACATGGCTTTTCCATAAGAAAAGATTTCTCATTTCAGAGCTAAAGGTTCAAGTAATTGCAGATTACCGTTTGTGTAAACAAAAACCGAAATTTCTTCTCCCAATGCGCCAAGAGGTCCGAAGTCGTAGTGAAGATTCAATCCTTCCAATAGTGTCTTTGTTAAAGTTCAGCAACTCCCTTGCCGTTAAGATTTAAAAAATTAAGCTGATTAAAATAACTAAAAAAAAATGATCTTAACAATTCTCTTTCCATTTATTAACCATGGCAAAATTAATTTGGATTTAAAACAGAATAAACCGCTAAGTAAAAACATAAGCTCCGTATGGTCTTATACTCAGCGTGCTAACGGAGTTCTTACCGAAAACAGGTTCAATCAAGTTTTTATATTCTTCAATAAAGATATCTTTTAAGAAAACCTGAATCGTACCTGCAAAGCCTCCCCCGTGAACTCTGCAAGCGCCTTCTTTTTTCTTTGCTATAAAATCCTCCGTTAACGCCAATGCAAGAGATAAAGGCTGTTCAGTAACATTATTCGGAGAATAAATATTCTGCAGGTATTTGTAAGAAGAGTTGCCAGATTCATTTACCAATTTTAAGAACAAAGCAAAGTCGTTATCTTTGAGGGCCTGAACCTGGCGTTCTACTCTTTCGTTTTCTTTAAAAAAATGAAATGCTCTTAAAAAAGCCCTATCTGAAATCAAATGGCGCAGTTTGTTTCTGCTTCCCATCAAGGTTCCAAAATCAATTTCACTGCAATTATTTTTTCCAAAAAACCTTGCTACTTCTTTCATTTCGCTGGGTATAGCTGCGTAATCATTGGTAAGGTTGTGGTGCGTTCCGCCAGTATCAACAACAAGCAGTTTATAATTTAAGGAAAAAAAATCAAACGGGATTTTCTGTATTACCGGGTTGTTGTTATCTTTAAAGTTAATATGTACAATGCTTCCCAAAGCGCAAGCAACCTGGTCCATCAATCCGCAAGGTTTTCCGAAAAATTTATTCTCCGCAAACTGACCTATTTTTGCAATTGACTCACCCGATATTTTATTTTCATTATAGAAGTAATTAAATATACTTCCAATAAGCACTTCGAAAGACGCGGAAGAACTCAATCCCGAACCAACCATAACATCGCTGGTTACCGCACCTTTAAAGCCGCCGATTTTATAACCGTTAGTTACAAATCCCGACGCTATTCCTCTTATCAACGAATTGGAGGTTTCTTTTTCGCTTCCAACTTTATCCAGTTCATTTAAATCAACAACAAAGGGTTTGTCATAACCTTCGGAAATAATTTCAACTTTATTGTCGTCACTTTGTGATACGCAAGCTATCGTATCAAAGTTAATGCCTGCAGCGATAACACTGCCGCCGTTATGGTCGGTGTGATTACCGCTTAATTCCGATCTGCCCGGCGCGCTGATAAAAGCAGATTTTTTTTCATCGCCGTATTTATCGTTGTATTTTCCAAAAAGCTGTTCATACCTTTCTTTCTGTTGTTTTAAAATATTGTTATCACTTCCGTAAAGTAATGTTAACGTTTCTTCAGATACTTTTTTCATAACGTTTCCTACCATAATTAGTTTATTACCAAAATATTATATAAAGTATTAATGTTGCTACTATAACCAGCGAACCTAATATTACCGTTGACCTTGAGGATTTCATATCAAAATCTTCTCTTACCGGAAGTGTTACCGGGGTTTTTTGCGGCATTGTTAGCGTCATGACAGTGAGTACTGCCAGTACTACACCGAAACTGATTGCCATTCTATTCAAGAAAGCAATTTCATTAAAGAAGATAAGTAACAGACTGTATAATACTGCATTCAATATTAACGCTACGGCGCCCGATTCTCTTGGAGCTTTTTTAACTAAAATTCCAAACAAAAAAGCAGCAAGCACACCGGGTGAAATGAATCCCTGGAATTCCTGGATAAAGGTAAAAATTCCTTTTAAACTTGGATGCCCAAGGTAAGGCGCAATAAGACAACCTATCACCACAACTAAAACCGTTGCTATTCTTCCTATTTTTATATTCTTTTTGTCGTCTTTTTCTTTGTTTATGTATTGGTTATAAATATCCATGGTAAAAATAGTTGAAGCAGAATTAATCATTGAAGAGAGGGAACTAATAACAGCACCGCTTATTGCTGCAAATAAAAATCCTTTTAAACCGATTGGTACTAAGTGCCTAATTAAAAGCGGGTAAGCCGCATCACTGTTTGACATTTCCGCAACGTATATTTGTCCGGCAATAATTCCCGGAATAACTATTATGAACGGGATAGTTAACTTCAACAACGCCGCAAATACAATTCCCCTTTGTCCTTCCTTTAAGGACTTGGCAGCGAGTGTTCTTTGGGTAATGTACTGGTTTAATCCCCAGTAATAAAAATTCGGAATCCACAAACCCAGCACAAGGGCTGTCCACGGCAGTACAGAGTGATCTGCCGGAAGAATCATATGCATTTTATCGCTATTGGAAGACATAAACTCTCCCCATCCGCCTACTGCATTAAGAGAAAGATAAAGTACAACAACACCGCCGAGCAGAAGCGCACCGCCTTGGAATAAATCCGCCCAGGCAACCGCTTTCAAACCTCCCCAGGCAGTATAAAATGCGGCTATAATACCGATAAGCCAAATTGCCATTGTTAAATCCATATCAAAGATTGTGAACAGGGTTAAACCGCCTGAATAAATAACAGCAGAAACCGTAACAGCCACATAGGTTAAAATCATATATATAGCCATTATAGTACGCGCCGATTTATTATAACGGTACTCTAAAAATTCCGGGATGGTATAAATACCACAACTTAAAAATTTAGGTAAAAACAAGAATGCAACAATAACAAGTGTTATTGCAGCCAACCATTCGTAACTGGCAACAGCCAGACCGGTTAGCCCGGCGCCCTGCCCCGACATACCGACGAATTGTTCTGTTGAAATATTGGCAGCGATAAGAGAAATCCCTATTATCTGCCAGGTTAAACCTCTGCTAGCCAGGAAGAAGTCTTCGCTTGTTTTACCTTTCTTCCGGCTTTTGAATATACTGACTGAAACTACTACCAGTATAAATGCCACAAAAATGAAAATATCAATCCAGCTTAGTACCATGTTGTCCCCAAGTTTATGTTAAAATAATGCCCATACGAAGAATTCCGTTTTCGCAGGGTTCAAGAATTATCAAAATTTTTTTTAGTTTGCTCTTTCATTATTGGGGCAAATATATATAGAGTCATCCGTTGAATGGGAAATTTTGCGGCTTTTTCCAATTGTTTATGCCAAAATTTCTTTTTCGCATGAGACGGAACAAGTACCCTTTCACCAGTTAAAGGATAAAAACTTTTGTGAGATTTTTTCATATTGCAAACGTTTGCATTAAATGATAAAAATTTCCTCAAACGAACTTCCGTATAATTTGCCTCATTGCTAATAAAATTTCATTATCAGCAATTATTTTTTCCACAATAAATAGAAATAAACATTGCTCCAGCTTCGTTCCATTTCATTAAATACCGAGAGAACCATGCAATGAATTAAATGTCGGTTTGTTTAATAAATCAATATTTAATTTCTACTCTTTTCTTTTGTTTTTCCGGTATTGCAAACGTTCCCAGAACGTCCTAAGATAATTATCCACCACAATTATGTCAAGAAAAAACTCAGGATTATAAAAAAACTATAATAGCTTAGATCATATGACACTATTTTAGAAATATCATTTTTTTCACATTGATATAGTCATTTGCTTGGAAACAATATATATAAACACCGCTTGCAAAGTTTTCCGCATCAAATTTTATGGAATAATATCCAGCATTTTGAAATTGATCCACTAATGTTTTTACTTTTCTACCTATAATATCATATATTTTTAGTGTTACGTGCGTATTCTCCGGCAACTCATATTTAATCACTGTTGAAGGATTAAACGGGTTTGGATAATTCTGATAACTTTTATAATCAGTTGGCAATGCATTCTCTTCCTCAATGTCCGTTACATCTGATGAAACAAATACTTTAAATTCATAAAAACTTGCCCATACATCATCAGGTAATCCAGTAACAACAATGCGAACATATCTAACGGATTCGGCATCAAAAATATCTTGTTGAGTTTGAGAACTACTTCCATTATCTGTTTTATCCACTGTTGTGCTCCAAGTATTATTACCCGATGATACTTGAACTTTATACTCATAAACTTCGCCGTCAAATTCCCACATAACTTCAGTACCAACTACATCATAAAGATCACCGAGATCAACTTTCCACCAATGTCCGGTGTTGCCGTCATTAGCGCACCACCGGGTAGAAGTATCTCCGTCGTTTCCGTTATCAGCCGTATTACCTTTGGAGGCTTCTTCACTATCGGCAGATGCTGTTTTATTTAAAGCGGCGTTTGTAGCAGTACCGGAAGACACAACTAAATTAATTGCGGCGCCTACTAATACTTCGGCACCCGCTTCGGGTACCTGACTAATTATATAATCTTTTTCTACGGTTGAACTTACAGCATATGTTATGCTTCCGACCGTAAGGTTGCCGGCCGTAATAAGAGAATCGGCAACCGATATAGACTTACCAACTAGGTCGGGAGTTACTACGGTTGATAAGTTTGGGAAAAAAAATTGCTCAACTCCATTGCTTTATCAACATCCGATATAGGTAATAATCTAAATCTATAAGTATAAGATTGGTCGGCATACATTGTAAATTCATCGTGAGGTTTAGCTCCCCAACTATCATCACCGCCAACTCCCATTTGGTGATAATTAATCCGTAAAATAATAGAATTACTTTCTATCAATTCGCCTGGATGCGCTTTGTTTTCCAATTCGCTTGCAGTGTATTTTAGTGCATTCACTTCCAATTCATTCATACCAACAACCATAAGTCCGCTGCCGGAATTATTTGTTAAAGTCATCCATCTTACATCAGTACGGTTTCCTGTTTCTTGTGGTCTAATATAAGGAAGGAAAAAACTGTCTATTTCGGAACTATAAACTCCAACATCCGAACCTGTTTTTCTGTCCCAATAATTTTCTTCGGGACCACGACCATACCAGGTAATATTACTAAAATTCTGGGGTACATTGCATTTCATTCCTACTTCAGGAATTTCAGGAAGATCGGAACTGCCGGGAGTAAGAGTCGATGAAACAATTATGTTACCATCTCCATAGATTTCATAAACTATATTCCCGGTGGATGCTGTAGATGTTGGGTATGTATAATTAACAATAATAGTAATTTTATAACTTTCCGTTTGTTCAGCACTCATACTAATCATACTTCTGTTTTCACCAGCGTCTCTCCATGTTGCGCAGCGATCATTCATTCTGTTTCCATAGTCATTACTATTTGGCGCTCTCCAAAAATTCGGTACCGGACCTGTTTCCAACAATGTTAATCCGTCATATACATAGGAAATAATTGTTCCTGTTTCTTTATCTAAGGTGATTTGCATATTATCATTACTTACAACCAAACTATCGTTCACTTCAGCATAGGAAAGATCAGGCATTGAAGATGTATCTATAGAATCAGCTTCAGGTACATCAAACGGTATTTCAAATTGTTCCGAAGCAATTTCATGCCCGGCATCCGCCCAAATTGTACTTCCCTTCAATTTAAAACTTATATTCAACCAATATTCTGACCCGGGAGTTAATTCCGGATTTCCGAAATTTATTGTAATAACTTTACTGGTTAATGGAGAAATATCCAGATCGGAAGAAGAAAGTGAGCCGTTGCTAATTTCTTTGTCATCTTCCATTAACTTCCATGTTCCGTTAAATTCATTTACATTCGTGAATAGGAAGTAATTTATTACTTCAATTTGTCCCGAAAGCAAATCACTTTCTTTCATTTTTATGTTTTGGTAAACTTTCTTTACTTCATAAATTTCCGGCTGAAGTTCTCTATCTGCATTTATAATTCCGTTTGCACAAAAATCGGCATCGTTAGGATTATCACCCCAATCACCGCCGTAATAAAAATCACCGGATGAACTTCGCAATCCCTGATCGACATAATCCCAAATAAAAGCGCCTTGAAGATTAGGATAGGCTTCTATTACATCCCAATATTGATATAAATTACCAACGCTGTTTCCCATAGCATGAGCATATTCGCAAAGTATATATGGCTTATCACTTCCCGATTTACCATATGATTCAACAGCCTCAACTCTTGTATACATATGACTTGTAATATCGGCGACTTCATTATAACCTTCATAATGAACTATGCGAGTAGGATCATTTTCGTGAATCCAATCAGCCATTAATTTAAAATTGTTTCCCGATCCGGCTTCGTTACCAAGCGACCATATTAAAACACTCGGATGATTTTTATCTCTTTCAACCATGTTTTGTGCTCTATCAATAACATTATCTGTCCATTCTGTCAAACCGGTTGGAATCTCACCTCTTCTTCCATGCGTTTCAAGATTAGTTTCATCAATAACATAAATTCCATATTGATCGCATAACTCATACCAAATCGGATCGTTAGGATAATGGCTTGTACGAACAGCATTTATATTAAATCTTTTCATTATTGTTATATCTTGAACCATTCTTTCGTAACTAATTGTTTTTCCATAGTCAGGATCAGTTTCATGCCTATCAACACCTTTGAAATAAATCGATTTACCGTTGAGCTTCATTTGTCCGCCGCTTATTTCAAACTCGCGGAATCCTAATTTGCAGCTTTCCGTTTCAATGATATTTCCATTATTATCTTTAAGCACTACAACTAATGTATATAGACTGGGAAATTCAGCCGACCATTTATCAGGATTCGAAACGGTTGTACTGCTCGATACTTCCGCTTCCGTTCCATCTTCAAAATCAACATTACCTAAATCAATTGTAGCAATTTGTCCGCCATTGTCATCATAAACCATAGCTTCAACGGAATACCCTGTGGCTTCGGTTGATTCGTAATTAACAACTTCAGCTTCAACGTTCAACTCAGCATTTGTATAGCTGCCGTCAAGATCTGTTACATAATGAAAATCATATAAATGAAGAGACGGAGTTGAGAATAAAAATACATCGCGGAAGATACCGCTTAAGCGAATCATATCCTGATCTTCGAGCCAGCTCGCGTCACTCCATCTAAAAACTTGTACTGAGATATTGTTAGTTCCTTCTCTTACATAATCAGTAACATCATAATCTTTTGATGTAAAGCTGTCTTCACCGTAACCGACATAATTTCCGTTTATCCAAACATAGAACGCAGAGCTAACTCCTTCAAAGGAAAGAAATATTTTTCTTCCGTCCCATGAATCAGGAATTGTAAATTCTCTTCTATATGACCCAACCGGGTTATCAATCGTTGGAGCAACAGGTGGATCAGGATTTTCAACACCTGTCCAAGGATAAGTTATGTTAGTATAAATAGCATGATCGTAACCTTGGGTTTCCCAATTGCCCGGTACATTAATATTATCCCACAAGCTTACATCAGCACCATCTTTGTAGAATGTTGTATCTTTGCTAGCAGGATTCGGATCCAATTTAAATTTCCAAGTACCTTGCAAAGTAGAATAGAAAGGAGAAGAAGTTCCGTCACCTTCCAAAGCTTCGGATACGGTAGAATAAGGCATTAATGTTGCGTGTGCCGCTAAGCGATTAACTTGAAATACTTCCGGTTCATCATACCATTCACTACCAGATTGAGCATTTGCAATAGATGACCAGAATACTATTAAAAAAACAATAAACAAATCAGAGAACATTTTTCTCATAAGGACACCTTTTATTTTTATATGATATTTTAGACTTCCGTAATTTCAAAAATTAGGATGTTACTTTTATTGAACTATTTAGAATGACCAAAGAGATAAAATATATACTTAATTCCGCTAAAGATAAAAATGTTTTATGCTTTGTTTGAATTAACCCAAGTTGCTTTATGCCATATAGTTTCAAGAGGACCGCGTTTGTATCTTCTCATCCACCAGGCACTGAATAAGCCTTGCAATATTGCCAGTATTATACCTATCATTAAGGAATATGTCGCTCCTGTATATTGATATAATCCCAAGCCGAATCCATAATAGATGAAAGAACCAATAATTGATTGCATAATATAATTCGACAAACTCATGCAACCCAATGGAGAGAACTTATTTAATACTCTATATGAAACCTGTGTTTGAAACAATAAAAAGAAACCGGAAACCAAAACTATCATAAACGCCATATTTGTATATGAAGTTTCTATAGTTTCCAACGGGCGGTGAACTGCTTTACTGTCTATCCAATCACCAAGGTTCAGCTTTATAATATATAAAACAATAAATAATATTGAGGCAACGATTAATGTTTTTGCCCAGAAACTTATGTTTTCTTTTGATGATACAAATAGATATTTACGACCGGCCAGTATACCAAACATAAACAAGGACAATGTTTGAAATACTCGTCCTTGTTCCCATGTCCAATATAATACTGCAGTCTTTCCATTTGTTAAATTGCCAAACCAAGTTTGTATTATTGAATCGCCGGGAATATATTCTGAGGCTTTACCAAAATATGACCATGATACCGGATCGGCAATTTGCATATCCGGATTTTGTAGTGCCGTAAAAAAGTTTATCCATTCATAAGGTTGTAACATTAGTATAAGAGCTATCCAAAAAACTGCTTTGTTGCTTAGTTTAGTAACAGGGATTAGGAAGAAACCCATAACAGCATAGATTGATAAAATATCGCCTTCGTAAAAAGCTGAATTAATAAAACCGAAGCCCAGCAAAAGAATCATTCGCCAGGCAAATCTTCCTCTGAAATCTTTTCCCCTCTTTTCCTGATTGTTGAATTAGATAAAAAAGTTAATCCAAACAACAAAGAGAAAATCGCCTATGATTTACCGCCGAATAAAAAGAAAAGGCTATCCCAAATAACAGAATCAACAGCAGGCATCCATGCGGGAAGATTAGTGGGTGTAAAATAAAAATCGAAATGCTCAATATTGTGCAACAACATGATTGATACAATTGCAAAACCACGCAACGCGTCAACGACTTCCAGACGTCTGCCAGTATTCTTTAATTCAGGATTCATTTTACACCTATCAATATTTTGTATTAAGTATTACTTATAAAATTCTAACAGACTATTTTATTTCCTTTTTATAATATCATTCCCAATAAAAATTTTATACTCTTTTATTTTACCTGTACTTTCCTCTCCGGCAATCGGTACATAACTAAAACCGGTAACCTCTTCTTCCTTTCCCATATCAATTACTAAATAATGGGGGTAATCAGGTTGATTGAAACTCCATTCGGAATGCCAAGCATTAAATGTTTGTCCATCAATAGCATTTTCTGCACTGCCGTTTTCTTTTATTAACTCTTCGCTGCTAACATAACCTATAGTCCAATTTTGATGGCTTATAGGATTGCCTTCTTCATCAAGAATATCCAATTCTGCAATTGCGGCAGAATGTTTCCCATCGATTGAACTTAGAGCTTCGATACAGAAATAACGACCTTTTGCGGCATCATCTAATGTAATAGTTTGGATTTTATCCTCTGCAACAAATTGTCCTTCTGCATTTGGTTCAAGACCCGCGATATTAAAATCAACGTCCGGTCGTTTTGATTGTGTAAAATCTTTGTTAGGTCTAAGTTCGTTTAGAATCGGTTTATCCAATCCTTGAACAACAGGTTCATCAGGACCAAGTATATCTAAAATAAATATTTCATTGCTTCCTTCATTCAACCAAGGACCCGGGATATACATTGTTTGTGTTGGTCCTATATCCCAATAGCGACCAAGACAATGTCCGTTTACCCAGACAACACCTTTGCCCCATTTACTTACATCGAGAAATACATCGGCAGCTTTGTTAATTGTTATTTTTCCATGCCAAATTCCGGGTGAAGACTTTGCCGTTTCTGTCTTTTCAAATTCCAGATTTTTCAAATATTCGTCATCATAAGACAGATTAAATACTTTCCATTTATTAACCGAAATAGGATTATTGTCATTCCCTACAAATTCTATTGGAGCGATAAGACCTTTTCTATCGTGAACTTCCGGGCCAAAATTAATTCTTCCCATAGCGTGCACAAAAATATCTACTGTAGTTTCTTTATCTCGAGCCGGGATAGTTATTTTATAATTTTGTTTCCGTCTATCCATTATTCCAAGTTGTTCACCGTCAACAAATACCCAGGCAAAATCATGAACAGCATCTACTTTGAATGTGCACTTTTCGCCGGCAGGTAATACAGTTCTATATAATATACTTCCTCTCCGTTGATCGTAATATTCCATTGTTTTAGGATCATCTGCATCAATCGGATCAGGAAGATTATCAAAAAGCGGAGCGAACTCAGTTAGTTTTACGGAAGGGAATGTAGTAACAGGATTTGCTGCCGGAGGTTCAGGCAATTCCGGTTCTCCAGGCATCAAGTATTTCGAGATCAAATCTCTAGTTGCATAAAACTTTTCTGTTGTCCAGCCGGCTTCACTTACGGGAGCTCCATAATCATAACTTGATACATCCGGCTTGAAAGGTCTATCTGCACCGCACCAAAATCCAAATGTAGTACCGCCATGTGCCATATAAATACTATATGAAGCGCCAACTTTCAACATGTATTCCATATCTTTTAGATATTTTTCTATCTCTCCAAAAGTATGAGGTCTTCCCCAAGTATCAAACCAACCGGAATAAAATTCACCGCACATCAGCGGACCTTCGGGAAGTAATTTTCGTAAAGCAGCAAATGCTTCCTTAGGATTTGATCCGAAGTTAACTACGGGGAAAAGGTCTTCTCTAAAGCCTTTATCCAAATGGTATGTTGGATTACAAGCAAACAAAGGAACGTTAAATCCGGCATCAAGAATAGCTTGTTTCATTATTCCCATATACTCAGCATCATCAGCATAAAATCCGTATTCGTTTTCAACCTGTACCATTAATATCGGGCCGCCGTTTGTTATTTGTAATGGACCCAAGACTCGTCCTACTTCATTTAAATAATTTTGACAAGCATCTATATATAACGGATCTTTTGTTCGTAATTTTATGTCATCATTCTTTAACAGCCACCAGGGTAAACCGCCCATTTCCCATTCTGCACATACATATGGACCCGGACGAAGTACAATCCACAATCCTTCCTCTTGAGCTATCTTACAAAATTCCGCAACATTGGCTTGACCGTCCCAAGTGAAATCACCTGGAGTACGTTCGTGGAAATTCCAAAACAAGTAAGCGCAAACAGTATTCATACCCATTGCTTTCATCATTTGAATCCTATGCCGCCAGTATTCTTTTGGTACGCGAGCAAAATGTAATTCACCACACCGTATTTGGAATGGTTTTCCATTAAGTATAAAATGTTCTTTGCCTATTTCAAAAGTATGTTTGGTTTCCGAAGCTTGAGCAAATATTTCACTTGTCGTCAACGATAACAAGCCTAATACAACAAATATCATTGACAACAGTTTTATTTTAGAAATCTCAGAATGAATTGAGTTTAATACATTATAAAACATGGTTTATTCCTTTTCTTAATTATATTATTAACATTTTTATTTGCTTGGAATGATTATTGTCGATTAATCCTTATTGAAGGATTAATTATGCTTACTCAAGAAGCCAGCCGCCATCTACAACAAGATTATGCCCGGTTGTTGCCCTACTTGAATCAGATAAAAAAAAGAGAACATGGTTTGCAATATCTTCGGGATGAATTTTTACTTTTAATGATTGTTTTGAAAACAAATCTTCAAAATGTCTTTTGTTCTTTTCTTCGTCACCGGTATCGAAGTATTCTTTATTTTGGCGTTCCGTAAAAATCCAACCGGGTGAGATACAATTAATACGAATTCCCTCTTTGCCAAGTTCTCTTGCAAGCCCTGCTGTTAACCCGATAATACCTGCTTTTGTGGATGAATAAATACTTCTCCCGGGAACACCAAGTCTATAATTAATTGAAGATAAGTTAACTATACTTTTCCCATTGCCTTTTTTTAACATGTCCAACGAAGAACGAATACAAAAATAGTAACCTCTTAGATTGAGATTAACAATTTTATCCCAATATTTCTCGTCCCCTTTTTCAATAGAAATCTTAGGATCAATGCCGGCGACATTCACTAAATAATCAATGGATTCGACCTGTGCCTTAATTGAATTGAATACCTTTTTGATTTCACCGGTTGATTGTAAATCACAACAATAGTGAGTATAATTTTCATGTTCTATTGTTGCCTCGTTAAGATCAATCCCCATCACTTTTGCTTTTTGATTAAGCAGTCCTATTGATGTTGCTCTTCCTATTCCTTGGGATGCCCCTGTAACTACTGCTGTTCCGTCTCTAATATCTTCGTAGATCATTTCAGAGAACTATATTTTTGAAGAATTAAATTTACGTTTTATTATTTATCAAAGAAATCTAAATTCCATTTATCTTTCCAATGTAATACAACTCTACCATCGTCAACTTCAACAGGCAGCCAGACATATCTTCCGTCAATTGGGTTTTTCGGTCTCCATTGGTCAAACATAAGAATCACAGCATTATCTTTACCCTGTATAGGAAGTGCATAAGTACTCTGTGAATGAAACGTAAGTTCGCTGCCTTCTCCTATACAAGGATTACCAAGTTCTTTCCACTCACCCCAAATTTCATCAGCAACAGCGGAACGGGCGGCGTTTGGGGTCCATCCCGTACAGCCGGAGGTAACTAAATAATATTTATCTTCATATTTAAAAATAGCAGGTGCTTCATTGTGTCCACCTGGGAAAATTCTAAACCATCTGCCGGTAAATGAAGTATAATCATCCGAGAGTTCGGAAATGTTCAATGTATAATTTTCTTCAGAAGCATAGATTGAATATGCTGTACCGTCATCATCCACAAAAATAGTCATATCCCTTGCCATCTGCCCGCCGGGATAATCTCTTCTAAGAAAATAACCGGCAACAGCTTGTTCTTCACCGGGAAGATCCGCTAATGTGTCCTCTCCACCTTCAGGAACTGAGGTATCTTTAGCTGTTGCATTTACAGGCCATGTATTAGGATTAGGTCTGTATGAGCGTAAATATTCAAATGGCCCGGTAACATTATCGGAGACAGCAACAGCTGTACGCGCGGCTCTGTAACCTTGTCCTTTCAGTTCAAGATGGAACCACATAACATACTTATCTGTTTTTTTGTTATAAACAACTTTAGGTCGTTCTATAACAGAGCCTTTCGTTATTTCGGATGATTCATCTACGGTATCAACAGCAAGAGCAATACCTTCGTCTTTCCAGTTATATAAATCTATTGATGAGTAACAATGAACTCCAACTTGTGCTCTATTGCCGGCTTCTCCTTCAATTTTATGTTCACCAAACCAATAATATGTTCCATCCTTATAAAGAATTCCACCGCCATGCGCATTTATATGTTGACCGTTGTTATCTAACCATAGTTCGCCGGGATGAAAATTTTCATGCCTTTTTTGTTCCGAACAATTAGTAAGAAAAATAACCGTAATAACGCTAAGTATTACAGTAAACAAAACTTTGTGAGATTTAAACTTTTGCATGGCGTTCCTCTTGTTTATAATGATAATATTTTTGCAGAGTTATTTTTTAGTTATATATAGAGAGACTTCTGAAAATTTATTGATTAACTTTTTCATTCCTTGGACCCCATAGCAGGAATGTTCAACCAAATATTCCAGAAGTCTCTTAGGGAGGATAATGTTCTTAATTACTAGTTTTAATTGTAATTGTTGCTTCTTTTAGTCCTTCTGATGTAGCGACTAATTTTATATCACCTTCTCTTTGAGTGGATTGAATAACAACTAATGCTAAACCATGATAAGCTTTACGTTGTGAGGCTTGATATGAATCATAGTCTTCCGGGTTCCCATTTCCAACACCAATAATTTTCCCTTCACCTTCAATTGAAAACTTAACTAAGTTATCCACTGTTGGTACAACATTACCTTCAGAATCCAAAATTTCTACTTTAATATTAGCAACGCCCCTTACTTCAGCATTAATAACTTTGCTCTCCGTACTCAATCGTATTTGCGAAGGTTTACCGGCAGTATGTATCTCTTCAGTAAAAACAACTTCTCCGTTTATTTTACCGACTGCTTTCAGAACTCCGGGTTCATAAGGTACATCCCATTGCAAATGAAGGTCGGCTGTTGTATAGTTAACTACAGGATCGGCATATTGATTCCAGCCTCCCGAGCATCCTTGTCTCGGAAATTGCAAACGTTTTTCTCCATATGATTTTCCGTTTAAGAACAATTCTACTTCCGTACAATTTGTATAACAAAGAACCGGGATTATTTGTCCTTCCCTTCCCTCCCAATTCCAATGCGGGAATAAATGCAATACCGGCTCTTCAGTCCATTGACTTTTATAGAAATAGAAACCGTCTTTCTCGAAGCCGCATAAATCAAGCGGGGCAAAAGATCTGCTCTTATAAGGCCAGTGTGACTCACCCAGATAATCAATGCCGGTCCACATAAAGTCGCCAATCACATAGTCGTGTATTCGTGTAAATTTCCACAACTGTTCGACGTCGATCACTCCGTAATTATAATTCGGATTTACTTTCGAAAGATCGTCACCCAACGAATAATCACCACGATAGACGCCACGATTAGAACGGTTTTCCGTACCGATCATTTTCCAGTCAGGATAATCAAATTTGTCTATATTATAGAATAATTCTCTTCTTTCATGCCAGCGATCGACATAATTATAACCAACGATATCGAGACCATTTAAAAAGTCGAGAGTAGTTGCTCCGCCATCTGCGGCAATGTTATCGCAAGCTTGAGTAACAGGTCTAGTCGGATCTTCTTTATGACATATCTCAGTTAATATGTTTAAAGTTTTTGCACCTTCTTCTGTCTTTTGATCAGGGACTTCATTACCTACACTCCATAGAACAACTGAAGGATGATTTCTATCGCGATGTAACATTGACAGTAAATCCCTTTCATACCACTCATCAAAGTATAGATGATATGTATAATCTCTTTTCCCGATTGTCCATTCATCAAAAGCTTCATCCATTACAAGGAATCCCATTTCATCACATAGATCAAGGAATTCCGCCGCCGGCGGATAATGAGAGGAACGGATTGCATTACATCCCATCTCTTTCAATTTTTTCAAACGATATTTCCAAATATCAATCGGAACTGCAGCTCCAACACAGCCGCCGTCGTGATGAAGACATACACCATTCATCTTAACATGTTCATCGTTTAAGAAGAAACCTTTGTCGGCATCATATTCAATTGTACGGATACCGAATGTAGTTATTTGACTATCAATATTATTTCCATCTACCAAAATTGTTTGATTTAGTTTATACAAAGTCGGTGAATCAATTGACCATAAAGAAGGGGAATCTACATTTAATTGTTGACTGAGTTCAATTGATTTACCAGGCTCAGCAGAGAATAGTACTTCATTTTTGGTAATCTCATTTCCTTCGGAATCAACGATCACGGAAAGAAGCTTTCCTCCCTTTACTGATTTATATTCGTTATCAATTTTTGTTTTAACATCTACAACGGCACTTTCTTTCGATACCTCAGGAGTTGTTAAGTATACTCCCCAATGAGCAACATGCAGCGGATCTTGTTTAACAAGCCAAACATTTCTGTAAATACCGGAACCGGTATACCAGCGTGAGTTCGGCTGCTTAGAGTTATCAACTCTAACAGAAATAATGTTTTCGCCTTCATTTAAATAAGGAGTGAGATCATAATAAAAACTAGTGTAACCGTAAGGATGCAATCCAAGATGGTGTCCGTTAATCCACACATCGCTATTCATATAAACACCGTCAAACTCAATCCATACAATTTTTTTAAGATCACTTTTTGATACTTCGAAATGCTTTCTGTACCATCCAATTCCCGTGGGATAATAACCGCCGTCCCCGCCTGCAGGAGCATCTTCGCTAATTTCACCTTCAATGCTCCAATCATGCGGTAAGTCCAATACTCTCCAGTTATCATCATTAAAATCAAATTTATCTGCACCGTTTACATCTCCCAGCTTAAACTTCCAATCGAAAACAAATGAATTACGTTTACTACTTTCTTGTTCTTTTGCGTTAACTAAATTAACATTCATAAACAAAAGACAGGTAAAGAAAATAATTTGAAATATTTTCACATTTTTACTCATAGATTATACCTTTAGGTTATAAAAGCGAGAATTAATTTTTAGTAAATAATTTCAAAAACATTTTCTAAATACAAATCAGTAAAATCATTATTGAAGTTCAGACGGGTTTCGATAAATCAAACGGTTAATTTTACCATCCGGCGCAAAAGTTAATTCATCAAAACAGACTGAACGCCTTTTACCATTATGAGAAAGGATGTTATTATGGTAAAATATGTACCATTTCCCTTTAAATTTTACAATTGAGGCATGACTTGTTCCTGCTCCAACCGGTGACATAACTTCTCCAACATAATCAAAGGGTCCCATAGGACTTGTTCCCATTGCATATATTATCGTACTTTGAGGTTCCCATCCATTTGAATAAACAAAATAATATTTGCCGTTCCTTTTAAATATCCATGGAGCTTCTCCGTAAAAGCCATCATTGTTTTCTTTGTGTTCTTCTATTCCATTGATAACCAATGGTTGAATATCACCTTCCAGTTCAATCATATTTTCTTTTAATTTTACAACTCTAGCATCTCGGCAACCAAAATACATATATGCTTGCCCGTCATCATCAATTAATAAAGCAGGATCTATCGGTTCTCTACCTACAACAGCCTGGTTGTTTGTGTTATCTATTAGCGGTTTTCCTAAAGCATCTTTAAAATGACCAACCGGAGATTCACTAACTGCAACACCTATTTTTTTTTGCTCTACCGGGAAATAAAAATAATATTTTCCATTGCGTTCAACACAATCAGGAGCCCACGCCTGTTTATCAGTCCAAGAAATATTATCAAGGCTAAATATTTCTCCATGACCCACCCAGTTTACAAGATCATTAGTTGAAAAAACATGCCAATTATTCATAAGAAAATGCTGGTTTGCATCTGCCGTATCCTCATCATGAGATGTATAAACATATAAACTATCACCAAAAACACGCGCCGACGGATCAGCCGTAAACATATATCGAACTAACGGATTTCCTTTATAAGTAAATTTTTTTTTGTTCATTTCTTCTTTACCACATGAAACAAATAAGATCAAAATAAAGATTAGTACTGCTGTTATTTTTTTCATAATATAGTCCATCAATTTTATTATTTATTTTCGTAGAATCATTTGAACCTAGCTACTTCTTCCAGCGCTCCCATATCCGTAGAATAGGGCATTAAGTAAAACTCATACTCGTAAGTTTCGTTGGAAGGTATACGGAATTCGGGAAGCGGTCTTGCAACCGGGCTCCATGTATTAACGCCGCCGACTCCCATTTGCTCATAGTCAAGATTTACAGTAATAAAATCTTCGTCATGTAAATCACTGGTATGTTTTGCTTCTTCCAAATCATGAAGCGTATAAGGCCAAGCGCTTACACTAAGTTTTGAACCGGCAACTGCTAGTAATCCGTTTCCATCTTTATTTGTAAATGCAACCCATCGAACATCACATCTATTAGCATTTTCTTGCGGTAATACGTAATCAGTACTAAAGTCATCAATATCTTCAGCATAAACACCAACATTAGCGCCGCTTAATCTATCAACATAGTTTTCCCAAGGACCTCTGCCGTACCAACTAATCTTATCATATTCTTTAGGTATTTGCATTTCAGAGCCGACTTTAGGTATATCAATAGGAACATCACCTATAGGGATTAATTGCTGAGACATCTTAACAGTACCGTCTCCATAGATTGTATAAATTGCATTCCATTTTGATTCGCCTACAGCCAGAGAACCTTCAACAGAAACTACTATTTCATTTTGCTCCGGTTGAGAAACGCTTATGTTATTAATTTTTCTTCCTGTTGCGGCATCTTTCCAACCATCAAGTTCACCTTTAAACCCGGCAATGTCATTATCCGTAGGAGCGCGCCAGTAATTCGGTTGTAAAGAACCGGTTATTAAATCGTTACCTTTCCAGTTATAGTTTGTAATGGAACCCGATTTTTTATCAACACTTAACTTAAATCCTTTACCAGTTACGTTAACCGAATTATCAGTATCTTCAAATTGTACCGGTTCTACATTGGCCAAATCTTTAACCGGTGCGGGCGCAACCGCCCAAGGCATTTTAAATTGATCCCACGCTACCTCAAATCCTTTATCTGCCCAGAACTCACTTTTTTGCATGTGAAAACCGACGTTCAGCCAGTATTCACAACCCGGAACAAGTTCAGGTTTTTCAATTGATAAATTAACTCGCGAAAAACCACCGACATGAGTTGCTAATGTATCTATTGTACCGGATTGAATAACCTTACCATCCTGCGAAAGATTCCAGCGGAGTTCATAAGCGCTTAGATCAGAGTGATAATAATTATTCTGAACTGCCAACTGACCTTCGCCTAAATTCATAGGAGTTACGTTAATAAATTGGAAAACATGTTTCGTTTCGTAGTATTCAGGTTCAGGCTTTCTATCCGGCTGAACAATTCCGTTAATACAAAAGTTTAGATCGTTTGCTACGTCGCCCATGTCGCCGCCGTAAGCCCAAAACATTTTTCCGTTTTCATCTTCTTTGTATAATCCTTGATCAACCCAATCCCAAATTAAGGAACCGATAATGTTTTTATGCCTGTTCATTATATCCATGTAAATTTCCATGTTACCGGTTGAATTACCCATTGAATGAGCGTACTCACACAGAATTACAGGCCTTGTTGTAGACGCGGCAATTTGTTCAACTTGTTCCGGGGTTGGATACATATAACTGTCCATATCCGCAACGCTGTTCATATGTTGATAATGTATAGGGCGAGAAGAATCAACAGCGCGGATGTAGGAAGCCATTATTTTGAAGTTCTCTCCATGACCGGCTTCATTTCCCAGAGACCATATAACTACGCAAGGATGATTTTTATTTGTCTCTACCATTCTTTTAGCTCTTTCAAAAACAGCGTCGGTCCATAAAGGATCGCTGCCCGGCAATAAATCCTGGCGGAATGAAATACCGTGTGTTTCTAAGTTTGCTTCGTCAATTACATACATTCCGTATTTATCAAAGATGTCATAATATCTAGGATCATGTGGATAATGCGAAAACCGAATTACATTCATATTACATTGTTTCATCAATTTAAGATCTTCTTCAATCCATTTATAGTCTACTGCTCTACCGTTGTAAGGATCGTGATCGTGTATATCGGCACCTTTTAATTTTACCGCAACGCCGTTTACTAAAAACATTCCGTCTTTTATTTCTATAGTTCTAAAACCGGTTGTTGATCTTGCGGCTTCAATAACGTTCCCTTTTTCATCTTTCAATACTAATATTACCGTGTATAAGTTCGGCGTTTCAGCCGTCCATTTTTTAGGATTGCCAATTGTTGCGTGCAACTGCACAACGCCGGTCATTCCGGAAGGAAGCCATGATTCGGTTTTCGATTCAACTACCGGGGCATTACCAAGCATGTTACCTTCGTCATCATATAGGTAAGCTTCTACATTTGCGAACTTCAAATTTTCCTCGCTCGAGTTACGAACCTTGGCCGTTATGTGAAGTAACCCGTCTTCATAACGATCATCAAGTTTAGCGCGGACAAAGAAATCCAACAAGTGAACTTTTGGAGTTGCGTACAAATAGACGCTTCTGAATATTCCGCTGAAACGCCACATGTCTTGATCTTCCAAGTAAGCCCCGTCCGACCAACGGTATACTTCAACAGCTAATTGGTTTTCACCTTTCTGTAGGTATGTAGTTAGATCAAACTCCGAAGGTGTCATACTGCCTTGACTGTACCCGACTTTTTTACCGTTAACCCAAATATAAAAAGCGCTTTTAACTCCGCCGAAATGGATATAAACATTCCGTCCGTCCCAATCGCCCGGAACGGTAAAAGTTGTACGGTATGATCCAACCGGGTTGTTATCCTGTGGGAGCAACGGAGGATTAACCGGATATTCAGGATGAAAGGGATATTTTTCATTTACATAAATCGCTGTTCCATATCCTTCCGTTTGCCAGGTCGCCGGCACTTTGATATCATCCCATTTGCTTACATCATAATCAGTCTTATAAAAATCCGCCGGTCTTTCAGCAGGATTTTTAGACCAATTAAATTTCCACTTGCCGTCAAGAGATTTGTGATAAGGAGAAGTAACTTCCAAATCATTGTCAACTAAAGCACTCCGGGCATCAGGATAATGAATAAAGCTAAGATGTGCCGGTTCCCTATTAATTTGATAAACAGTGGGATTCTCCCAATCCGGCAATTCGCCTAAACTATACTGAGCAAAAGAATGGCCACTAATTCCTAATAGAATTGTCAGTACTGTAATTAGTATTTTTCTCATTTTTATACCTCTATTATTGTTAAATGTTTGGACTAATATTTGGGGTATTTTATATACTCTATTGTATGGCATTTTTACATATAGAAGATTCCGAAATAATTTGCCTGACGGGCTTTAGTAAAGTCATAACATTCCTCCTAAATTATCATTTTATAATATGTAATTTATAAAAAAAGATATGCCCTATTATGATTTCCTAATGCCGCAGAATGATTGCTTAGTGCCTTAATATGATTTCCTAGTGCCGCAGAATGATTGCTTAGTGCCCTAATATGATTTCCTAGTGCTGCAGAATGATTGCTTAGTGCCCTAATATGATTTCCTAGTGCCGCAGAATGATTGCTTAGTGCCCTAATATGATTTCCTAGTGCCGCAGAATGATTGCTTAGTGCCCTAATATGATTTCCTAGTGCCGCAGAATGATTGCTTAATGCCCTAATATGATTTTTTCGCACAGTAACATCATCACCTATAGTCAAAATATGATTTATTCATTTTTTAATAATGACGGTTATCTTTTCTCCTTCGGGCAAACAGGGCTTCCCGTTCCGGACAAAATATTGGGGACTATTCAAAAAAGCGTGCCGTCATCAGTCATAATTTTCGATCCTTACTATTTACATCTCAATACTACTTTAGCAATACCATTTTTCTGACAGATGAGTAATCACCGGCTTGCAATTGATATATATAAACGCCACTTGCTAAACTGTTGCCGTTAAAATTAACTTTATAGTTACCAGGTGTTTTTTGTTCATCAACTAGAATTGAAACTTCTCTACCCAGTACATCATATACTTTTAATGTTACATTCTCGATACTTGACACTCCTGCCCTGCCGGCAGGCAGGTGATACTCAATACTCGTAGTTGGATTAAACGGATTAGGATAATTTTGGTAAAGTTGAAACTCGGTGGAGATTTCTTCATCTTCTTCTACTTTTGTTATTGAACTGCCGTCAAGCATTCCAATAACTGTAACAACAGATTTTGCCGGAATAGTGTATACGCTATCTACAGAAAAAGCCGGATAAGCTCTTAAATCATCTCCGGTGCCGTCGCTAGTTACGTAAGGAGTAAGATATTCGATATTTTGCAATGAATCCAAACCGGAGAAATTAAATTTAACTTCTTTATTCCCACTGCCGACATTTACGAGAACCACAACGACTTTTGTTTCCGAAGAATCCACATAAGCAGAAGACATCAAGCCATATCTATCGTTTGCGCCGGAACAGCTAATTCTTTGAGAACCGGGGCGAATATAGCGGCTATAGTTTCCCATCGCCCATAAAGTTTTTGATTGTACAATATTTTCATAAGGATAAGGACTATGATCACTGTAGTCGGTAAATATTAATCCGTCTTTATAATCATACTTTGAAAGTGCCAGCCACCATTGCCACGCGCTTGCATTTGCAATAGTCAAGTCAAAATTAATTATACGGGCAACATCTAATGCAGTAGTCATTGTAAGATCTCGTCCGTTTCCTCCCTGACCGTTTGTGCCTTCTAAGATACAATACTCTGTTACCCAATATTTATATCCCAATTTGAGAAACTGCCCCATACTGCTATAGAGTGATTGTCTTGCTTGGACCACTTCCGAGCTCAGTAAATCCGACCAGTAAGAATGCCCGGCAAAAATTTTAGCAGCTTTTTCAACAATATTTGTATCATTAAAAAGAGAGTACAGATAGTTGCCGTAAGTTTTCCCGTATTTATTACTGATAGAAGATTCTGTTGTATACCAGTTGGGTATACTCCCGCTTTCAGGTATAATTATTTCTGTAGCAAGATCTTGATTGCTCAACTCGGCATAAAGTGAATCAACTATTTTTTTTATGTCGTTATTACTTGCCCGGTTACCCTCTTGTGAGTTACCGTTCCACTCCCATTGAGGTTCGTTAACAGGGCTGATATAATCAAAGTTAATTCCCAAACTGTCACGGAAATGTTTCATAATATCTACAAGGTACTTAGAATATTGATTATAGTATCCGTCTTTTAAATTAGTTGAGCCTTGTCCATCTGTACAATAAGTATGGCCATTACGTGTCATTCTCTTTGGCGGACTAGTTACAAAAGCTATAAATCGATCAACTCCTCTTTCCTTTGCAGCCTTGAGAAACCATTGACCTCCTTCATTTACAGTCCAATCATATTCACCTTCAGAAGTTTCAAATGTTTCGGCCGTTCTCCATGTATCACCGATATTATCTAGACCAGCTCCCAAGTTAAATCTCCAAGCAGATAAACCGATTCCTTTTGTTGTTGAAAATAAAAGATCCGCTACGGAGTCTTTATTAGCCGTAGTCCATTTATCTCCAATTATATGCGCCCACCAGCAGTCTGAAGCTGCAAAGTTATCAATTGTCTGATACTTCTGGTTCAAATCGATGTCAATTGTAGTTTGAGCATGAAGTCCCGCCCCAACAGTAAACAATACTAAAAACGTCATCAATTTCATTATTATAATTTCCTTATAGAGTTTATGAGATTTGATAAATTACAAATTAAAAACTTTATCCGAAGTTATTCTTTTGTATTACTTTATTATGAGCTACTATTTTATTAAAAGCATCTTCTTAATTATAAAACAATTACCGGCTTGAATTCTATACATATATATGCCGCTTGACAGAGCTGACGCATTAAATTCTGTAATATACTCGCCAGTCCTTTGTTCTTGATTTACCAACGTTGCTATTTCCTGCCCCAACAAATTGAACACTTTAATTGTTACAAAACCGCTTACTGGAATAGCATATTTTATCTTAGTTGTTGGGTTGAATGGATTAGGATAATTTTGACTTAATGAATATCCATCGGGTATAACCTGAGTAGCACTTTCTACACCAACTGTTTCATCAAAAAAAGACAGATCCCAAGGACTATACCATTGAATAGTCGGTTCATCGTTTTCAAATTGAAGCGGCAACCAGATATATGTTGAGGAAATAAGGCTACTCGAGTTCCATTTATCGGCCATAAATATGAACTTTCCCGATTCTTCATCAATAGGAAGTACATAAGTACTTTGAC
Organism: Ignavibacteria bacterium; assembly: GCA_050117315.1. Lineage (GTDB taxonomy): Bacteria > Bacteroidota > Ignavibacteria > Ignavibacteriales > Melioribacteraceae > JANQIV01. The sequence continues at coordinate 68,482 of JASFMY010000006.1, forward strand.
CGCCAAATGTTCTGTCGGCATCCTGACCGACGCACGGATTACTCATTATTGTCCACGGTCCAAGCGGTGAATTAGCTACTGCATATTTGGCTTCATTCGGGTCCCAACCGGTACAGCCTGAAGAAATCATATAATACTTCCCATTGTATTTAAATACTGCCGGTGCCTCCCGGCTTAGATTTATAAGATTCCTTCTATATGTACCGCTTTGACTTAAATAATCACCGGTAAGCTGAGAAACATACATAGTTGCATTATTTTCAGACGAATAAAATAGGTAAGCCTTCCCGTCATCATCCTTGTATAGAGTCATATCTCTGCTCATAGCACTGTTCGGTCTTTCATTCCCCAGATATTCAAAAGGCCCGGTCGGACTATCGCCGACAGCTACCCCGGCATTTGCCAATGAATAATCGGAATAATCGATATGCATCCACATAACGTATTTTTTGGTACTGTCGTTGTATACTTGTTGCAAATTGGTTTTGGTATTTTGTTTTTTTAGAACTCACCTAAATCCTCTCTTAAAAAGAGAGGATTTTACGGCAAAATACCAAAACCAATTTGGCTTGTGTATATATAACTTTCGGGCGCTCAAGTACAGGGGTTTCACCGGTGGAATTAGTAGATGTATCGGAAAGTACAACTCCTTCATATTTCCAATTGATAAGATTTTTTGACGAATAGCAGGAAACTCCTATTGCACACCAGCCTGATTCCGGCCTGCATTCTCCGTACCAATAATATGTTTCCGAAGAATCATCATAAAGAAAGCCGCCGCCGTGTGCATTAATAATTTTATTATCTACATCATACCACGATTTTCCCGGGAAGTATTTTTGAACTTGCAGGGCAATAAAAGACCGGACCGAAGAATAAGTACTTTGACTATCGTCGTTTATAGCGCGTACACGCCAGTAATATTTCCAGCCGATTCTTAGTTCCGTCCCAATAAGATTTTGAAGTGAAAGAGTGGTATCACCAACAACGGTTGTATCTACATATATCACTGTAAAATAAGCAGCGTCAATTGCTGCCTGTACACGGTAAGAATTTGCACCTGCAACACTTTGCCAAACAAGAGCAGTATCATTTACTCCCAGGGTATCGTTATTAGGAGGACTCAAAAGAACTGGAGCTGAAAGCTCCTCTGTTTGACTATAATTTTTTTCACTAACTACTAAGAGAGAAAAAATAATAATTAAAATTGCAGTAAACTTTGTTTTCATGAAATTTGCCTGTATTGTTTTTGAGGATTATACTATATGGTATTAATAACTCGATAAAAACATATTATTCATTACTTAATAAGGTTATCATCTCTTTTCCGCAAAGCATAAACGCGCCGGTTGCGTAAACCTGCCATTGGTGTTCAAAGAAAGGATAAGGATCGCCTGCAACTTGCTGAACATAGCCAAGTCTTCCCCATTCATTAACGTTCGCACAAAGCGCCGACCAGGCTTTTTTTACCGCCGGTTCAAAAGCTTCCTTATCAAGCAGCCCGTTATTAATTCCCCAGGTAAGAGCATATGTATAAAATGCACTGCCGCTTGATTCACCCATAGGTAATTGTTCGGGATCATATAAACTAGCTGTCCACAAGCCATGATCTCTTTGTAAGTATAATAACTTATTAGCCATTTCTTTGTATTGATTTTCAAATTTAGTTCGCGAAGGATCTGATTTGGGAATTATATTCAACATCCTTGCTAAACCTGCAGCAACCCATCCGTTTCCGCGGCACCAGAATATTTTCTTACCGTTCTCGGATTTCTTATCAAAGAATCTGTCATCTCTATAAAAAAGGCTGTCTTCTTTCGAATACAGATAATTAGAAGTTGTCCACCAATTATCTATGGCATATTTTAAATAGCTGGTATCTCCTGTTGCCTGGTACATTCTCGCAAATGAAGGCGGTGCCATAAAGAGTGCGTCGCACCATGTCCACCATTCAAATCTGTAATCATTAGTATCATAAGTAGGATCGGCTTTTACAGTTCGTACTTTGTGTATATCCATAACCCATCGGGTAATATCTATCATTTCAGGGTCTTTTTTTATTTCGTAAAGCCAGGTATACACATCGGCTATTGTAAGTCTATCCGCATTAAAAATATGATTCAATACTTTCCAGTTATGATCTTGCCCGACATTTATCATTTCATTCAAATATCTATCTTCTTTAACTGTTTCATACAAAGCTTCCATTCCGATGTAGAATGCACCGTAATGCCAGTCAAGAAATGATTCTTTTATAGGATTAGCTAATTGCCAATCCGCTGTTTGACGCATAAGGTTCCTGATACCTTCAACATCAAGCGGATCGGCAATTTGCATAGATAGGAGATTCGTTTTTATTGAAGCAAAATAATCAGTGTAGTGCGCATAATGTGTATTCTGCATCCAAAGAACTTGCAGAGGATTATCTTCTTTGGCGTTTAATACGGCAAAAGGCCTAACGTTATCTTTACTTGATCCATCGGTTATTGCTTCAGATTTCCAATTTGTTCCGTTTGTGTTCGTCCATTTCTCAATTTCAAAAACGGAGTCTCTGTTTGCCGATAAATAAACTACGTTTGTGTTTTCATGATCTATGAAAATACCCCCGGAATAGTTAGGTTCTCTTTCAACGGTTCCTTCTTCTGTTTCAGAAAACCATTTGCCGGAATTAATTAAATCGCTTGTCACCCAATTTTCACCGTTCCATTTTGCATAAGAATAAATATGATTTTCATCATCAGGGAACTTTGCGTAAACCAGTATGGGATTTTCATCTTTATCAAAAGCCACATCCCAAATCCATGCTTTCTCTTTTGTTATTACTGCATCATAAACAACCGAAGCTTTGCGCGGTGTGATTGCGTTTTCACCCAACGTCCCGATCTTTTCATTATTAACATTGAATACGAAACCATCTTTATAATACATATAATAAATACTGTTTTCGTTTTCTTTGCGCGGATGTCCGTCCGTGAAAGCAAAAGCAATTCTATCTTTACCGTTTGAAGTTACTTTTAAATACGGTCTGCGTAATTGATAAATTCTTTCGGGTAAAATAAAGATTCTGCCTTTACTCCATGTTTTCCCCATATCATTCGAATAAGAGTAATTAGGTTTGTAATCCATTCCACGCCAGAATAAATAAATCCTATTGTTTTCTTTTGACAGCATCACGGGACTTGCATACGTATAAGTGCTTTGGTAGCCCTCATATTTTTCCTGATCATTTAATACTAATTCTTTTTTATCCCACGAAGAAATATCCTCGGCGTTTTTCATGGTAACAAGAATGATGGGATTTGCCGTACTGTGTTTTACATAAAACACCATTAGTTTTCCTTCCGGAGTAAAAATCAAAGAAGGTGATGTGTGATCGTCCTTTTCAAAATTATCGTCTAATACAGTTGTGGTTATTTTTTTTGTATCATGGTCATAATAGCCTGCGAGTATATCGCCGTGACTATCTACCCACGACGCGTACGTTCTTTTATGTTCACCTTCATAATAGACAGCACGAGGATCGGAGAACCAACACCATGCACCGTCAAATGTAAATGACTGGTAACTTTCGGAATTATTACCATCCTCTTTGTTCAGTTCTACATTTGATAATTCTTGTGAAATTAAAAGTGAAGAAGAAATAAAAAATATTATCAGCAAAATATTCTTTTTCATTTTTATCCTACCGGTTTTTATTTATAAAAAATTTGTTCTTTATCGGAAGTAAGACAAAACTATTAGACAGTGAATGAAGTACTACATATTCATTAGCACCGGGTTAATCCCGATGATAATGTACTTAACATTGAAGTTAAGTTTATATCACGGAATGGAGGACTGAGATTGCTTATTTTATTCGGCACTTATTGTTAATGTTCCGGTGTTTAATCCATCCGAACTTGCTTCGATTTTGATCTCTCCTTTTTCTCCGTTTGATTGTATGAAAACACGAGCTTTGCCTTGAAACACTTGATGTTTATCATCTTTGTAATATTCTAGATTTGCATTGTCACCGTTTCCGAATCCTATGTTGTTTCCAACTCCGGTAACTTTGATTGTTACTTCATTGTCAATATTTGAAACAATACTCCCTTTGTTATCTACTACTAATACTTTAACGCTCGCAAAATCTTTGCCATCGGCCCTAAGTGAAGTTCTACCGCTTTCCAAATGAATTTTTTCAGGTTTTCCGGTTGTCTTCAAAATATGTTCGGCTGCTTCTTTTCCATCTTTAACAGCTACTGCTTTTAAAGTCCCGTTTTCATATGGTACTTCCCATTTTAATACGGCCTTATTTGTGTCGTGCATTTCTTTGGTACTAATCAAATCGTCATTTAGGTATAAACTTATTTTATCGCAATTCGTGAATCCGAGCACTGTTATGTCTCTACCTTCAAAGTTATCCCAATTCCAACTATCAATTACAGTATATTGGTAACGATTGTTTGCAACTTCCGGAGAAACACATGTAATATGAACCATTGGTTCATCTATCCACAAACTTTGACGATAATAAAATGATGGTTTCGGATAGTCACTTAAATCAACTAAGCCTGCTAAATTGCTACGGTTGGGAAATACCCCCGCTTCACCTAAATAATCAACGCCTGTCCATAAAAATTGACCGGTGATAAAATCATTGTTTTTTACCGCCAGCCATGCTTCGTAAGAATCACCGTTTTCACTACCTATTATTTTTCTATCGGGGAATTTCTTATGATCTTCTTCGTAATACTTTTCCTGGTAATTGTAGCCAACCACATCAAGAATTTCTGCATAGCCTATTTTATTCGACAACGGAACGTTTGCCAGTGCAGCAGTCACAGGACGTGTAGTATCCATTTCCTTAACGTAATCGTAAAGATCACTTGCTATTTCTGTCAGTTGATATGCCAAAGGTCTCCATTGTTCAAAGTTCTCTCGTGAAGGATCGGTATAAGGATCGTTCGGATAATCTATTTCATTACCTATACTCCAAAGTACAATGGACGGATGGTTCCGGTCTCTTCTCACCATAGCCTGAATATCCTGTTTTGCCCATTCCTCAAAATGATCACTGTAACCGTGTTGTGAATAATACTTATTGAGTCCGGCAGCACCTTCTTCCTGTCCAACATTCCAACCTTTAATCCATTTCTTTTTTCCTATTTCCCATTCATCAAAAGCCTCGTCCATTACCAGGAATCCCATACGGTCACATAGATCCAATAACTCAGGTGTAGTAGGATTATGACTTGTACGTACTGCGTTTGCGCCCATTTCCTTCATAAGGATTAATCTACGTTCCCATTCTCTATCAGGAATTGCCGAGCCTAAAGAACCGGCATCATTATGTAAACATACTCCTTTTATTTTGACCGATTCACCATTTAAGAAAAACCCTTTATCTGCATCAAACTTAATTGTTCGAATTCCGAAAGGTGTTGTGTCCTTATCAATCAACTTTTCACCTATATATACTTCGCTAACAACCGAATACATATAAGGATTTTCCAATGACCAAAGTACAGGCTGTTCAATACTAATTAACTGGTCATAATCATACTTGGTGTTTGGTTGAAATGAAATATCGGAGGATATTTCTCCGGCAATATTTCCCTTTGAATCAACAATTGCACTTTTTAAAGTAACAAGCTCTTCCTCTTGAGAATCATTCTCAATCTTTGTTACGATTCTTACATCGGCAGAATTTTCACTAACGGTTGGCGTCGTAATATATGTTCCCCATCTAGCGACATGAACTTTATCTGTTACATACAACCAAACATGCCTATAAATTCCACTGCCGGTGTACCAGCGTGAGTCGGCTACTTGCGAGTTATCAACACGAACGGCTATTATGTTTTTTTCATTTCCGAATTTTAGATATGGAGTAATGTCGTAATAAAAGCTTATAAAACCATATGAACGTTTGCCGAGATAATAACCGTTAATCCATACTTCACTGTTTTCATAAACTCCATCAAATTGAATTTCGAAATGTTTGTTTATATCTGTTTCCCGAAGAGTAAATTCTTTTCTATACCAGCCTATCCCTCCAGGTAAGAATCCTGACCCGCTCGCATATTTATCACTAAATTTTTGTTCAATACTATAGTCATGCGGAACATTAAGTAATCTCCAATCTTCATCATCAAATTCCGGGTTATTCGCTCCGTATACATCGCCCAAATGAAATCTCCAATTGAAATCCATCGAAAGGCATCTGCTGCTTTCTTTAAATTCTTGCCCGCTAACATTTAATTGCGAAAAAAAGAGCAAAGAGATGTAGAACGAACACTTGATTAGTTTTAACAAAGTATTCATAACTCTATTCCATCTTCAAAAAATATTTTAATTAATTTCTCGATTAGTTTTTGTTCAGGTAAATTCCACAACTGAAATCATATTCTTTATCAGGTTCCAAAAGAATTAAACCTTCTCCGTTATTAAAAGAATTTACGTTGGATGTCATTGGTTCAATAGCTATTGACTTTCTATCCGGTGGGGTATAAATAACAAGGTATTCATATTTATGAGAACCTGTTTCCTGCCAAATATTCAAATGAATATCATGGTCTTCCGAAATCAACTCCGTTACGGCTTTACCGTTTAGACCATTTGTCTTAAAACATGAGTCGAAACTTCTTTCATTTATTTGTGACAGGCTATCAAAGTCGTTAAAAATTTTTTTTTTGTCAGTAGGTATATTTCTTGGATCAAGCTCAATAATTTCTCCAACATCTAATTTCATTTGTAAATCGTCTACCTTAACACCTATATCATAATAGTAATGCCATCCGTCGACTAAAGGCATTGGTTGCCCCGATTTATTAACAACTTTGGTCGTGCATATTAAACCGCAATCCGAGTTTAAGATATAGCTAATTTCTATAGAGTACTTAAACGGGTATCCTTGATTTTCGGCTTCGTATTGATACTCAAGTTTGCAACCGGCATCGGCTTTATTATTAAATTTATCAGTAAGGGAAAACTGCTTGTCATAAATAAATCCGTGGCATGCATTTTCTTCCTCGGGGTAATTCATGAATAGATTATATCTTATATCATTAAAAACATATTTTGCATCTCTAATTCGGCCGGCAAAAGGCGAGAGCTTTGCGTTCGCAAAAACATCATCCCTATCCTCCGAATCAATACGGGTAACCTTTTTTAGAATAGAAATATTTTTCTTTCCATTATTCAGCCAGAGTTCTTTTATTCTACCTCCGTATCCCGGTATAATAGAAACAAACTCGCCCGTAGAATTATTTTTTATAACTACTTCGGCTGGTTCAGCATTCATAACTTCATCAACTGTAAAAACAGATTCATTATTCATGAGTATATCTCCCTTGAGTTAAAAGAATATTTGAGTTACACTTTTTTTCGAACGAATGACTACTTCTTTTCGTTGTAATAGTTCTGCAAAATATAAAACGCTTCCTTTTTATTTCCTTGACTATCTATCAATCCCTTTCTGTTCCAGCCGTCTTGAATATTGGGCAACGGTCTTCTTGGTGAACGGAAATCGGCTAATATCCACGGGGTCATTCCGCTAAGTTGTTCAAGCATTTCAAGCATTTTTAATGTTTCCTTATAAACACTTTTTTGATACTCTTCGGACCAGCGTGTTAAACTATCGGCATGAAATCCGTACTTAGCACCTGCGCCGAATTCGGAAATTATCACCGGCTTGTTTTGGTTGATCTTCCATTCTATTTTACAGCATTTGTCAGGCAACCCGTCGTACCATCCTATATATTCATTAAAGCTCAGCACATCAACTACATCCGCGAACGGATCATTAATTGTTTTTGCAAACGGATTACCGTTGTAATTACTTACTTCCAACGCAGCGCTTACTAATCTTGCCGGATCAAGTTTGCGAGCCATATTTGTAAGGCTAGTTAAAAACTTCATTCTAGCATCACTGTTTGGCGTTTCATTTGCCATCGACCATATAATTACAGGCGCCCTATTTTTATCCCTTGTAATTACTGCCTTCAACTGATCTTCGGCATTAGCGTATGTATTTTCGTTTTCCCAATCAATTGTCCAGTAAACAGGAATTTCTTCCCAAACTAATAGTCCCATTTGTTCTGCCAATCTCGGCATATTTTCGTTATGGGGATAATGGGCTAATCTTACAAAGTTACATCCAAGCTCTTTAGCCCATGTTAATAATTGTTTTGCGTCTTCTTTGGAATAAGCTCTTCCTCCACGAATAGGGTTTTCTTCATGAATAGAAATTCCTCTTAAGAAAATTTCTTTCCCATTCTGTAGAATAGATGAACCTTCGGTTTTTATTGTGCGGAGACCTATTGCATCGTGAATCTCATCTCCATCTGTTTTAAAAGACACATCATAAAGTTTAGGATTTTCCGGCGACCAATAACCAATATCTTTTGCTGTTAAAGAAAATTCAGCCAGTCCTTTTTTATCTGTTACAACTTTTGTAATTATTTTCAATTCAGGTATCGAAAGTGTAATCTCTTTATTTGAGATGCCAGTTCCATTCAACTGTACAAAACCTGTAATAATTCCATCGTTCACTTTATCTAAATGAACATAATAATCTTGAATAAAATTTGGGGAAACTTCAATAAGCTTCACATCTCTTGTAATACCACCGTAATTCCACCAATCGGTATTCAAAGTCGGCACCGCTTCTTTTTTCCTTTTATTATCTACTTTAACTATAAGAAAATTATCATTGGCTTTAAGTAAGGAGGTAATTTCAAAATTAAACGGGGTAAAACCACCGACGTGTTTTCCCAACTTTGTACCGTTGAAATAAACATCAGCTTGATAATTTACAGCTCCGAAGTAAATAAATACACGGTTATTGGAATTTTGTTTTTCGTAGTCGAATGATTTTTTGTACCAAACTGCTCCTTCATAATAAAACAATTTCTCTTTCTGAGAAGTCCAATCACCCGGGACATTTATTAAATCGGCTTTATCAAAATCATATTCTACAAGATCAGATTTATTATCAGGCTTGGCATTGGTAAAGTATGCGCCTTTGCCGGGATTATCAAAGTTCTCAAACGGTTGATAGCGATAATTATAGTACCCGTTTTCATATGGGTCCACCATATAATTCCATTCGCCGTTTAGACTAACTGTTGACCTGTTTGCAACATTAATAATCAGATTTTCCTGAGGATAAAGTAATCCTGCACAAACAATTTGTAAAACCACAACTAAAAATAATTTCAATTTTATATTTCACCTTTAAATAAATATTCTACTGAAATGATCTCTATAAATATTCACAAAATATTAAAGCTCCGCTACCTCACTCACAGTAAGTTTTTTTCCACAATTGCATTTTCGTATTTCTGTTCTTTTCAATTGGTTATATATATTATATATATTTTTTTGATACCGATCTATGAGCTTATCCTCATAGCAATAGAACATGTTCATTGTTCTACTCTTTACAAATCCGCTTTACTAATTAATAGCACAATTTATTTCCCAATTTACTTTTCCCTTTAAGGGGTCACTTTCAAAGACATACTTCCCGTTTTTGTATACTAAAGAAATTTTTTGAAGCATTTGATCATCAGGTAAACATACCAATCCACCAGCATTTTCTTTTTTAGTCGAATAAACTTTTAGTTCCAGATTTAACCAATCCATCTGTGATGTTGACTGAGCAAGTTTAATATGGGGTATAACTGAACCGTCACGAACAAGAACTACTATAGGAATTTCTCCGGCCTCAATATTGTGCCAGCCGGCTGAGTATGTTTTTCCGGTCTGGTAATCGATCCACTCTCCCGGCGGGAGATACACAAGTCTTTGGATTACTTCTTCAAATAAAGGAGCAACCAAAAGGTTTGAACCAAATAAATATTCATCATCAATTAACCAAGAACCGGGATCATCAGGAAACTCAACGAACAATGCGCGTAACATCGGTAATCCGCGTTCAGTACAATCTTTAGCCTGAGCATAAATGTACGGCATCAATTCATATCTCATATTATCCGCAAGCCTGAAGGCGTTCATAAAATCTTGACCATACTCCCAAGGTTCTGTCGGCGGTGCACCGTGACTACGAGTATGAGATGTTAACATACCGAACGGCGTCCAGCGGCGATATATATCTTCCGGTTTTTTATTTACAAAGCCGCCTATGTCATGGGACCAGAATGAAAAACCGGAAACACCTATAGATAATCCGCCTCTAAGAGCAGCAGCCATAGAGGTATTCGTATTTGCAGGATCGCCTCCCCAATGTAAAGGATAACGCTGACTGCCTGCCCATGTGCTACGTGCCCAAATAATTGTTTCACCGGTCACTTTTTTTGTTATCTCTGCAACGGCTTTATTGTAACGCAACGGGTATAAATTATGTTCATAAAATCCTGTACGACCCGAATGATAAATTCCATCCGGCGGTGCGGCTTCTCCAAAGTCTACTTTAATTACATCAACACCTTGTTTTAGTAATCCGGCAATCTTTCCTTGGTACCATTTAACAGTTTCGGGATTTGAAAAATCGAGTACCGCATCCTCGTATGGAAGATTTCCTTTACGATCTTTTACGTATAAGCCTTTTTCAATTATTTCAGGAAACAGTGTATTCTTTGGAACGAAATAAGGAAGCTGCCATAAACATGTATGAAATCCATCTTTCTTAAAATCCGCCATCATTTTAGCAGCATTATCAAAACGTGATTTTGAAAATTGATAGTCACATCTCCAATCAGTTTCAAACCAACCGGTATCAAAATGAATTACATCAGCAGGAATTTTATTATCACGTAGTTTTTGGGTAACATTTCTTCCTTCTTCTTCGGAGAAATAAGTTATTCTGCTCATCCAAAAACCGAACGACCAAAGCGGCGGCATAGCCGCCTTACCTGTTAGGTTCGTGTATTCATTCAATATATCTTTAGGTTTGCCAAGGAAGATAAAAAGATCAGCTTCATCATCACCCATCATTAACGATGTTGCAGCGTTGTAATGTTTTCCAAAATCACAAGTAATCGGAGTAGAAGTATGCATGAAAACACCGTAACCTCTACTGCTCATATAAAACGGAACCGGTTTATACATTGTTTCATTTTGAATTCCGTTAGCGTCGTCTGTCCATAGAACTACCTTCTGTCCGCGTTTATTTAACTCCGTATACGATTCACCGCAACCGTATATTCCTTCATTGGGTGAAAGAGAAAATACCGGGTTCATACTGGTTGAATAATCGGATGACCGTCTAACAAAAGAGAAAGGTAAAAACGGAGTGTAAGTTTCATCATTATCGGTTTTGTTAAGCGTTTTTGTTAAAAGCTTTCCTTCCGAGTTATAAATCTTAATTCGCCAAGGTTTTTCATAAACGACTATTTTACCGTATTTACTAGCGTATTCATGTCCGCCTTCAATCTTCCTATATTTCCAAGAGTCTTTATCAACCGGAGCTTTACTATTAACAAGCATTATCGATTCTTGCTCAGGTTTAACTTGGAAACGAGAAACTGCCCGGATACGAATTGTACGCGGGGAAACAAATTGAATTGAAAACGGAAGTTCCGGTGAGTCTTCGTATTCATTTGTAGGAAATTCGTTTGATTCAACTGGTCTTAGTACTGCCAATATGTTATTAAATGCCATACGAGTTACATATTCGTAACGCTTGTATTTAATTTCACCTTCACCGGTTGCAGGATCAAATGAGGCTAAGCTATCAGCTATATAATATGTATTAGAGAAGTTTCTAAAGTCACTGCTTAAGTCAATCACTTCATTTAATAATGCTTGATTTTTATCAGATGAATGTATTGGAATTTGAGCCGAAACATTATTTAAGAGTAGAACCAACAAACATAATGTCAAGACAAACATGTTAGGCTTACAATCGATACACATAAATTTTTTCATATAATTCTCTTAAGTCTTTTTTCAATTTTTAGTTTTCTATATGGAAAAACATTTTATCGACTACTTCTTTTTTTTCTCCGTCGGGAACTTTCATCTTTAAGTTCAAGCCATGTTCACCACCTTGTTGGAAAAATGAAATATCCAATTTGTGATAACCTTTAGTTAAGAATACGGAACCGACCTTTTCTTGTATTGCATGAGTACCGTCATTCAAAATAAGTTCTCTATTGTCTATGTTAAGTTTCGAACCATCGTCGGAAGCAAGGTAAAAATCGTAAAGACCTTCTTTTTCTATTTTAATGTAGCCTGCATAGGTTAATGCAAAATTATATGTAGGGGTATCCTCCGGATAAACAATATTACTTACGGTTCCTGAACGAACCGGTTCCATTTCATAGAAGTCCGGTAATCTGTGGAATATTCCTTCATAATAATTATAAGTTAATCCTTGTTGTAATTTCGAAAAGTCTACATCTTCTGCGGTTAGTTCTAATTTGCCGGTAAGTTCAAGCGCAACAACAGAATGTTTCGGCACATTCACTTCAAGTTTATTTTCGGAAGTATTAAAATCATCGAAAGAATTAATACCAATATTTTTCGGTTCATCAAAAGTGTTGTGCGCATTTAATTTGTCGGACGTTAGTATTTGTCCCGTCACTGATTTTACATTAAAAGCGTTGAGATTACAAGTTAATTTTTTGTCTTCACTTACATTTAAGTTACATAGCGTTATATGTACTTTACCGTTTTGATCAAGCGATGATGAAATACTTAAAGTGGGAATCTTTCCTTGTCCGGTTGTAATGCTATCGGTTTGCAATTCCGCTGGAATCATTATCGCATCTTGATGAACTTTGTACATATCGAAAACATGGTATGTAGGAGTTAAAATCATTTTTTCATCTTTTGTAAGAATAACGGATTGTAATACATTTATAACTTGTGCAATTGCCGCCATTTTAACTCTATCGCAATGGTTGTTAAAAATATTTAAGTTAATTCCGGCAACCAACGCATCACGGAGAGTATTTTGTTGATATAAAAATCCGGGATTTGTACCCGGCTCAACTGCATGCCACATACCCCATTCGTCAACAACTAAAGCAACACTTTTACCCGGATCATATTTATCCATAATTTCCGAATGGCGATTAACAAGTTCTTCCATTGTCAGTGTTTTCTGCATAGTGTTGTACCAACTTTTTTCGGTAACATCCGTTGCATGCTCAGGAGTATTCCACGTATAGTAATGAAGAGCCATACCCCACATAGAATTTCCAAGTTCGCGCATTACTACTTCAGACCAATTATAGTCATTGCCATTAGGACCGACCGCTATTTTATGTACTCCCGTTTCTCTGTAATCTTTGACAAACGTGCCGAATCTTTTAGCAAGGTGTGAGTAGTATTCGGGTTCCATATCACCGCCGCATCCCCACGACTCATTTCCAATTCCCCAATATTTTACGCTCCAGGGTTTTTCGCTTCCGTTTTTCTTTCTTAATTCGGTCATCGGACTAACGTTATCTGAATTCACATATTCAACCCATTGCGATAATTCGCGAACAGTTCCGCTGCCTAAATTTCCACTAAAATACGGTTCACATCCAATTTGTTCACATAGATCAAGAAACTCATGAGTTCCAAAACTATTATCTTCAGTTACGCCGCCCCAGTTTGTGTTTATCATTGTAGGTCTTTCCGAACGGGGACCAATGCCATCCATCCAATGATATTCATCTGCAAAACAGCCGCCAGGCCAGCGTAAAAGAGGAACTTGAATTTTTTTGAGTGCTTCAACAACGTCGGTTCTAATACCTCGTACGTTTGGAATCGAAGAATCTTCACCAACCCAAAATCCACCGTAAATACAATGGCCTAAGTGTTCCGAGAAATGTCCGTAGATGTTCTTACCGATTTTGTAATGAGCTTTATCCAAATCAAGTGTTACATTATTGTCATCCGATTGCGCATTGATACTAAAGCAGAGTACAAATAGAAAAAACAAAGACATAATTTTTAATTTTGATTTCATTGTGTGTCCCTTTATGCTTGTTAATATTAACCCGGCAATAATATTCAATGCAAAAGAATAGTTCAAGATTAGTGATGTAACAATAATTTGGTTTCGGATTTTTCCATAAACTTCTCTCTTTGTAAGAGAGATAAGAGAGAGTTCATAAAAAAAACAAAATCCGAAACCAAATTTACACCACAACAATGCAACATATATTATTGCAGGAACAATATAAATTCATAACCCGTTTTTATTTGTATTTATAAATTGATAATCTCTGAATACTAAACTTATCCGCAGGTAATTTGAAACCAGTACCCGAATATGTACTAGCATGTACTTCATCACCATTTAATCGTCTTTTAGGAATCCATTCTCCATTTTCAAAAAATCCTTCATCTACTTTATCTACGGCAATACGGTATGAACCATCTTTTAAATAAAACATAATATCAAGAGCTCTGCCTGCTGCAATGAATTCATCATCCCCAACTTTTATAATAAGACCGCCGGCTACATCCGGTTTTTCTCTTCCTCCAAGAATGACTTCGATGTTATAATTGCCCAATTCAAATTTCATGTTGGGTGATGTAGTATCAACCAACATTCCTCTCATCGTACCTTTACCTTGATTTTCAAGAATGATAGAGGACATATTGTTTAATACAGCATATGCATCATCTAAAGGATCATTTTCTGAATAGCGTTTGTTATCTATTCCAAAAGGTGAAAAACATGCGGCGCTATATTCACCAAAAACAAAGAATGCCCGCGCGGCACCAAGTTCTCCGCCTCTTGTTTCCGGTATAAACAGAGGGTTGCTGCTTCTTGTAAATTCATTGCATGTCCAAACAAACTTATCTGTATAAATATCCGGGGCAATAAAATCAATAGAAGGAGCAGCGGCTCGGTAAATATCTATAACTTGCGGTAAAGGTCCGCCCGACGGATACCTGCCCGGCCAATAACTTAATGGTTGTTTGAGCCACGCATTAACGTACATAGGCAAGGGGTATTCTTTTTTCCCGGCAGAGGCAATCTTTTCTATATATTTAGCATAATACCACGCTGAAAATAATTCTTCGGTATAATAAGAATAAAACTGCCAGTCTTTCTTGTCGGGTTTTAATTCGCTTTTTCCAAAAACTTCTTCCCATGTTCCGGATGTTTTAAATCCGTTTTCTTTCCAAACTTTATATAGTTCAGGAAATAAACTCTCTTTATTTTCAACTAAGTAATCTATTAACTCCTTCGGGACTTCGCTATTGTATACTTCATTTGCGGCTTTACAAAAATCCCTTCTTGCATTGCCGGGAGTCTCACCTAAGTTATCAAGTATTCCAATTTCATTTTCAACTTGCATCATTACAACAGTGTGTTCTTCGGAATCTACTTCTTTTATGTGTTTCATTAAAGCGGCAAAAGCTCTAGCATCTGCTTCTACCGAAACTTCTCCAAATGTTGATAATATTTCCAAAGGTTTCCCATGTTCATCTTTTACCCTTGGATATTTTTCATAATCCTTTTTAACCCAAGATGGTATATAGACAGAGCTAGCATTTTTGAAACTACCGAACCAGATAAGCACAAGTTTAAGATTTGCTTTTCCGGCACCGGCAATCATACTGTCAACCAAAGCAAAATCAAATTCTCCTTCAACAGGTTCTATTAACTCCCATGAAACAGTAGCAATAACTGAATTGAGATTTTTGTCCGCCATTCTTTTCCACACAGGATTCATATAATCAAAACCTCCACATGTAGAATTATGCAGTTCGCCCGAGATCAGCAGCATCGGCTTACCATTTATAACAAGATGTGCGGCATCTCCTTGTTTTGCGATATGAGGTATTTCACTATTCGACACACTTTTAGTTTGACAGTTAACAAACAAAAGTAAGCATAAAATAATCGAAACGAGAGAACGTAAATAAGCCATCTAATAATTCCTTCTATCGGCGTTGCCTATAAGCCGTCCGCTCAGAGCGACCCCGAAGGGATCCCTATGGGACAATGCTTAGCAAGCAACCAATATTTATAATTTGTAGCCGTTCGTAAACTTGCCCGCCATCTTTTTGGCGTGGTGCTCAATATGAACGGCAACCTTACTTACATAAACTAAAGTTTCTGCAAAATAAAAAAATTGTCATTTCGAACCCGTTTTTTGGGTGAGAAATCTTTCAATTAGAGTACGATTTCAAAGATTTCTCCCTCCGGTCGAAATGACAAAACGTTTAGATATCTAATTTTGCAGAAACTCTACTAATTAGAACAAAATATTGAACGAAAACTATTAATCCCAAAATTGTACAAACGCCGCATCGTACTTGCGGTCGGCTTGAGTGCCCTATAAAGACATTTATCTTTTCCGAAAGAATGCTTTTGGCATATTCAAAAAGAAAATGACCATAAATATTTTATTGATTATCTCTATTTTCATAATCTCCTTTTTCAGCTCAAAATTGACCTTTTCTAATTGTGGTCATTAACAACGGCGGATTATGTGCTTTTCTTATTACCACTCGGAATAGAGGCAAACAACCATTCACCATGTCGGAGGCGGAGGTTGGTTGTCTTTTGTACCTAACCAATCAATACCGATGCCGGCACGGTGACGGAGCAGCAGAGTCAATTGACCGGCGTGGTGCTGAGCATGTCGGAGATTGTTGAGTAAGAACTCGCCTACATTTAATTCGTACCACCGGAAGCCACACCGTTCAAGAGCCCGTTTAGTAGTCAGCCTCTCGAAAGTCTCTTGGCATTTACACAAGCAGTGATCGGTATAGTCCAGCAGTTGCTCTTGTGTGAAGGCCTTCTCGGGTGTGGTAACAACCCCGCCGAACTCCTGATAGTCGCCCGGAAGGAAATGTGCCTTGTCTTCGTGGTATTCCATCGGTTTGAATATCTTGTCATTCTCCGATAGGTAGAAGTCGGTAAAAAACAGTGCGTGGTAAGCAAGGTGCCAGAAGGGCGAACCATCTGTGCGATCGTCCCACAGGTTATCCGGGCATGCCTGGATAGCCAACCGTATCATCTGAATCGCAGCAGCAAACTGCCGACCAATTACTGTTTGCCAATAGTTATCCATTATCCGCTCCATTTTGATTCAGCAATTCATTCATGAAATATCTCAAATAAAACGTTATTAATTATGTCATGACCTCTTGTGTATTCCATGTCTTGATTTTAGATAACCGATCTTTAACTACTGTTTTCATTTTTTCGATGCATTCTCTATTTTTTTTCAGCTTCCACTACTAATGAAGCACCTTTTAATCCTTCTGATACGGCTTCCAAAATAATGTTTCCTTGAGTATTATTATTTTGAATAACAACAAGACATTTTCCGTTAAATGCCTTTCGATAATCGGCTTTAAACGGTTCGTGACTTGTTTGACTCCCATTATCCACACCTATAATTTTTCCGCTGCCGGATATATTAAAATTAATTAAGTTATCAGCATATGGAACAACTGTGCCGTCTTTATCAAGTATTTTTACCGTAATAAAAGAAAGGTCTTTACCGTCTGCCGAAATTGTATTCCTATCCGCCTCAAGCGATATTTGTGCAGGAGGTCCGGCTGTTTTGCTAATAGTTGTTAATACCTCTGTACCTCCGTTTTTACCAACTGCTTTAATAACTCCGGGTGAGAAAGGAATACGCCACATCAAGTGCAGGTCTTCATTATTGTTTTTTCTTTTACCGAGAGATTCACCGTTTAGGAATAACTCTACTTCGTCACAATTAGTATATGCCCAAACGTCTACAGAATCTCCTTTCTGAATATCTTGGGTCCAGCATTCGGAATTCCATGGAGGGAAAACATGTAGGACAATTTTGTCTGTCCATTCGCTTTGATATAAATAATATACGTCTTTTGGAAAACCGGCGAGATCTATAATACCGAAATAAGAACTGCGTGATGGCCATCTATAAGGAGTCGGTTCGCCTAGATAATCGAAACCGGTCCAGATGTACATACCTGAAACATAATCGTATTTATTAACAAACTTCAGCGCTTTTTCATGTGTGGCTCCCCATGGAGCTCTGCAATTATCATAGGCTGAACAAGTATTATCCGGATTTCCTTCATTAAAAGGTATATCCCATCTTACAGGCCACTTCCTAATACTATCTGAAAGAAGGTCATATGATCCGCGAGTTTCCAAAGCCGAGGTTGTCTCGGAACCAATTAACTTTTGTCCCGGAAAATTTTCAGGGAACAGTTCGTAATCATCTTCGTGATAACTGAAACCAATTATATCCAATGCCCCGGATCTTATAAGTTCATTTGAAGTACCTGTAAAATTACAATTAGTTGTAATATAGCGTGTTGTATCTAAGTTTTTTATTATACCGACTAATTCCCTTGTAATCAAAATGCCGCTGCTGTCTTTACTCCACTGTTCAGGGATTTCATTCCCGATACTCCACATAAAAATACTGGGATGATTTCTATCTCTTAATACCAAATCTTCAAGGTCACGTTTATGCCATTCATCCCAATCAAGAGAATAATCGTATTCAGTCTTTCCTCTTTTCCACATGTCGAATGCTTCATCCATAACAATAAAGCCCATCTCATCACATAAATCCAAAAGCTCCGGAGCCGGAGGATTATGAGAAGTACGTATGCCGTTACAACCCATGTCTTTTAAAATCTCAAGTTGTCGTTCCAAAGCACGTTTATTTATTGCTGCGCCAAGACATCCCAGGTCATGATGATTACAGACGCCATAAATTTTCGTCTGTCGGCCGTTGAGAAAGAAGCCTTTGTCTATGTCAAAACTAAAGGTACGTATTCCAAAAGTCGTAGTATAATCATCACTTATTTGATTATTACACTCAACAGTAGTAATTGCTTTATATAAAGAAGGATTTTCAACAGACCATAATTCCGGTTTTTCGATGGCCACTTCTTGTGTTATATCAGCAACCGAATCTTTATTTATTAAGGCCGGTGTTTCTGTCTCTGCAATTTTTTCTCCGGTTTTATTTAGCACGGTAGTTTTTATTGTTACAGTTTTATCATCAACAGCAGCATTACGTATTTTAACGCTAATTGAGACCTTCGCTAAATTTTTGGTAACTTTTGGAGTTGTTACAAAAGTTCCCCAATGATCAACATAAACTTTATTAGTGGTTACAAGCCAAACATTTCTATAAATGCCCGAACCCGAATACCATCGTGAATTAGGCTGCTTAGAATTATCAACTTTAACTGCCAGAAGATTTTTTTCATTGCCGTATTTTAAATAAGGTGTTAATTCATAACGGAATGAACTGTAACCATTGGGACGCTTTCCTAAATACTTACCGTTTATCCAGACTTCACTATTTCTGTAAACTCCGTCAAAATCGATAAAAACTAGTTTGTCTTTTTCCGACTCATTAATAATAAAAGCTTTACGGTACCAGCCTATACCTCCGGGTAAAGCCCCACCCCCTACGCCTGCCGGGTTATCTTCATTGAACACTCCTTCTATGCTCCAATCGTGGGGAAGACTTAGCGTTCTCCATGAGGAATCATTCAATTCTATTTCTTGACTATTTACAATATCGCCCAGATAAAATTTCCAATTATTACGGAAATCTTCTGTCTTTCTTATTCCCGATTGAGCATCCGCAAAAATTTCCTTGTTTAAATAAAGAATCGCCACCAGAAGAACCAAAATTAAGGAGAGATAAACAATGTTATGCTTTTTACTTCTTGGGGTTATTTTTTCCATTTGCGCAGTTCTCATATAAAAATTTAATTAGCAAAAAATTTGATTGACAGTATACACATCTTTCTTACCATAAATAAGAATGAGCAGAACGAGTTCCCGTTAAATTCCTTCAAATATTCTTATATAGTAGGACAAGGGCTTTGAGTTTGAAAGTTCTGTATCCCTTGTCCTATTCATCCGTTAGTTTGGGAACTTCAGAATAAAGTTTTTCATGAAAAACTACTACCAGTTCACAATTCCCCTTATTTCAAAAGAAGCATTTTCTTTGTCAAGGACATATTACCGGCTTGAAGTCTGTATATATACATTCCGCTTGCTAATTTTGAAGCGTTAAAATCTACTTCATATGTTCCAGGCATTTGTTCTTGATTTACGAGTGCAGCAACTTCTTGCCCCAATAGGTTATATACTTTTAATGTTACCTGTGCGCCATTTGTAATACTATATTTAATCATGGTAGTAGGATTAAACGGGTTTGGATAATTTTGTTCTAGGCTGAATTTTGAAGGAACAGTATTTGAAATTTCTTTGACTCCTGTAGGATATTCTGGGAACCAGTTTAAGTCGCCAAGTGGTTTGCCATCTGTCCCTGCGGTCATAAGAGCTGAATTAGTATATCTCAAATTTTCTTTTACCGGATACCCTTGTTTTGATTTCCAATCCGGATCAATGTCTGAATATATACCATAATTTGTGGTATTAGCATAGACAAAATTTTTGGAGCCGCCTCCATCATTATTGTTAGACCATAATACTTTTACAAACCTAGCCATACTATCTACTGCTGCCTCAACAAGACCTGCATCAAAACCAGGGTCTACATTAAAGTTTTTATCTGCAGAAATATCAATATTTGGCATCTCTAAAATAGCTTCAGCGCCAATTCTTGCGGCCGCCCATACTGGTTTTGATATTTTGCCACCAATCGTCCAATAAGTTGAAGGGTCTGAATTCATTTCATCAATGTTATCCATAATTTTTTGAGGCCAAAAATAAGCGTTATTTGTGGCAACTACATTTCTGTCGGCTTCAGTAATGTAAAAGGGGTCACCTTCCATATCACTATAAAGTGAGTCCATAGTAAGGATTGCCGGCGGGCTAAAGATGTTCGCATTCCAGCCTTGTGAATTATTAATTGTGGTTGAGTCCAAACCAGTGGAATAACAGCTAAAGAAAATATTGTTTGTAATTTTTGCATTATGCATTTGACGCATACAGAAAGGTGATGTTTTGGTCTGCATAAAAAAAGTATTGTGATCAGATTCTAGATAACCTATAGATGAACCTGATCCCGTAAGGGCTCCACCGAATACAAAGAAAGTGCTGTTTTTTACTATAATAGTATCAACAGGAATTTCACCTGGTCCGGCCCAATTCATACCCGGATTTTGAGGAATGTTACTTTGACAATTACGGAACTCGCTGTTATAAACAAAAATATCAACTCCGGTTGCATCCCAGGTATTTAATACATTAGGAGTACTTGATGAACCGAAATTCTCAAAAATACAATTTTCAACTATAAGTCTGCTACTATCTGAGGCGGTTAAAGCCTGTCCTGTAATCTGTGTACCATCTGCCCGCTTACCTAAAAGATAAAGATTTTTAAAATGAACAAATCCTTTATCTATGGCAACTGCAATTTGCCCGGGCGAGGTGTTGTCTGAAAGAATAGCTACGGAAATTAGTGGTGGAAATCCTGTAACGGGATTGTTTTTACCAACAAGCGTTAAATTCTTCACCCGTATATCTTCCGTTATATAATAGGTTGTATCTATGGGACCGTTTTGCTGAAGCACATAGACTTTGTGCGCCCGTTCACCATTGGCAAGAGTATCTCCGTTAATAACAGTATTGAGGGTTCCCTCAGGATAGGCGGAAACATAAAGCGTATCCCCGGCTTCTTGTGCAAAAACCTTTATGCCTGTTATTGTTAATAATAGCGTCACAAATAACAATATCTTGGTAAATGACTTCATGTTGAACTCCTTAAATTAATGATTGATTAGTTGATTATTAATTTATATACCACTCATTTAAATTTGCTTCTCATATGCTATGCCTCCATTTTATTTTTAAGTTTTATAGATTAACTGTTTAATGAAATTTTATTCTGAATCCTAATTGAGCAGTTAAGCCATATGAGTAATCCGATTGAGGAAAACTATTTCCCCTTTGAATATAGGTATCATTTGCTCCATTCAGATTATTAATATTCAGGAAGAGTTCAATATTATTCCATGGTAATCTCTGTTTGGCAGCAAGATCAAAACGGGTATATTTGTCTTTGTCAACCCTGTAGGTAGGCCAAAAGTCAGTTCGATGAAATATACCTGATTGATATATAATTGAAAACAAAATTGAAAAATCTTTATAATCCCACCCTAAAGAAACATTTATAATATCATCCGGCTGGTTTATCAAAGCATCGGTATAAGTAGTGTCGTTATATGTTGTTACAGGCGGAAATCCCGAAGTTGAAACAGTCGAACGCGGATACGTTGCTTCCGAAAAGTTATGTGTATAATTTATATTAAGTACAAATCCGCTTAATATACCCGGTAAATACCAAAAATGGGTCTGCCAGTCGGATTCGATACCCCATACTTCAACCTGGTTGGTATTATTATAATAAGTGTCTACCCTATACCCTTTTACATTCATGTTCGGTTGTCCCGGTACATCATGCAGCCCTTCATATTCATTTGGATCAATTATATATTTTCTTTGCCAGAAAATAAAATCATCAAGATATTTCACAAATCCGCCAAATGTAAACAGTCCTAACTCATTACTATATGCTGAGAGCTGGAGATCAAGATTTTTTGATCGAATCGGTTTTAAACTAACATCATTCCAGTCAACCCTATCTGTATAAAGCCTGAGTATAGGAATGATGGCATTGAAATTTGGATAGGCCAGCGTATTTGTGTAAGCGGCGCGTAAACTAAGCCATGATAACGGCTTAAAATTTAAATGGAAACTAGGCAGCCAGTATCCATGTGATTTTGTAAATGTTGTATCATATAATCCGAGATATGGATTAGGGTATGTATTGCTTTGACCTGCATTATAGCAACGATAGCCGGTATACTCCGTCGTTAAATTCTGGTATCGGACGCCTGCTAATAGTGTAACTATCTGGCCTATATTAAACGTACCCATCAAATATCCGGCACTACGATACTCCTTACCGGAATAATCATATGCTAGTTTGTCAAACATATTAGGTACCCATGAAGGATTGCCGCCGGTTGGGGGGCTTAGAAAAGTTTTGCCATAGCCAACAGCTATTTCTTTAATCCGTTGAATCAAATCCAAATTTAATCTATAATCAAATTTATAATTGTCGTCCAAAAATGTTCCGAAATTAACATCATTATCAAGAAAAGGCTCTATAGGAAATCGTGAAGCAGTATTTGGGTCAACTCCCCAGTCCGTTTGCAGCCAGGGAAATTCTTTTACAATATTTTTACCAAGCTGGCCAAAATAGATATAACCGTATCCGTATTCATGGTCATGAGAACGATTTGTATATCCATACATACCGCCGGTTTTCAACTCAACAGAAAGAAAATCCGCAATGTTAAAATTTTTCTTAAAATCTACAGATGCTCGTAAATCCCTTTGTTTTGTATTATTGCTGGTTGTGCGTACATTTCGCAACTTTGTCTCATCAAGAATCATATGCTGACGTGCCTTCTCAGCTATTATAACGGGATCAAGCTCAATATCAATATCATCTGTTCCGGCACTAAGTTGATCAAATATTAATTCCCAAGAATCAGGCTCGATATTTTCTGAATATGAATGAGAAAAGGTTGCATCAATATCTCCCCAATCATTTTTTTGACTATAACTTAAAATGTTTGTGATAAGGTTTAATGTTCTTTCTTCCTTGCCTGCATAAGTATTAAACGAATTTCCTCCTCTTTGTCCTATACCCATTCGTTGACGATAATGACTGCCGTCTGTTTTATTTTGACTTAAGATATTTGTTAAAGCCAAACTTCCATTGGGGATATCATAATCCAATGTAATCGTTCCATTGTACCTCTTCTCTGTTCTTGGATAAAAGTACAAATTGACATGCGTAAGTCCCAACCTATCAGGATTATTAGCTGGCTCAAGTTGAGTGTATTCAATATCTAATCTGTCGGAGGTAAGATTTTGATGCTGTACAATACCCTGAACCAATACACCGAAACGTTCATCAAAAAATCTCTTCTCAAGAGTCAGGTCAAATTTGTAATTGTTATACTCATTTGTAAGATTTGTAAAGCCGCCCTGTGCCTGAAAAGAAACTGCCGGTATATTTGGTAATCCTAAAGGTTGTTCCGAAAGGCCTTTTTTTGCTTTTCGGATACCTAAATTTACAGTACCACCAAGTACGGCAGCATCCATGTCCGGTGTATTTGTTTTAAATACCTGAATTTCATCGAGCATATTTGAAGAGACCATACGCATATCCGTACCGCGGCCCCCGCCAACAGGATCAATATCAGAACTACCTGGTAGTAGAACATCGCCTTCATTCGATGGTATTGGAACACCGTTTATTGTAATCTGATTAAACTCTGGTGAAAGACCCCTAACAACAACTTTAGTGGCTTGTCCTCCCTCTCTTACCAAAGAAATTCCAGGTAACCTGCCTATTGATTCAGCTGCGTTAGCATCAGGAAGTTCCTGTATACGGGCAGATGAAACAACATTAACAATATTATCCGATGATAACTGCTGGTTTATTGCTGCATTCTGACCTTGCGCCTGTGCCGTAACAACTATATCTGTTGTCGATATACTTACAGCTTCCAGTTCTACATTAACTTGAAGTCGTACGTTTTCTTTCAGCTCTATCTTGATTTCCTTCGATTCATAACCTATGTATGACGCCCGCAACGTATACGACCCTGCCGGAACATTTGCAATTAAGTATTCTCCTTCAAAATCCGTTGCTGCTCCCATACTGGTTCCATCAAGGATAATGTTGGCTCCGAATAACGGTTCGCCGGTAGCTACATCAGTTACTTTTCCTTCGATCCTATTATCGGCGCCCCATAATTGTTGGAAATTAATCATGGAAATCAAGATTATAAAAAAAATAGTAGGTTTTTTGGTTAGCATTTTATCTCCTTCTATTTGATTGACATTATATTTAGTCTTAATTCCTACCAGTAAATGCTACACTTTAGAGAGTATACTTCTCCCCTTCAACTATGAATCTTTCACCGTAGTTGACAGTAAAAAAACTAATAAATGCATGTGGAACTAACTCAAATTATAACGGCATGTATTCCTCACTAAATACATACAATTATAGTTGATCAAATATCTGTTAAAAGCATCTCATTGATTACTCTTGTTACTTTATTAAATTCACTAAACAACCAAATTCTTGACTGATAATTGGTTGCTTCTTTCAACAGAAAATATTTATGAAAAATAGTTACTCTTATTTTCTTAAGTTTCTATAATGAATCGTTGATAATTCTTTTAATAATTTTGCACTATATTCAGGTGTAATATCCCTTTGCGGATTTGCAAGCATTTCATAACCAACCATAAATTTTTTAACGGTAGCCGAGCGAAGAAGCGGCGGATAAAAATGCATGTGAAAATGCCATTCCTTGTGTTCCTTTCCGTCGGTCGGCGCCTGGTGGATACCGGCAGAATAGGGAAAAGAAACTTTAAATATGTTGTCATACTTTACCGTTGCCTTTTTGACGATATCGGCATAGAGATTTATTTCATCACCCGTAAACTCAAGAATATTTGATATACTTCTTTTTGAAATAATCATTGTTTCAAAAGGCCATACAGCCCAAAACGGAACTAGAAGTACAAAGGAATCGTTTTCATAAATTATCCTTTCATTCTTTTCTTTCTCTATTTTTATATAATCGCTTAAAAGTGTCCTGCCTTTCGATTTATAATATTCTGCCTGCTTAATTAATTCTTTTTCCGGTTCAACCGGGATACTTTCCTGCGCCCATATTTGTCCGTGCGGATGCGGGTTGCTGCAGCCCATAATTGCACCTTTGTTTTCGAATATCTGCACATGATTGATTTCTTTTTTACTGCCCAGTGACTTATACTCATTCTGCCATGTACGAATCACGTTTTCGATTTGTTCAATTTCCATTTCGGCAAGAGTTAAATCATGCCTTTCTGAAAAACATATTACCCGGCAGATTCCTTTTTCAGATTGTGCTATCAATAAGTCCGAATCATTTTGCGAATATTCTGCCGTATCCAATAATAAAGCGCTGAAATCATTATCAAAAACAAAGGTGCCTTCATAAGCCGGATTACATTTATCATTTGCTCTTGAATTGCCCGGGCATAAATAACATGCGGGATCATATGACGGTTTTTCTTCTTTAGTTATTTCTTCAGTCATTCCCTGCCACGGGCGTTTTGCCCTGTGGGGAGAAACAAGCACCCACTCACCTGTTAAAATGTTTAGTCTTCTATGTGGATAATCTAATAGCATAATTTATTATTCTGCAAACGTTTGCATTTTATATAAAAAAAACTTAAGCTGACTCTCTAATTATTAATTTTGTCGGTAAAACTGTTTTTTTCTGCAAATTTGAATCCTCTTCGCCTTTAATAAGGGAAATTAATATTGACGCTGATTTTTTACCCATCTCGTAAGAAGGCTGCTCAACTGTTGTAATTGACGGCGTTACATAACCTGTAATAGGATTATTGGAGAACCCGATTATTGCAACATCATCAGGTATTCCATAACCTAGTTTTTTAAGTGTAACTGAAGATCCAATGGCAACAGGATCATTAACGGCAAACACGGCATCGAATTTAATCCCGGTTTCAATAAGGATACCTAACTCTTTTGTTCCGTCTCCTTCATGCATTCCGCCGATTATTACAAGCCTTTCATCAAAAGGTAATCCGTTATCAAGAACCGCCTGTTTGTAACCTTCAAGCCTCCCTTTGCAATTCAAAAGAACTTGCGGCCCTGCAAGATGGACAATATTTTTTCGTCCTTTTGAGATGAGATAATCAACTGCATTATAGCTTGCCTGAAAATCGTCTATAACGACTTGATAACTGTCCAAACCTTCATATACCCTATCAAAAAAGACTATTTTAACTCCCTTTTTCATTAAATTAATGAAATGATCAATATTGTGAGTTGTTTGCGAAAGAGACACAATCATTCCTGCCGTGCGGTGCAGATACAACGAGTTGGCATTTATTTTTTCTCTTTCTTCATCTTCGTTTGATTGTGAAATTATCACTGAAAACCCGTCTCTATAAGCAATCTCTTCAATACCGCTAATGGCTTTTGCAAAAAAATCATGTTTTATTTCGGGGACTATAATTCCAATCTGGTTTGAATACTTAGCTTTGAGATTTCTTGCTACAATATTCGGTTTGTACCCAAGTTCTTCAGCTAAACTTATTACTGTTTTCTTTGTTTCGGATTTAATATCAGGATGGTTGTGCAGAGCACGTGATATTGTAGAGACGGATAATCCGAGTGTTGAAGCTAAGTCTTTAATAGTTACTTGGGACATTTTAATTTTTTGCAAACGTTTCCGAAAACGTTTGCAAAATAAAGAGCTGAAATCAACTTGTCAAGTGAAAAATTCAGTTCATAAAAAAAATTAATTAAGAAAAAGATATTGCTGCAAAAAAATCCCCGAAATATTTAGAATTTCGGGGATTTAAATAATCAACTAAACAAAAGTATCAGATTCTTGAACCATTAAGCAAATAATAGAGTTTCTGCAAAATAAAAAGTCGGTCATTTCGAACCCGTTTTTTGGGTGAGCCTGTCCGCCGCCTGTGCGCCTTTGGCGTATCTTTTTGGCGGGAACTCTTTCAATTAGAGGATGATTTCAAAGATTTCTCCCTCCCGCCATGCCGGCGAGGCAGGCCGGTCGAAATGACAAAACGTTTAGATATCTAATTTTGCAGAAACTCTATTAATTATAGCCTATCTTATTTATTCCGACCATGTATCTGTCCTGAATGATGATGCAGGCAATCCTTCTTTATTAAATAATGTTGCTTCGGATGTATTGCTCCATGCATACCTTGCTGCAACAGGATTCTCTATTCCCGGGTTGGAAAGAACCAGTTTATCACCGTTTGTTTTAACATCGGCTTTTTTAAATACTTTATCTTCCCCGGCAATTAGAAAGTTGTTGTTATCCCCGCTGTTCCTGATTTCCAAACCACTGCCGGCATAATCAAATGAAACTATTATTTGGTTATCTTTTGTTTCAAACGATTTATAAATAGGGCCCGAGAAATCAATATCCTTCCCGTAGTTTTTTGCCAACGCCCAAAAAGCAAGTCTGTTGCCTACTTCAGCTTTTTGACCCGGGTGAATATTATTGGCATTACCGATATCAAGTGTAACTGCCATCCCGGTATTGGGAACCGAAAGAGTCAGCATTTGGGCCTCTCTCAGAAATTGTGATTCCGTATCTTCCCCGTAATCATAAGGTGCTATCTGCACATAATAAAACGGGAAATTTATTCCGAAATCATCTCTCCAGTTTTTAATCATTGTAGGAAAAAGCTTTTTATATTCTTCCGGTCTCCCGGCATTAGATTCACCCTGGTACCAGATTGCTCCTTTAATTGTTAAGGGAATTAACGGGGCTATCATACCGTTGTATAGTACTGTCGGAGTATTGGAAGAAATATCAACAGACAGCACAGGCCTTTGCTTGTATAATTCACCGGCACCGTAAATAAAAAACTTTGAACCTGCATATTCGCCGACAGGCACGTATTTCCAGCTACCTGCAATTGAAATTTTTTCATCACTGTTCGGCATGTGCAAATTCATTTGCTCTTCACTGCCGTATATTCCGCCGCCGCCCTGGTTGTCAATTACACGCACTGCTATTGTTACATCTTCATTCTGAATTAATTCCTTGGGAATGTTGTAAACTCTTTCTGTCCGCCAGTGTCCTGCTTTCTCATAATCTCCAACTTTTACGCCGTTAACAAATGTTACATCCATGTCGTCAATTGGACCCAGCTCAACAACAAGATCTTTGCCGACCCATGATTCAGGTATTTTAACTTTTTTTCTAAACCAAACAACACCGTCAAAATTACCAAGTTCCGATGATTCCCAGTAATCAGGCAGATTCATTTCCGGCCAGCCGGAATCATCAAAATCAACTTCCCGGCATTCTGCATCGTTAAAATCAAGGTTTGCCCACTGATTATCGCCTTCTCTTTTTTCAATATCAATTTGGGGCAGTGCCTCAAGCCATGATTCCAGCTTATCAACCTCTGCCTTACTGTTTTTCATTTTCTTTAATGTTTCGGAATAACCGGGCAGATCATTTAAGTATTTATCGCTTGTCCACGATTCCGCCGGTGTGCCTCCCCAGCTTGAATGTATAAGCCCGATAGGTATATCTAATTCATCATACAAATGCTTGCCGAAGAAATAAGCAGTAGCGCTGAATTTAGCCGCAGCAGCCGGTGTGCTTTCTTCCCATGAGCCGGTGCAATCCTTCTTTGGTTCAACGGCTATTTTCTTTCCAACAGTAAAAAATCTTATGCCGGGATTAGCCGCATTGTTAATTGTTTCTTCCGAATTATCAATCAGGTCATTCGGCGGCCAGCCCTCGATAGGCATTTCCATGTTTGACTGTCCCGAACAGAGCCACACTTCGCCGCTTAAAACATTCTTTAATAAAATTTCTTCATCACCGCTCTTTAATTCAACCGTAAATGGTCCGCCGGGGGAAGGTGTTTTTAATGCGGTTAGCCATTTGCCGTCTGCGTCTGCAGTTGCTTCGGCTTTTTCATTCCAGCTTGTTTCAATAAATACCTTTTCACCGGGAGCTGCTTTGCCCCAGAAATTTGCGTCACTGTTTTGCTGTAAAACCATGTTGTCGCCAAAGATTGCAGGCAGTTGTAATTGTTTTTCTTGTGCTTCCATACTGTTATAACATGTTGTGAGGAGTAAAACAAAAATAAAAAGAGTCTTCATTTGGGACCTCTGAATTTATATTCATTTGAGTTAAATGCAATTTGATAATTCAGAAACTTCCGAAAAATAAATAAAATGAACTTTAACAGGAAATAAATTAATCGAGTTGTTTAATATGCCGGCATTTTTGAGGAATAGGATTACAGACTGTGCTTAATTCTATGCGCTTTCTTAGGTATCAAACTAAAGTTGAGTTGTTAAAATCCATTCTTTAACCAGCGGGACACAAAATTCATAACAGCCATCTTGGTTTTTTATAAATTCTTTTTTAAGCAATAACCTTATTGCTTCATTGTCTGCCAATTCTTCACCTTCCGCTAATTTGATCAATTCTTTTTGCATACCTTCAGTTAATTCCTTTTTCCAAAAGTGATTAAAATATGATTCGGTTGTTGAAAAACTATTTATTATTGCCTGCTCAATATCATTCTTAAGCGCTATTTTGCGGTTATTGTCGTTATTCAGCAATGTTACCAAATCAAACATCACAGCTTGAATGAGGTAAGGTTGTCCGCCCAGGCGATTTACAAAACTATTTAACAACTCTTCGTTCTCATATTCCAAATCGAAATTAGAAACCGGTTTTGTCATTAATTGCCTGCTTGATTTTTCATCGAGGTAACTTATGCGAATTGTTCTAAGATTAATTAAATAATCCGACCAATCAAAATCTTTTATTTC
This sequence comes from Ignavibacteria bacterium, assembly GCA_050117315.1. Taxonomy (GTDB): domain Bacteria; phylum Bacteroidota; class Ignavibacteria; order Ignavibacteriales; family Melioribacteraceae; genus JANQIV01. Next base: position 98,778 of record JASFMY010000006.1, read on the forward strand.
ATAAATTTCATTTCCTCCTGCAAAGAGAAAAATGAAATTATCAAGATGCTGAATCCAATGACGTATACTGTCGGCAAGCCCTTCTAATTTGCCGGTTAGAATTTTTTCCGTCATTTTTTCAAATTCGTCAAAGCTGATAAGTACACGAATTTTCTTTCGCGAAATGTTTGCCTGGACAATTTCAAAATATGCTGTTAAAGTATTAAGATCACTTATGTCGTCTTTGGGGTTTATTTTGATTTCTTTTTCAACTTCGTTTGAAAGTTTTTTACTGAAAATTTCTTGATCTGTAAATACTTGGGGGTCCTGGAAATCCAGGTAAATTGTTTTCAATGAAGAGGGTAAATATTTAAATAAATTTACAAGTGTACTGCTTTTACCGGTACGCCTGTTCCCGAGGAATAAAATGCCACCGGTTCCAGACTCGCGAAGGGCCTCATTTTTAATTTCTTCAATTATATCCGACCTGCCCACAAATGCAGCTCCTTTGGCCGGTTTACCAACAATAAACGGGTTTGGCAGGGGCAAGCCCTTACTCTGTTCAATTCCCGATATTTCATTATTTATTATTTCAATCCATTTCTCTGCTATATTGCTTGATTCAATATTATATGCAGAACTCTTCCATAAATTTTCTTTTTTAAGTTCATGCAGTTTGTCAATTGTTTCTTTATAAATATTGAGTGTATTGGATAAGTTTTCACTTTCCCTTCCTTTTTTTATATCTTCAGCAATTTTGTTAAAAACAGAAAGCGAGCCAAAATATTCAGGCAAATTATCCGATTCCGGTAAATAACCGGTTTTTGTTTTTAAATTGATTATTTGATTAATGTTTTCAAAAGCCAGCATTAAATCAAAGGTTATAAATAAAAGGGCTTTTTGAGCCTGTTTGCGCTGAATAGGACGATTTTCAATAATAAAAAGGGTTATTCCCACGGCGTATTTTAAGTTTCTTTTTTTTACATAAATTCTTAAAATTTTTGATAAAAAAGGGATTGGTAAAACAATATTTTCATCCCTAACTAAAGGGTGTCTAACTGGAGGGGGAGCAGCTAATAAAATAGGTAAATACCATGCTCTTATTAAATAAATGAAATAGGTAAATTTAGAAGCAATTCCTCCGGCAATTCCGTAGGCAAATCCTCTGTTAACTCCCACTAAAACTCCGAAGGCAACTCCGATGGCAACTCCGAAGGCAACTCCGATGGCAACTTCGATGGCAACTCCAATGACATCTCCTCCGGCAACTCCGATGACAACTCCGATGGCAACTCCGAAGGCAAATCCGATGGCAAATCCGATGGCAACTTCTCCGCCAACTATTCCGACAACTTCTCCGCCAACTATTCCGACAACTACTCCGACAACTACTCCGGCAACTACTAAGGCAATTCCTAAGGCAACTCCGACAGCAACTCCTAAGACAACTCCGAAAGCAACTCCTCTGGCAAATCCTTCGTTAACTCCCATTAAAACTTCTACGACAATTCCTAAGACAACTCCGAAAGCAACTCCGAAAGCAACTCCGAAAGCAACTGCGTAGGTAACGAATTTTAGGATTTCTATATAGTTAAATCGAAAAAAACCTGTAAGAGAAATTAAATAAACAAAACTTATAATTATCAACCCGAATATAAAATTATACAACCCGCTTTGAAGCAAAATCGATAACGTTTTTCTCCATTCCCACTTTCCTGCTTCTTTTTTAAAAGAAATAATCCTGAAAAAAATTTTGTACAGCAGATTAAAATATTGCCTTGGAGTTAGTACTTTCATTTTGATTATAGTATTTCTTTTATGTCAAACCCAAGATTTTTGAATTGCTTGCCTATAAATTCACTTGTCCAGTTTATTTTATCCGGTAGTTTAGGTATTTCTCTTCTAAAAAATTTCTCAATTTTCTTTAAATCGCTTCTAAAAAAATTACCAATTTTCTCTTCAATTTTTTTACGTAAATCATAATCATCATAATTTGATTTTCTATTTTGAAACAGCCAGTAACACATTATCTGTAATTTTAGCGGATGATTAGTTGGGTACCACAATAAAAATTTCTTTTCAAATTCAGTAATATTTAGTTCTTTCCAATACTGTTCCAAAAAAATAGCGCTCTCGTTCAATTTATTTTCGAAAGCAAATTCTTTCAATAATATCGTGGCAAAAATATTCCAGAAAGGAGATGTAAGATTACCGCTGTCCGTAATATCCCTTAATGTTTTTCTCGAAGAAATCACAAATGACAAATATCCCGCATTGGCAATAGAACGCAAAGTATCAATAAAATCATCATTAAATAATTCCTGCTGCTCAACAATTTCTTCAAACTCATCAATAAGCAAAACAGGGTGTTTGCCGTTCCCTGCACTCTTTTCCAGAGTTTCGGAAAATACAACAAGGGGATTATCGACAACAGCTTTTTTGTTATATTCTAAAGACAAGTTGCTAAGAATTTTTTCAACAAAAAACTGCGGTGTTTTCACTGTAACATTTTGCAAATCAACGTATACAAATTGATATTTTTCTTTTTTCTCATCATCCAGCCGCTTGTTGCCGGTTAAAAACAAATGGTATAAAAGTGAAGACTTACCAATCCGCCTTTCACCAACAACTGAAACAGACTGTTTACCGTTTAACCTGTTTATTAAATCATCTAATTCTCTTATTCTTCCTACAAATTCATTTTCTTTTTTAATCATTGCGCGGTTGTAAAACGGGTTGTTATTCATATTGCATCAATATTTTTTGTTTATTGTAAACTCATTATTGAATTGATCTTAATTCAGAATAACGTCTTTTGAAATCATTAATTGATTACTAAATATAATCAATAAACCTAAATATTATTACTATTTAATCTATATTCTATTATTCTAAATAAAATGAATGTTAACAGGAAGTGAAGTAGTGCGGCATAAAGCCCGCTAAAGCTGCGGGCTTTGCATACGTTAAATTAAAACCCGCCGGGCGCTTTAAAAACTCCCCAGGCAGATAAAGTTGAAGCCTTTTCCGACGGTACCAAAATTAAATTACTTGTTTCCTTATCAACGTCAACAACATACTTGGATGTTAACTCAACCAGTTTGACCTTTGTCTTTGTCTCGTCCGAGTAAACCATATAAAACAGCATCACCTGTTTTGTACCTTTTGTATAGGGAGACTGAACCAGCTTATAAGAGTCCTTTGCATTGTTCTTGTCTAATACTTCTTCAGTCATCAAAAACATTTTAGATTTTGAATTCATTATATAATACACATTGGGAGAAGCGGGATGTGCTATATAACTCCAGCTTGCAGTCTTATCGTTTTTGCAAAGTACGGCATCTTCCTTGAACATGCCGAGCTTTTTCAACCCGAGGTATCCCGCGTCGTTTTTCCAAACCATTCTATACGAAAAACCCCACACCTGCGATTTGTCGTTCGGATCAAACTTTTTTTGAACAACGCTGCCTTTGTCGTTCAATGTTAACGCCATCCCGCTGTGTTTGGCAATAATGAAAGCCCCGTAGCGGTATTTTACCGTATCTCTTACAATAGCAAACTTCTGGTTATCTCCGTCGTTAAATTTTGCCGGAATAACATTTGCCCCTTCTTTCTTGCCTGCACCTTCTACAGTCAAAACGTTGCCGGTTAACTTGTTTGTAATTGTATAATAATTTTCTTCTATTTTTTTAACGCTGAAAGTTTGCGAAGCATTGTTCATAAACATCATTCCCGTGTAAATATCTTCCTTCCTCGCATCTGCGGACGTAAGCCCTATCTCATCAAACAGCGCATCAACATCGTCTCCCTTCTGCCCGCCTTTTGCTTCCATCGGTTCATAAGCAGACATGTTAAATATGCAATTATAGGATCGTTCGGTTATTCCTTGAGCAGTAAGTGTCGTACATAATAAAATAAATACATAAAGCAGATTAAGTTTTTTCATATTATAACTTCCTATGTTTGTAATTAACGGTATCTCTCTTAGCTTTTTATTATTTCTTAGAATTTATCTTTAGGACATGTAATTGTCTTTAAGAGGCTTTGTTTTGCTACTTCATACAAGGGAAATGATATCCGGATAAAACACCCTATCAACAAATTAAAAATCCATTGTGAAATTTATGGTTTTTTCATAACAACTTCTATTGAAGGCCGGTACTATTGTTGTGAAATATTATGGTAGAAAATAAAAACAAAATCCCAAAACCAATTTGGCTTGTGTATACTACAAATTTATAGCCGTATTGATTATTTATCCGATAAATTAACAATAGAGTTTCTGCAAAATAAAAAGTCGGTCGGTAAATTAAGAAAAGGACTCACATTCTTTAGGAAGTTAGTACCGTAAAAAAATGGTATACTATGAACATCAAAAAAGAAAGGAGACCTAAAGATGAAAATTAGAAAAAGAAAAAAGGAAAACA
>JASFMY010000007.1:0-102565 GCA_050117315.1 Ignavibacteria bacterium
TTCCTTCTAATACATCTTGGACTACTTGCCTTTTGAACTGCTCGCTGTAATGTTGTGATTTTTCTTTTTTCATTTTTTGTCCTGTTTTTGGTTGACTTTTTTTGTCAACCTATTTCAGGACTATACATCCATTTTTATAAATTAGATTCCCGCTTAATACGTGCGGGAATGACATAGTATAAGCTTCAATCTAATTTTGCAGAAACTCCAATGTTTTTATTAACTATCTTTGGGAAAAATGAAAAAATTAATTTAACCCAGATTATGCAATAGAAAAGAAAGAATTTAGTGATAGATTTAGTTTCAATGAGTTACAAATAATATCTAAGATCAAAAAAGGGTAAATAGAAAATTGAAACAACCTTTTTATTTATTGAAGGTTATTGGTTTTTGTTTTCTTCGAATGCATAATTAGGGTTTAAGTAAATCAGAGAGAAATGAATTGTCGAAACTTGTAAAAGAATTAGTGAAAAATTATCAAAGGAAAGAAGAATGAGTGAAGCATATAAAAGTATAAGCAAAGGATTAAAAGAAGCAATTGAGTATTCCAAAGGAAATCAAAAAGGAGCGAGAGAATTTCGTCCACAACAAATTGATGTAAAAAAGTTAAGAGAACGAATAGGAATGACTCAGCCAAAGTTTGCTGCATCATTTGGAATAAGTCTGGGAACATTACGCCATTGGGAAAGGGGAGATAGGAACCCACAGGGGCCGGCTCTTGTGTTATTAAATTTATTATCAAAAGACCCGAATAAAGTATTGGACATTTTACATAGGTAAAATAAACAGTAAAGTTATTTTAGGAGAGAACCCTTCCCGGGATCCGCTTCAAAGAGCTGATCCCGGGAGGATAAGATAATACTAATTAACTTTTATAGGTCCTTCGGGAGCTTTCTTAGGCAGCTTAACCGGGTTTTCTTTCAACATTTTCATTATCTCTTCAATACCTTTATTCAATTGTTGATCCTCGCCTGCCCATTCTTTAGCGGGGTCATTATCAACAACTATGTCCGGCTCAATTCCGTGACCTTCAATCAACCAGTCTTTACCGTTGAAATCGAACAACCCTGCTTCGGGAACCATAAGCGTTCCGTGATCTAAATAAGGCAGCGATCCCCAAATTCCGACAACTCCGCCCCAGCTTCGCTTTCCGATAACTGTACCTAGACCATACTTTTTGAACCTGTAATTAACAATATCACCATCAGATGCCGAGAATTCATCAATCAACATTACCTTTGGTCCGACGATTTCATCGGAAGGATTGGGCGAAGGTACGCTGTTTCTTAGATTACTCATCATAATCGCTTCACGTCTTAATCGTTCGATGATCATAGGAGAAACATTGCCGCCGCCGTTTCCGCGTACGTCCACTATCAAGGCTTCTTTACCCAACTGCGGATAATATTGTTTAACAAATTCGTTCAATCCTCCAACGCCCATATCCGGTATGTGCACATAGCCTACTCTTCCGTTTGTTGCTTTGTCGACCTTCTCAATATTATCCTTTACCCAATTGTAATAATAAAGATCATGTTCATTGCCAATGGGAACAACCGTTACGTCTTTTGCTCCTTCTTTCGAAGGTTTATCGTTAACAGTAAGCACTACTTGCTTATCGGCTTTACCGACGAGTTCGGCAAAAAGATTTTTTATCTCAGGCGCCGGCTTGCCGTTAACTGCAATTATGTAGTCGCCTTCTTTTACATTAACTCCGATTGCCTGCAAAGGAGAACGAAGCGATTTATCCCAGTTTGCGCCGTCTAATATTTCGGTAATTTTATAATAACCTGATTCACCTGACTCAACTTGCGCTCCGAGCAAGCCGGTTTTTATTCTATCGGCTTTTTCATAATCGCCTCCGCCAACATATGCATGACCTATGTTAAGCTCGCCGATCATTTCGCCTATAATATAACTTAGATCAATTCTGTGATTTACATATTTCAGAAAGGGTTCATATTTCTTAACATTTTTATCCCAGTCCAACCCGTGATAATTATCGACATAAAAGAAGTCCCTTACGCTACGGGCAGCTTGATGAAAAACTTGGTTCCACTCGGCATGAAGATTTAGAAATACATCTAACCCGGACAGATCCAGTTTTTCTTTCAAGTCCAATTTGTTGCCGGGTAAATCGATAATGTAATAGGAGTTATTCGAGCAGACCAGCATTTTCTTTTTATCTGAAGAAATTTCATAACCGTTTATATTGCCGAGTTCCTTTTCCTTTTGTTCTTTTAAGTCATAAACTAAAAGGACGGGTTTCTTGTCGGCCTTTCCTTTTCTCATGTAGTAAATTTTTTCGCCGGCGGAACCTAGGTTATAATAATTTGAAGCAGAGACGGGAACCTTCACCGTTCTGTTTAGTATCCCGTCCAAATCAATTACTATATCTTTCACTTCTTTTGATGAATCCTTATCATTGCCGTTTGATTTCTTTTCTTCCTTTATTTTTACCTCGTCGTTCTTAGGCCCAAACGGCGACTTTGTATCCTTTGCCAAAGTAATTAAGTAAATTCCATCCATATCGGCATAAGCATGGTTCCATTCGGTCTGGCTATATGTAGGATGAAAATCTCTTTGCGAAACGAAATAAATATACTTCCCGTTTTTCGAAAAAATCGGCGAACCGGAATTATACCAATTATCCGTAACCGGGTAACTTTTGCCTTCGCTCAAAGAATATACAAAGAGCCTATTCATCTTCCTGCTTTCGGGAAACGAATAAGTTATCCATTTGCTGTCCGGCGACCATGAACCGAAGAAACCCCGGCCAACTTCGCCTTTTGCCACTTCGGTAACTTTTTTCGAATCAATACTTACATAATAAAGTTTCAGTTCCCTGTCGCTAAAAAGAATCTTTTTGCTGTCCGGCGACCAGCTTAACTGCCATTTATAAGCTCCTCCTTGATTTGTTAATTGGATTTCGTCGCCGCTTCCGTCCTGCGGAATTATATAAATTTCGTCATTGCCGGATTTGTCGGAAATATAAGCAATGTACTTTCCGTCGGGAGACCATTTCGAATTTCTTTCGAATACGCCGGATGTTTTAGTTAAATTTCTTGTTATTCCGTTGGAAACCGGGACAGTAAATACGTCGCCTCTTGCCCCGAACAAAGCGCGTTTGCCGTCGGGAGAAATTTCATAATTATTAATGTTTTTGCTTACATCTTTCATATAAGGCCTGCTTTCGGCAAAGTCTTCGGCAAATTCAACATCTATTTTTTTACTTGTTTCCGAAACAAGATCGAACCGGTAAATATATCCGGCGTATTCATATACAATAGCATCATCGCCGAGGGAAGGGAATTTTATATCGTAATCCGTATAATTTGTAAGCTTCCTTGTGTCTCCGCTTGTAAAATTGTATACATATAAATTCATTCTTTTATTCTCATCCCTATCCGATAAGAAAAAGATATTATCACCGCTCCACATCGGAATTATATCCTGAGCGGGACTTTGCGCAACCTTTATAGTTTCTTTTGTATCGAAATCGTATATCGAAATATCATCGGCCATACCGCCGCGGTATTTTTTCCATGTTCTGAACTCGCGGAATATCTGGTTATAGGCCAACTTTTTACCATCGGGAGAATATGAACCAAAACCTCCTCTCGGCAATGGCAATTCGGTTTGAACGTTTCCGTCAAGCGGAGCAAGAAATAATTGTCCTTTGAAACTATTGAACTCATACATGCGGGAACGGAACAAAACGTTTTTATCATCGGGAGTCCAGCCTATAACAATATTATTCGGTCCCATTCTATCCGACACGTCGTCCCTATCCAATGTTGCGGTAAAAGTAATTCTTGTTGGAACTCCGCCTACCGCCGGCATAATATAAACCTCGGTGTTGCCGTCATATTGTCCGGTGAACGCAATCCATTGACCGTCGTGAGAAAACCGGGGGAAAACTTCAGCGCCGACATGATTTGTAAGTTTACGTGCAATGCCGCCGTCAACAGAAACTGTATAAAGATCCCCTGCATAAGTAAACACAACTTTACTGCCGTGTATAGCCGGAAATCGTAAAAGACGTCCTTCTTCCTGGGCAAAGAGAAAAGACGCCAAAGAAAACAACATTACAAACAAAAGTGATTTTCTTTTCATTTTTAATTCCTTATCTAACTATTAAAAAATACTTTTCCACATCTAAGTGTAGTGTAAAAACTTGATTTTCGAGATACATTCCGTTTGGATAACTGCTATAACTGTGAATGTTTACCTTCATGAAAGTTTGTTGTATGTAGAAAATTTGGTTTTGGGAAATTACTAAAAAATCTTTACAGAGGAAAATGCGATACAGATACAATTTTATGTAAAACAACTCCCGGTATGTACTAATGACGTAATAATTATGTGTTCACTTCGAACAAATAGGCAGTCGAGGTCCATACCTCGACTTAGAAAAATAATTTCTGCGTCACGGAGTGGTGAAGGTGTCTCAAAAGTAAGCTTGTCATCACGAGCGAAGCGAAGTGATCTCTATTTTGAGCTAAAAACGAAAGATTGCCCGCCTTCTCCCGACTCGTCGCATGGGCGTCAACTTAACTATGATGTAATGTTTTAATAGCTCCGGCATTCAGGGTGTGTAGCATAACTAAAATAAATAATCATAGCCACGACCTTTCAGGTCGTGGACAATAAGTCTCAACAAAAACTCAGGGCTTTAGCCCAATTTTCTCTAATATTTGGGCTAAAGCCCATAGTTGTGTGTTGCGATCATCTTTCCCCAACTTGAAAGTTGGGGTTATTGCAAAAAAATGAATATTGCACCTTAAGTTGACGCCTATGCGACACGTCGGGATACGGCGGACAGGCTTCGGCAAAAAACGCCTCGCAATGTCTATTAGGCTTTTGAGACACCTTCAGTGGTCCGTGACGCCCTTGTCTAATCATGTAATAATTATTTAGTACGTTCTATTAAATACTATTTGTCCATCTTCGTTTTATAATATTCTTGCAGAATGAAGAACGCTTTTTTCTTTCTGCTTTTTTCTGAGATTAATCCTTTACGGTTCCAACCGTCTTGAACATTTGGTAGCTGTCTAAGCGGAGACATAAAATCTGCTAATATCCAAGGAGTCATACCGGCAAATCCGTCAATGCGATCGGACATTGCAATATTTTCTTTATATAAATATTCTTGATAATCTTCACTCCATCTTGTAAGACTATCTGCGTAAAAACCTTGTAGCGCGCCGCCGCCGAATTCACTTGCAATTATGGGTTTGTCCGAATTTGAAGTGATCGTTTTCTTTCGGCATTCTTTAGGTAATCCGCCATACCATCCTAGATATTCATTAAAGCTAATGATATCGAGAAATTCGATAATAGGATCGTTGATGGTATATTCAGCATCCGGGTGACCATCAACCGCTTGATCTTTTTTACATGCAGCACTTAGCAAACGAGTATTGTCTAAACTTCTGATATGATTTGCAAGTGATTTAAGAAACTCATTTCTTGCAGGTGTTGGGCCTGTTTCATTTGCGATTGACCAAATAATTGAGCAAGCTCTGTTATAATCTCGATTTATTATTTCGGTGTACTGCTTTTTTGCTTTTTGAAGTACTTCTTGGTTTCCCCAATTGATTCCCCAGTATAAAGGAAGTTCTTCCCAAAGTAGAATCCCCATTTGGTCTGCCAACCGTACAATATTTTCTTGATGGGGATAGTGGGCTAAACGCATAAAGTTACATCCTAATTCTTTCGCCCAGCCAAGGACAAGTCTTGCGTCATCAATAGAATTTGCTCTATCTCGGCGGAGAGGATTTTCATCATGAAGACAAATACCTCTTAAGAAAATCGGTTTGCCGTTTAGAAGGATTTGTTTACCTTCAGTTGCTATTGTTCTAAATCCAATCTTATCGCTAATCTTGTCATTTCCAGCTTCTATAGTAACATCATAAAGTTTGGGTGTCTCCGGCGACCAAAGTTCAATATTATCTGCATCAATTGTAAAGTTTGTTATGCCGGAAGCATCAACTGAAATTTCTTGTTCAATTTTTAATTCGGGAATTACAACTTTAGCTGTTTTAGGAAGTGCTTCGCCTTCAAGCTTTAATGTTCCGTTTATGCGTTTTGTACTTTCATTTAGTGTTGTTTTATCCAACGAAATAAAATAATTGCTTATAAAAGTTTTCGGTACTTCAATTAATTTAACGTCACGAGTTATGCCACCGTGGTTAAACCAATCAGTCACTTTGGAAGGAATATAATCATTACTACGAGTATTGCTTACACCTACTATTAAATAATTGCCTTTTTCTTTCAGCAAATCAGTTACTTCATAACAAAAAGGAGTAAAGCCTCCTTCGTGCTTGCCAAGTATTTCGCCGTTCAAGGTAATAGTGCTTATATAATTAGCAGCACCAAAGTAAACAAAGTAACGTTTGCTTTTGTCGATATTCTCTTTATCAAATGTCTTGCGATACCAAATACTTCCTTCATAATAAAAAAGTTCTGGCTTCTGAGTGTTCCATGATCCGGGTACCCAAAGAGTTTGAGCTAAATCAAAATTATACTCAACGCGGTCGGTTTTATCCTTTTGTTTTATGTTTTTATAGAGAGGCATAAAACCAATTTGGCCGGTTTCATAGTGATCAACTACATATTTCCATTTACCATTCAAACTAGTAAATGTTCTGTTTTGTGTGTTGGAAATAAAAATATCTTGGCCGTTGATTGAATAAAACAATCCAACGATCAATAATAAAAAGAGTATTGTGGGTTTTTTAATTGAGAGCATAGTTTTTCCACCTCATGATTTTAATAATTTTTATATTGTGTATACCAATAACTAATCAGTTAAAACAATGCCGCCATTTGACTGAATAGTTAATTCAATTTCACCCGATGTATCAACAATTGTCTCATCTTTAAATGAAACTAAGTTTTCATCATCACCATATCTAGTAACTGTTTTGCCGGCAAGCATTGGTAAATTAACTTTTATCTTTAGTGTCTTTTCTTTTGCGTTTACTCCAACAACAAACCATTTATCGGCATGCCTACGAGCAAGTATACAATACTTACCCGGGTAGCCGTCAATAAGAACAGTTTCATCCCAAGTTGTAGGAACCTCTTCCATAAAGCCAATAGCAAATTCGGGTGCGTCAGTTAGATTGTTTGGTGCAACGGCAAACATCTGAACCGGGTTTTGGAATAGTACCGAAGTAGCTATTTGAAAAACATTGGATGTTCTGCGGATGTTACCGCCGTCATTAGTTCTGTTGTGGTGTTTGTTTAGTAATACCGGACCAAACTCCATACAACCAACTGTATTTCTAATGAAAGGATGCAGACATGCATTGGATGCTTCAAGATCATCAAAGTGTTGTTGGAAGATTAAGTTTTCCGAAGCTAATACTGCTTCACTTCCTACATAGTTCGGATACATGCGTTCCCAACCCCTCGGTAGTGTGCATCCGTGAAAGATAATCATCAACCCGTATTCGTTTGCGTCGGTAAGAATATCTTCATACAATTTCATTGTCTCTTGTTTATCGCCGCCAAAGAAATCAACTTTTAATCCTTTTACTCCCAAGCTTTTAAGCCATTTCATTTCTTTGTTACGAACTACCGAATTATGCATTCTCTGTCTTGGTCCTTGTGGAGCATCGTTCCAATAACCGTTTGAGTTGTACCAAATAAAAACATCAACTCCTTTTGAATGAGCGTATTCTACTAGCGAAGGCATTTTATCGTAGCCGATTTGTTTATCCCACAAACCGTCGATCAATACATATTCATAACCCATCGCAGCAGATAAATCAATGTATGCTGTTTGGTCGTCATAGTTTATGCTGTTGTCTTGCCACATAATCCAGCTCCAAGTAGAACGACCGAATACATATTCTTGCGACGGTTCATACAAAGGTTCGACAAGATCGAAAGGGATTGTAGTTTCAACAATAGGTTTAAGATTATCGCTTACCGTAATTGTTCGCCATGGAGTTGAACCAGGCAATGCAATACCGGGAACAGCGCTGCCGATACCGTTATTTTCACCGGGCTCGGGATATGCAATTGAATAAATTCCGTCGAGTGTTCCTTCACTTAAACGCGAACCGCAATACATGCTGCTTACTCCGGTTTCGGAAACAAGTACCCATCCGTCATTACCAATATGGAAAAGGCAAGGGAAGGTGTAACCCAATCCGTATTTGGAAACTTTGCCGATTGGTTCATCCGGTGTGTATTCTTCTTCGTAACTTGGTTTGCTTTTTTTCCAGCCTATTCCCGGTGTTGCTTGCGGCGACAAAAAGGTTGTTGTCTTTTGCGGAAAATTAAATCCGGTAACCTCCTTTTCTACAATGCATGTAGATGTTTCACCATATTGAGGCATTTGATAACGTAATCCGATATCGTTGTTGCCAACGCGGAAAACTATTTCAATCTCTTTTTCGTCTTTGTTTTTAAGAATAACAATAAGTTCGTTTGCTTTATACTCTATGGAAGATTTTTTTATTTTTTCCTGAGTATAGTTTTTCTCAATTTTGTTTTCTTTTGTTGAGACTAATTGCATTCCGTTGCAAAAGTCACCAACGCTTGTAATCAAGCCGAGTGGAGAATCTTCAAGCATTGAAACATTGTTGTAGTTAACAGAATAAGATGGTTTACCCTTGTTAATTAAAAATGACAAGTCAAGTTTGCCGTCAGGGCTGCTTATTATTTTTTCTTGAGCAAATAATGAGATTGACAACAATAATAAAAAGATAATGATGTTGAATTTTTTCATGGTTCGATGTGGTTTTATTTTTAGCAAATGGATTAAAGTCTGATTGTTTATCAGCTCATGAAATTTAATAAAAATTGGTTGAAAAAACTTTATTGAATATAGTAGAGTTTCTGCAAAATTAGATATCTAAACGTTTTGTCATTTCGACCGGAGGGAGAAATCTTTGAAATCGTACCCTAATTGAAAGATTTCCCGCCAAAAAGACGGCGGACAGGCTTACCCAAAAAACCGGTCGAAATGACTGACTTTTTATTTTGCAGAAACTTTAGTAGAATAACATAGGCATGCTACTATTTTAGAGGTATGTGCAAGTAATTGAAAATTTCTACTAAATCAATGGTATAAACCAATTTGTATGAAGCCGAATCCAGCACAGATATCGGAGCAATTTTAAATAAAGATTCCTTCTATATTTTACGGAATGGTTTCCCAAAATTAAAGCTAGTGATGTGTCACATTTGTGATGTCATTTCAAATCCCCCGATTTATCGGGGGTGAGAAATCTGAACCCCGTATAGATAGAGATTTCTCTCCGAAGGAGTCCTTGGGACAGTCACACAAAACGCTCCTTCGAAATGTCTCCCTTAGATTATCTCATCTAGCGATTTGATTATGCCGTCTAGTCACTTGATTACTCCATTTAACAACTTAATTATCTCATCTAACGATTTGATCATGTCATCCAATCATTTAATCATTCCATCCAGCATCGAATTTATTCCGTTAAAGTAATACAGTCAGGGAATGCTTGTCCCATAATGCGGGGGTCGGCGACAGCAGCAAAATTCTATTGATTCATGTTGATGAAACACATCTATTTTTATATTTTAAACCCGGTTGATTCATTGAAGATTCCCGGAAAAGATATTATAAATAATTGTTTTAAAACAGCTCTTTGCGAAACTTAATCTGTAGAATATTTTCGGAGGAGAAAGTCTTCCGGGCTAGCGTATTTATTATCATAGGTTGATCCGCATAAACACAATACGAATTTATAAATTATTGTAATTAAGTAAATAAACAAATAAAGTATGCTGTTTCTCCCGATGGGAAGTTGAAAACATGGATAACAGCAAGGATAATTATCCAAGTTAAGCGTTTCGTATAAGGAAATGTTAGGTGTTTTGAAAAATTATTGAGGATAATATTATGCCCGTAATTCCAAGTTCGATAAGTTCTACAACTTTTGCATCAAATGGTGAAAAAAAATTACACGGAATATTTAGCAAATTATATTCAGACAGTGATGATGAATATGTTTGGTATGAGCCTCCCTCAATAACTATTGAAGGAAATCGAGACAATAATCAAAAACGTTTTACAGATTTTATTGTATTTGGTCAGACACTTGGTATTCTCAACTTAGAAGTAAAGGATTGGAAAAAAGATAAAATTAGAAAGATTGATAACCAATTCTGGGAAATTGAAACAGACAAAGGAGAAAATGTAAAAAAAGAATCTCCATTTGAACAATCGCGCAGATGTGCTTATGCAATAAAAAATAAATTGCTAAATGAAGGTAATTTGAAGCACCAATCTGGCACCTTTATCAATAAATTACTTTTTCCCTTTGCTTTTGGTGTAGTATTCTCAAATTTATCTCGAAAAGATTTAAATGAGTTGGGCGTTTTACCCAACCTTTTTGATTCAAGGCAAATACTTTGCAAGGAAGATTTATCATTTGAAATTACAGATAAAGAACAAAGATTTTCATTTGAGAAGAAATTGAAAGATATGTTTACAACTTGGTTTGATTTTGAACCGCTGGATTTTTCTCAGATTAAAACTTTACGTGCGGCCATTTGGCCCGAATTAATAGTTACACCAGTAAGAACTTATAGTCAGAACAATCAATTACAAGATTTAAAACTGTTAGATTTAGAACAAGAAAATTTTGCAAAAAGCCTTGGAGATGGTCATTATCTAATTAAAGGCGTTGCTGGTTCTGGGAAAACTTTGGTCTTAGCATATCGAGCTCGCTACCTTCTGCATCTTCATCCAAATTGGAATATCCTTTTTGTTTGTTACAACAAATCGTTGAAAAATTATGTCGAAAAAATGATTAATAATATTTTTGATGCGCAAAACAACACTATCAATATTTCACATTTCCACAAATTAGTTAAAATAAAATCTGGGAATAGTGTTGCCCCTATAACAAATGAATCGAGTGAACAATGGGACGAAAGAGTTGGGATAATTTTACGACAAGCTACTTCAAGTAATAGAGTTATTGGCGGCAAATATGATGCAATATTACTTGATGAGGCACAAGATTTTTCTACAGAATGGTTGAGAGGAATAAGAGATTTATTAAATCAAAGTGATAGCCTCACTATCGCTTTAGACCCAGCTCAAGATGTTTATGGAAGGAAAAGAATATGGAAAGATGCTAAAATTGATATCGTCGGTGGTAGACGTTCACGAAAGCTTAAACAGAGCTACCGTAATACAAGTGAAATCCTAAAACTTGCCATCCAATTTCAAGGATTTGAAACCTACATTGAAGAAGATGATGGTAATCCCGAAAACATTTTAGTACCTGAGGAAATTGAACGACACGGAGAAAAGCCAAACATTTCTAAACTTAATAGTCCTTCTGACATAATTGAACAAATTCAATTAGATATTAATAATCTAATTGCTACTGGTCGTTATTCATATAAAGACATTGGAATCATCGTTTGTTCAAAGCAGATTTTTGATACTTCAGCAAATTCCCCCTCTATTCTGAACGGTATTCCTACAAAATCATTACTCTTTAGTAATGAAAGAAATATTTTTAATATAGATGAAGATACAGTAAAGATTATCACTGTTGAAAGTTCTAAGGGGTTGGAATGGAAAGTAGTATTTCTTATTGGTGTTGACGATATGCCAAGAAGTGGACGTGAATTAAAACACGAAAGAAATCTTATCTACATTGGAATTACTCGTGCTCAAGAACAAATTAATATTTATTTCAATAAAGAAAACGATTTTACAAAATCACTAATTGAGATTAATAATAAATTGTAAAAAACACATAACAGTGCTTCAACCCGACAGCGTTTTCACATTCGGCTTTTTTATAATTTTAATGTTAGTCTTTCCGTTTCGGGAAACCTGTTCAAAGTGTTCGTACTAAATTAATTTACTAGCAAACCGTGCTTGCAAAGAAAGATAAGCACGGTTTGCCAAATCTTCGGCAGTTTTATTCTGGGCTGCGGGTTAAACACGCCGTTAGGCATAATATTAAAATTAAGGATTATGGCTATGGATTTATATTTACCAATTTTAGTTTCTTTAGTTGCTCTTATAGTTTCAGCTATCACATTTTATTTGAACTTTCTTGCTCCATTTAAACCTCTGATAACTGTAGGAAGTGCTGTATATCAATTTTTACGTGTTTCCGAAAATGCTCAAGACCTTAATCTAACATTTACTGATGAATACGATCCAAATAAAAATAGAATTCTTGGAGGTGTTTTAATCCCAATAGTTTTTACCCATAATGGTGGAAAATCTGGAGTAATTTCTGATGTAATGTTGAGAGTCACACGTGAAGGTGAAAATGACAATTGGCTATTTGAACCGAGACTAAATGTTGATGAACGTGCATATTTAACTTCGTTTGAACAAAATGGACATTTGAAGTGGATGGATTCAACCTTTTCACCAATCCCAATTTCTAAAGGAAGTCAAGTAAAACGTTTTATACTTTTTCAGTGGAGGAACAATCCAAATTTTCCAGTTGGGAGGCTACGTAAAGGACGCTATATTGTATATGTTTTAGTGAGAGTCAATGAGGGAAAGAAGTTTCGCGAGGTTGACAAAATAATTGTAAATTTTTCTTCTGAAGTTCTTGGGGGATTAGGTATTGAGCGTTATGTCCCTTCGCCAGAATCTATAATAAAAGAACGAGATAAATTAGAAAATAGATAAATATTGATTATGTCTAACCTCTTTAATAAGTAAAAAGTCCCGCCTACGCAAAAATAGCTACGGCGGACTGGCAAGAGGACATAGTAATTCCTGACAAAATAAATCGTTATAAATAATTACTTATTAGAATTAAAAAGGAGAAATCTATGAAAAAGATTGTTGCATTTTTAATGGGGGTATTCTTTTTGGTAAACAGCAGTTATGCACAGAAAGTCGACATGGAAATTGAAAAGCAGAATGTGAAAGCAGTGCTTGATCAATTTATCAAAGCTTCGGAAACAGAAAATATGGAATTATTATCCAAAGTTTATGCGCACGATCCGGATATGGTGGTTTTCGGTACGGAAGCCGGAGAGCGCATTGTTGGCTGGGATAGTTTGAAAGCGGTGATGGAGAAACAATTTGCCGCTACGGAAAACTCTAAATTTTCAATTAGGGATCAAGTTATTAAAGTGCATGTCTCAGGTACGGCAGCTTGGTTTTCAGAGCTGATTGATTGTGAAATTGTATCCGAAGGGGAAACAACAAACATGGAAGGATTAAGAGCTACGGGGGTTCTGGAGAAACGCAACGGTAACTGGGTCATTGTACAAATACACTATTCTATCCCGGTTGAATCATAAGCTGTATGTCTTGACGGGAAGGATTCTAAATAATTTATGTTTTGAAATAAAGCCGCCGTCCGTTCTGAGCAAGCCGCCCGGAACGGCGGGTAATTAATCCCGGGCCGACGTGTAAAAAGCCGCTCTGATAAAAGTCTCAAAAACAAATGAAAAAAAGTAATAGATATATTTATTCAGTAATTATTCTCCTTTTTATTTTAATTTCTACTTCTAATGGACAAGTTAAATTTATTGGTGGAAATTTTGGATATAACCTATCAAAATTGGATTATAAAGCCGATATACAAGAATTGGAATTTAATTACAGAAACGGAATAATGTGTGGTTTATTCATCGAATATAAATTAACCAATTTGTTTTCAATCCGTTCAGAAGTAAATTATTCAATGCGGGGTGTAGAATATAAACCTAATAAAGTTTTAGGACCTGTAAATGAAAAATACATTTACAAACTGGATTATTTAGAAATCCCGGTTTTCATTCAATATAAAATTATTATAAATAATAATCTTATATTGCCGAAAATATTTTTTGGCCCGGAAATATCATATTTGTTAAGTGCAGTAAACAAGTATATAAACGATGACTTTAGTAAGGTTGTCAGTGAAAAAGAAAAATTTAAATCTGTTGATTATGGAATTATTTTGGGCTTAGGATTTGATTTCAATATACTAATGAATAGACTTAGTTTTGATGCAAGATATAATCATGGATTGAATAACATAAACAAAAATTCAGATATAAAAATTAATTCCCATACAGTATCCTTTAATTTAGGTTATGCTTTTTCAATAAATTAAATAGTTGTATACACAAGCCAAATTGGTTTTGGGATTTTGCCGTAAAATCCTCTCTTTTTAAGACCTGCCCGCCGTACGAGACTTTGGGAGGCGGGGAGGATTTAGGTGAGTTCTAAAAAAACAAAATACCAAAACCAATTTGCAACATGTATATAACTGGCAAATGCCGCCGGCATCAATCAAAAGGTTGATTTTAGGCTTAAAGTAGAGTTAAGGAATGTACAATAACTATGATGAATATGGCATAGGTATCACAATGTAAAGAATAAGTCCCTTTTGCTGATGAAGAAAGGGGACTCGTGTTGGCTTTTTCCATGTTTGTTCATAATGGAGAACCAAATTAAGTAACTGGATGAAAAATAATACCGTCTTTTTTTCAAAAAAAGGTGGATGAATAAACAAAGTGTTCAAGTATTCTATTTATTCATGAAAAACAGATGCTTTATAAAATAAAGGAACTCAATCATGAAAAAAGTAAGACTCGGCCTTTTTGTATTTTCTTTACTGCTTGGAAGTAATGTTGTCCTTGCCCAAAACCCGTTAATTATGGATCAGTTTACTGCCGATCCTACTGCCAGAGTGTTTGAAGGTAAGGTGTATGTTTATCCCTCACATGATGTCAACTGCGGTACGAACTGGTTCTGCATGAAAGATTATCATGTGTTCTCATCCGATAACCTTATTGACTGGACTGATCATGGCATAATTATTACCCAGGAAAAAGTCGCATGGGTTGATTCGACAAAAAACAGTATGTGGGCTCCCGATTGTTATGAGAAAGATGGGAAATACTACTTTTATTTCCCAGCGATAGCCGATACTAATACAGGCATTAAAGGAATGGCCATAGGTGTTGCGGTTTCCGATATGCCTTATGGCCCGTTCAATCCCGAGCCGGAACCGATCAAAGGTGTTTCCGGGATTGATCCCAATGTGTTTATTGACAAAGACGGGCAGGCTTATCTTTACTGGGCAGGCATGGGTGGACTTTTCGGTGCAAAACTAAAAGAGAATATGATGGAACTTGCTGCTGAGCCGCGGGTAATTGAATCAGTACCAGAAGGTATGAAGGAGGGACCATTTCTATTCGAACGAAACGGTATCTACTATTTTACGTTTCCACATGTGATTGATACAACAGAGGCGCTTGTATACGGCATGGGTGATGATCCTTTGGGACCGTTCGATTACAAGGGCATTATTATGGACGAGCATCCTTCCGGTTGCTGGACAAATCATCACTCAATTCTCGAATACAAAAGTCAATGGTATTTGTTTTATCATCATAATGATTTATCCCCTGAATTTGACAAGAACCGTTCTATCCGTGCAGACAGTTTGTTCTTCAATGAAGATGGTACGATTCAAAAAGTAATTCCGACACTTCGGAGTGTGGGATTGTCCCCGGCTACTGAAAAAATCCAGATTGACCGGTATAGTGCTTTGAGTCAGGAGGGCGCAACCATTGCTTTCCTGGACACTGCCAAAAAGTTTTTGGGATGGAAAACCGTTCTAACTGAAAAGGATGCATGGATTAAATATAACGGTGTTGATTTTGGTGACAGGGATTTCCAATCTATCAAGATTAAGGCTTTGTCGGAAACCGGGAGTACTATTGAAATACATATTGGCAAAAAGAATACATTTGATGCGGTGAAAGTAGAAATCCCGGTAAGTAAGAATTGGGAAATTGTGAATGTTGATATTAAAAATATGCCTGGCGGTATCCAGAATATTACTTTATTCCTCAGAGATTCCGGGAGTGTAGGAATTGACTGGCTCCTGTTCGAATAATGGTTTCTCCTACATTTGTACACCGTATGGCATAAATATAGAAGTCCGGCTTATAAAAAGAAATTTTGGCGGGTGTAGAGATATTTCTAGTTAATTGTAATATCAACATTTTGTTTTAGAGAGATGCCGAGATAAAATATCTTTTATAAATAAGAAGTTTTATAGGGTGGTTACAACAAAGTAAGCATGTTCTTTTCCGTGGAGAGATAGAAATCGTTACAAAAACAAAGGGGGAAGGAAAAAATAACAAATACCTATTGTGTAAAATTCAGTTAAAATATTTCCGCCATTTCTGTAACATATTTATTATTTTTTAGCTAAAGATTATTGGGGGAAGAATGAATTTAAATTTATCAAAAGACGAAAGACTCTGGGGAATGCTCTGCCATCTTTCTGCACTGGCTTTTTTCTTTATTCCGTTTGGGCATATTGTAGGTCCGCTAGTAATATGGCTTATTAAAAAAGAGGAAATGCCTTTTGTAATGGAGCAGGGCAGGGAATCGTTAAATTTCCAGATTACCATCACAATATATTCTATTTGTGCAGGTATATTAATAGTTGTTCTTATCGGGATACCTTTACTTGTTGCAATATTTTTGTTTGATTTTGTCATGGTAATAATCGCTTCCGTAAAGGCGAATGAAGGAATAAGCTATTCCTATCCCTTAAATATCAGAGTTATTAAATAAAACAATTCGAACCTTTGAAATAGTTATAACTTGCTAATTCTGAAAAATTGTATTACATTTATAAGTCTAATTCGCCCTATAAAGGGCGATTTTTTTTGTAGGTTATGAAAAAAATAGAAATAGAAAAAAAGTTTAAAGAAATAATAAGTAAACAGAATTGTTTATTGATAGATATTGTTTTCAGGGGAGACAATAACAACCGGATAATAGAAGTTTTTATTGACAATTCCGACGGAATAACTACTGATTTATGTGCCGATATAAGCCGCGACCTGAATAAGCTGATTGAAACAGAGGAATTAATTACTTCAAGATACAGGCTAGATGTTTCTTCGCCGGGTGTGGATAGACCGCTGAAATTTATTGAACAATTTCAGAAACACGTTAACAGGAATTTTGAAATTGATTATCAAATTAAGGATGAAAAGAAAAAATTTACAGGCAGATTAATAAAAATTGAAAACGGGCTTTTAAATTTTGACGTGAAAGGAATTGAAACAGCTCTTAAGTACGAAGACATATTAAATGCGAAAGTTAAAATAAGCTTTTGATTTTGGAGGGATCAAATGAATACAGCTATAGTTGAATCATTTTCAGCAATGGTTCGTGAAAAATCACTTGATAAGGATGTGCTTGCCGGGATAATTGAAGAAATATTCGGTTTAATGGTTAAGAAAAAATACGGACTTGATGCTGTTTACGATGTTGTTGTAAACATGGACAAAGGGGATATAGAAATTTTTCTCGAAAGAGAAATTGTTGAAGAAGTTGAAGACGAAAATACCCAGATTAGTATTGACGAAGTTAATGCAAAAGGTAATGACGAAGAGCTTGAAGTAGGCGACGACTATGTGGAAAAATTAGAGCTTGCTTCCTTTGGAAGAAGATTAATAAACCTTGCCCGCCAGAGTTTGAATCAAAGAATAAGGGAAATAGAAAAAGAAATTGTAACCAACGAATACAATGACATGATGGGTGAAATAGTTGTGGGAGATATTTACCAGGTTAGAAAAAATGATGTTCTCGTTAACCACAACAAAAACGAATTGCTCATGCCGAGAATGGAACAGATACCGAGGGAAAAATACAGAAAAGGAGATACGGTTAGAGCAATTGTCAAAGAGGTTAGAAAAACTCCAAACGGCCCGGTAATCATTATATCTCGCGGGGATAATGTTTTCCTTAAAAGGTTGTTCGAAATTGAAATCCCAGAAATATACGACGGCGTGATCGAAATAAAAGGAATTGCCAGGGAACCCGGCGAAAGAGCAAAGGTTGCCGTAGAATCTCAAGATTCAAGAATTGATGCTGTCGGCGCTTGCGTTGGTATGAAAGGTGTTAGAATTCACGCAATAGTAAGAGAATTGAATAATGAAAATATCGACGTAATTAATTACTCGGAAGACTCAATTACATTTATACAAAGAGCTTTGGCGCCTGCTAAGCTAAAGCAGATAGAAGTCGACGAAGAAGAAAGAAAATGTACGGTTGTTGCAGATAGCGACCAGGTTTCTCTTATTGTAGGTAGAAACGGTGTTAACATTAGACTGGCAATGAAGCTAACCGGGTATGACATTGAAGTAATAAGAGAAGAAAAACCGTTTGAAGAATATGAAGATGATATAGAATTAATTGACTTGAAAGAAGAATTAGGAGCTGAATATGTTGAGCTCTTGATTAACAATAGATTTGACACAGCCGTTGAGGTCCTTACTGCAGGTGTGGAAAAATTAAAAGAAATTGATGAAATTGGTGATGAAAAAGCAGAAGAAATAATTGAAATATTAAAAAACCAGTTTGAGGAAGAAGAATAAACCGGATAATATTGATATGCCCGAAAACACAAAAAAGAAAAAATTAAGACTTTATAAGTTTGCATCGGAATATAATTTAGCTACTGAATCGTTGGTGGATTTCTTAACCGAAAAAGGTTATGAAGTAAAGTCGCATATGTCTTTGCTAACAGATGAGATGCTCTCAGATATTCACTCCAAGTTTAAAAAGGACATTGAGAAGGCTGAAAAACATTACCGTAAAATTTCGGAATTCCAAAAATTAAGACAGGATAGGGCTGATCAGGATTCCAAAGATGATGAAGTAAAAGAAGAAGTAGAACCGGTTGTTGAAGAAAAACCTGAAGAAGATAAAAAGGAAGAAATTGAGATCGCGAAGACGGAAGAAACCGTTACCGAAACTGCTCAAACTGAAGAAGAACCTGTAGAAGTTGAAACAAAACCTGAAGAAATTGCTGAATCGGAAATAGCCGAAGTAAAAGAAGAAACTGAACCGGTTGTTGAAGAAAAACCTGAAGAAGTTTTAGAAAAAGAAGAGGTTGCAGAAGATAAAGAAGAAGTAACTCCTGAATTAGAAACCGAGCCTGAAGCAGAAGAAAAACCCGAAGCCGAAGTCGTTGAAGAAGCAAAAACTTTTAAAACCAAAACGGAAATAGAACTTGAAAAGAATAAAAAAGGCTTAAAAGTTGTCGGCAAAATAGACCTGGATTCTAAGAAGAAAAAGAAAGAAGCTCCGAAACCGGAAAAGGATAAAAAGGAAGTTCAGATTTCCGACAAATCAAAATTAGTTGAAAAAACTGAAAAACCTAAGAAAACTGAACCGAAAAAAGAACCCAAAGAAAAAGAAGTTCTTCACGAAGAAGTTGATGGCAAAAAGAAGAAAAAGAAAAAATTAAAAGCAAAGAAAAAGACTGAAACCCAGGGCGAAGATAATGTCGTAGTCAAGAAAAAAAGAAAAGTCAAAAAATTTGAAGTTGATAAGAGGGAAGTTGAACAGGCTATAAAGAAAACAATGCTAAGCATAGATGAAACTTCGCTGGGCGACAGAGCAAGTGCAAGGAAAAAGAAAAGAAAAGAAAAACAGATCCAGCAGGAAATAATTGACGAACAAAAAGCAGCCGAAAAATCAATACTGCATGTCCCCGAATATATAGCCGTTAATGAACTGGCTAATTTAATGGGAGTTTCCGTATCTGAAGTAATATCAAAATGTATAGGGTTGGGTTTAATGGTTTCAATAAATCAACGTCTGGATTTTGAGACCATCACCTTAGTTGCCGATGAATTTGATTTTGAAATCGAAAAACAGGAAGAATATTCATTCGACATACTTGAAGATAAGGGCGATCCTGAAGAATCACTCACGGAAAGACCACCTGTTGTTACAATTATGGGTCACGTTGACCACGGTAAAACATCTTTGCTGGATTACATAAGACAAGCAAACGTTGTAGCGGGTGAATCCGGCGGTATTACACAGCACATCGGCGCCTACCAGGTTAAGGTTGAAGGTGATAAATACATAACGTTTTTAGATACACCTGGTCACGAAGCTTTTACTGCTATGCGTGCAAGGGGAGCTAAAGTTACCGATATTGTAATTCTTATTGTAGCGGCAGATGATGCGGTTATGCCTCAAACAGTTGAAGCTATAAATCACGCTTTGGCAGCCGGTGTACCTATTATTGTTGCCATAAATAAAATTGACAAACCGAATGCCAACATAGAAAAAATTAAACAACAGTTGGCGGATAGAAATGTTTTAATTGAAGACTGGGGCGGTAAATACCAGTGTGTGGAAATATCCGCTAAGAAGGGAACCAACGTAGACCTGCTGCTTGAAAAGATTTTGCTTGAAGCGGAGATACTGGAACTAAAAGCCAATGCGGATAGGCTTGCTCACGGAGCTGTAATTGAAGCCCAATTAGATAAAGGCCGGGGAGTAGTAGCTACAGTTCTTGTTCAAAAAGGAACGTTAAAAGTCGGCGACCCGTTTGTTGCAGGTAACAGCCACGGCCGTGTGAGAGCAATGTTTGATGAAAGAAACAACAAACTTACTGAGGTGGGACCTTCGGGGCCAGTAGTTATTCTTGGTTTGGAAGATGCTCCCCAGGCAGGTGATTCATTTGTTGTAATTAAGTCTGAAAGGGAAGCGAGAGAAGTTGCTATTAAACGCCAGCAATTAAAAAGGGAACAGGATCACCGGCAGGTTAAACACATTACCCTTGACGAGATTGCCAGCCAGATTGCGCAGGGTGGCGTTCAGGAATTACCGCTGGTTGTTAAAGGGGACGTTGACGGTTCGGTTGAAGCACTATCCGATTCGTTGATGAAACTGTCGAATAAAGAAGTAGCGGTTAATGTTATTCACAAAGGCGTTGGTGCAATTACAGAACATGATGTTCTGCTTGCGTCTGCATCTAAAGGTATAATAATCGGTTTTCATGTTCGTCCGCATACAAACGCCAGGAAGTTAGCGGAAACAGAAAAAGTAGATATAAGATTATATAACGTTATATACGATGCGATTAATGAAGTGAAGTCGGCTCTTGAAGGTATGCTTGCACCGGTTCTTTCGGAAGAACTTGTTGCAACAATCGAAATTCGCGATACATTCAAAGTGCCCAAAGTTGGAACCGTTGCCGGGTGTTATGTACAGGACGGAAAAATAACAAGAACAGATAAAATCAGGTTGTTCAGGGAAGGTATTGTCATTTATGAAGGTGAGTTGGCAACGCTGAAAAGATTTAAAGATGATGTTAAAGAAGTTGACGCCGGTTACGAGTGCGGTTTGAACATAAACAACTTCAACGATATAAAAATCGGCGATATAATAGAAGCATACAAAATTGTTGAAACCAAAAAGAAACTTGAAGATTAATGTCTATTAGGCTTGATAAAATAGCGAGTTTGCTTAAAGAAGAACTTAGTTTGATTTTTTTGAATAAAGTTCAAGACCCGGCTCTGGGTTTATTGACAATAACAAATGTAAAAGTTAGCCCCGATATTCGTCAGGCTAAAGTATACATCTCTGTTTATGATAAAGAAAATAGGGATGATGTTCTTCAAAAAATTGAGGATATTAAAGGCCTTATAAAAGGCCAGCTTGGTCAAAGGCTTAAAAGATTACGCTATATACCTGATCTGGTGTTTTTTATTGATGACACGCTGGATTACGTAGAAAAAATGGACGGGTTATTCAAAAAGATTCATGAAAATGATAACAAAGAATCTGAATGACTTTGATAGTGTTGATTTTAAAGCCGGTGAAGTTATTTTAGTTGATAAAGAACCCGGGTTAACATCCTTTGACGTTGTGTATAAAATTAGAAAGGCTGTTAATGTTAAAAAGGTAGGGCATGCCGGAACACTTGATCCCGCGGCTACCGGATTGTTGATTATCTGTACAGGTAAAAAAACAAAAGAGATCGGCAAATACCAGGACAGCATTAAAACATATACCGGGATTATTGAACTGGGTAAAAGAACGCCTTCAATGGATGCCGAAACAGATGTCCTTGAAGAAAAACCGGTTGAGGGAATTGACGAAAATAAAATTTTGGGAATCAGGGATACTTTTTTAGGAAACATTGAACAGGTTCCGCCGATGTATTCGGCATTAAAACATAAAGGTAAATCCCTTTACAAATATGCCCGAAAAGGAATTGATGTTAAAAGGGAACCGAGGAAAGTTTTTATAGAAAAATTTGAAATAAATAAAATAGATTTACCTGAAATTCATTTTGAAATTGTTTGTTCCAAAGGAACATACATTAGAGTAATAGCAGATGACTTTGGAAAAAAACTCGGCTGCGGAGGTTATCTGAAAAAATTGAGAAGAACAAAGATAGGCGATTACTCTGTTGAAGATGCGTTAAAGATTAATGAATTTATAGAATTGCATAATAATTCTATAAGTATTGAAAGCAACTAAAGATAATGAACATATATTCTGATATTAGTGAAATAGAAAAAGATACGAATTCTGTAGTAACAGTAGGTACTTTTGACGGGTTGCATATTGGGCATCTTGACATTTTGAATGAAGTAGTTGATAAAGCAAAAAAAATGAACTGCAGGTCTGTTGTTGTAACTTTTGAACCGCATCCCAGAACTGTAGTTTCAAAAGATGATGATGTAAAACTGCTTACTTCGCTGGACGAGAGAATTGAGCAGTATAAAAAAATAGGAATTGAAAACTTAATGATAATCAATTTCACGGATGAATTCAGGCAGTTAACATCGGAAGAGTTTGTTATTGATTATATAGTTAACGGAATCGGTGTAAAGAATTTTGTAATAGGGTATGATCATAAATTTGGTAAAGACCGCGGCGGCGATGAACATACGATGAAAGAATTTGGAAAAAAATACGGCTTTGACGTTACACTTGTTTCTGCAAAAACAATTAACGGTGAAATTTCCAGCAGCTCAAAAATAAGGGAACTGCTAAACCGGGGAGACGTAACATCAGCTTCTGTTTACCTTGGAAGAAATTATTCTATTTCCGGGAAAGTAATTAAAGGAGAAGGCAGAGGGCGCAAACTGGGCTTCCCAACGGCAAATGTTAAAATAAGTGATGACCAAAAACTAATTCCGGCTATCGGTGTTTATGTTGTCTCTGTGGAAATAGAGGGAGGCTTATACTATGGCATAATGAACATCGGTAAAAGGCCTACTTTTGATAATCACGATAAAACAATAATGGAAGTGAATATTTTTGATTTCGGTAAGGAAATTTATAACAATGAAATTAAGGTTAATCTTCTTAAAAGAATTAGAGATGAGAAAAAATTCAACTCAAAAGAAGAATTAATAGAACAGATAAAATCAGACAAAAAGGAAGCGCAAGTTTTTTTAAGTACATTATTAGTTAATTAATCCCGGGTAATTCTGGGGTTCAATCGAAAAAAAGGAGTTAAAAATGAATTTAACAAAAGAAGAAAAACAAGAAATAATCGAGAAATACGGTGATAACAAAAACGACAGCGGAAAAGCAGAAGTACAAATAGCGCTTTTAACAAAGAAGATAAACAACTTAACTGCTCATTTTAGCGATCACAAAAAAGACCATGCCTCAAGACGCGGATTAATGATGATGGTTGGTAAAAGAAGAAGACTGCTTGATTATCTTGCAAAAAGAGACATAGCAAGATACAGAACTATAATTAAAGAATTAAAATTAAGAAAATAAGAGGATGCTGAATGATATACAGCAAAGAAATTGAGTTAGGCGGAAAAAAACTAACAATTGAAACCGGTAAGCTTGCCAAGCAGGCTAACGGTGCGGTAATGGTGCGTTATGCAGATACAATGGTTTTAGTCACTGCGGTTGCTGCAAAACAAGCTGAAGAAGATTTGGATTATTTTCCGCTCTCTGTAGAATATAGAGAAAGAGCTTTTGCTGCCGGTAAATTTCCCGGCGGATTCATAAAACGCGAAGGAAGGCCGAGCGAAAAAGAAATACTAAGTGCAAGGCTAATAGACAGGCCTATCAGGCCCTTATTCCCTAAAGAATATAAAAATGATACACAGGTTGCCGCTTTTGTTTATTCATACGACGGCGAAAACGATTCAGATGTTATCGGTGCGGTAGGCGCATCTGCGGCTCTTGCAATTTCCGATATACCGTTTTTGGAACCTATCGGAGAAGTAAGAGTGGGAAGAGTTGAAGGAAAATATATTGTTAACCCAACCCACCAGGAATTAGAAGAAAGCGACATGGAACTCGTTATTGCCGGAACCGAAAGTTCAATTATGATGGTTGAAGGCGAAGCAAAAGAAGTAAGCGAAAATGATCTTCTCGAGGCATTAAAATTTGCACACGAAGAAATTAAAAAAATCGTACAAATTCAGAACGAACTTCGTGAACTTTGCGGAAAAGAAAAAATGGAAGTTCCTGAAAAAGCGATAGACGAAGAATTGGTTAAAGATGTTAATGAATTAGCGTACGGTAAATTCAAAGAGATTGTTGCTTCGGTATTGACAAAAGAAGAAAGATCAAAGAAAAACGAAGAACTGGCGGAATCTGTTTTGGAAGCGCTTGCTGAAAAATATGAAGAAAGAGAAAAAGAAATAAAAGAAGTTCTTCATGACATTGAAAAAGAATTAATGCGCAACAGAATTTTGGAAGAAGGGAAAAGGCTTGACGGCAGAACTACTACCGAAATTAGACCTATTTCTATTGAAATTGGACTGCTGCCGAGAACTCACGGTTCATCCTTGTTTACAAGAGGAGAAACGCAAAGTTTAATGACGTTAACTTTGGGTACAGCCGGAGATGAACAGATTGTTGACGGGATGCAGTCCGAATACAAAAAAAGATTTTTGCTTCATTACAACTTCCCGCCGTTTTCTGTTGGGGAAACAGGCCGGTACGGCGGTACGGGAAGAAGAGAAATAGGCCACGGGAACCTGGCAGAAAGAGCGTTAAAAAACATTGTTCCTCCGGAAGAAAAATTCCCTTATATAATAAGACTTAATTCCGATATACTTGAATCAAACGGTTCATCGTCAATGGCCACGGTGTGTTCCGGTTCTCTGGCATTAATGGACGGAGGCGTTCCTGTTAAATGCGCGGTTTCCGGGATTGCTATGGGATTGGTCAAAGAAGAAGATCAATATTCCATTCTTTCGGATATTCTCGGGAATGAAGATCACCTTGGTGACATGGACTTTAAAGTTGCCGGTTCAAAAGACGGAATTACCGCAATCCAGATGGATATAAAAATCCAGGGTATTTCGTTTGAAATTATGGAAAAAGCTTTAAACCAGGCTAATGAAGGAAGAATGTTTATTCTTAATAAAATGAATGAAGCCATTTCCGTATCCCGCGATCAAATTTCCGAACATGCTCCGACTATTCTATCGGCTAAAATTAAGCCGGATAAAATTGGTACTGTCATTGGTCCGGGTGGAAAAGTTATCCAGGGTATTCAGAAAGATTACGGTGTTGAAATTAATATTGATGAAGACGGTACAGTTCATATAGCGAGCCCTATCGCCGACAACGCAAAAAGAGCAAAAGAATATATTAAGTTATTAACTGCAGTTCCCGAAGAAGGAAAAATATACGAAGGAAAAATAGTCAAGATTGAAGCATACGGAGCATTTGTTGAAATCTTGCCTGATACAACCGGGTTGTTGCATATATCCCAGGTAGATACTAAAAGAATAAACAGCGTAACGGATGTGTTAAAAGTCGGTGAAAAGGTAAAAGTGAAATTGCTTAAGATTGAAAACGGTAAATATAGTTTATCGAGGAAAGTTCTTTTAGAAAAGAAAGACGACAAGCAGGGAAACGATAAAGAAAAGAGTGATTCAAAAAAAGACTGATTCTTAATTTAAATGCCGAATAACAATATTGTCATTCGGCATTTTGGGGAGAATTACTTTTTTATAAATCACGAAAACGTATGAAAGTTGGAAGATTAGATATTGGCGATAAATTGATCCTAGCTCCTATGGCTGATGTTACGGATGCACCCTTCAGAATAATAGCCAAAGAACATGGAGCCGGATTAACGTTTACCCAGATGGTGAGTGCTAAAGGTATACTCACTAATGAATTTTACACACTCCGCAAATTAGCTTTCAGCAGATCCGAAAAACCTATTGGGGTACAGTTACTTGGAAAAGGCCCCGAACTTTTATACGGCGCCGTAAAAGAACTTCACAGATTTCAACCCGATGTAATTGATTTAAATTGCGGCTGTCCTGTTGAGCAGGTCACAAAATATGAAATGGGCTCGGCAATTATGGATAACCCTGAACTGCTCGGTAAATTAGTTGCAAGCATGGTTAAAGGCTCCGAGGGAATAATCCCTGTTTCCGTTAAAATCAGATTAGGAAAAAATAGAAATACAATTAATATTATTGATAATGCTAAAATTATTGAAGATAACGGCGCTTCACTGATTATACTGCATGCAAGGGCAAGAGTAGATAGGTATGAAACTAATCCTTTGTGGGAGTGGATAGCAAAAGTTAAAGACACTGTTTCTATTCCGGTTGTAGGTAACGGCTCTGTATTTAAACCGGAAGATGCAGTAAAATTGCTCTCCTTTACAGGCTGTGATTCAATAATGGTTGCAAGAGGAGCTTTAGGCAACCCGTTTTTATTTGAACGATATAACGCCGTTAAAAAAGGCATGAATGACAGCGGGCTTCCTGAAGTTTCAAAAGTAACGGAAGTTTGTACTAAGCATATTAAATTACTAAATGTAGAGTACGGCGAATTTAACTCGTTGGATAAAATCAAAAAAAATGTAATTTGGTATTTTAGAAATTACAACGGAATAACCTGTTTAATAGAGAAATTATTATCACTTAAATCTTTTAAAGAAATAAAAAATTTAATTGAGAATCATTCTCAAAAAATTAAAAAGGGTGAATACCCGGAGGAAAATTTAGAGCAAATTTTTAAAAAGTTTAACAACAAAGTTGTTTTTTGGCAGGCCGAAGAAAAAGAATTGGTCGCATAACAACTAAATAAAGTTTGAGACGTAAATGCAAAAAGAAATAATAATTAATTCTTCTGCATCCCAGACGAGGGTAGCAATTACGGAAGATTCAAAGCTTGTTGATTTTTTCGTTGACCATCCTGAGAAAAGAAGAATGGTAGGCAATATCTATTTCGGTACTATTGCCAGAGTATTGCCCGGTATCAGAGCGGCGTTTATAGATATTGGATTAAAGCACGATG
This sequence comes from Ignavibacteria bacterium, assembly GCA_050117315.1. Taxonomy (GTDB): domain Bacteria; phylum Bacteroidota; class Ignavibacteria; order Ignavibacteriales; family Melioribacteraceae; genus JANQIV01. The sequence goes on from JASFMY010000007.1 coordinate 27,077, forward strand.
CTTTTCTCCATTTTTCGGATATCGGAGATAGACTGGAAGCCTTAAAAAATGTTTTTGAAGATGACGTAGAAGAGGAGAACGGCGAACACGATGTCGAAGAAGATGTAGAAGAGGAAGAAAAAGAAAATTCAAGCCAGTCTGAAAAAGAAAAAGTAATTCCCAAACTCCACAAAGGTCAGGAAATTCTAATCCAGATAATTAAAGAGCCTGTAAAAGATAAAGGCGTTCGTGTATCGTCCGCTATATCAATTCCCGGCAGGTTTTGTGTACTTCTGCCTTATGATAACAAAATTGGAATTTCGAAAAAGATAGTTGACTATAAGGAGAGAAAAAGGCTAAGAAAAATAGCTAGGGAAATATTGCCGAAAAACTGCGGGTTAATTATTAGAACCGCTGCCAAAAGTCAATCTGATGAATTATTAAAAGGTGACTTAAGATACTTGCTTAAGACGTGGTCCGAAATCCAGGAACAAGTAAAGAAAAATTCTCCACCTGCTTTGGTTTATAAAGATTTAAGCACTACGGTTAGTGTAATTAGAGATCTTTTTACTCCTGACGTTAATAAGGTATTTGTTGATTCAAAAAAAATATACAAGGAAATAAAAAATTACGTTGACTTCATTCAGCCCAAACTTGTTGAAAAGATTGAATACTTCAAGAACGATGTCCCGATTTTTGAAGCGTTTAATATAGAGGAGCAAATTAAAACGGCAATGGGCAGAAAAGTACCCATGCCCAGCGGGGGACATATTGTAATTGAACATACGGAAGCAATGGTTGTTGTTGATGTTAACAGCGGAAGGTATGCCGCTAAAAAAGACCAGGAACTAAATTCACTAAAAACGGACCTTGAAGCTTCGAGAGAACTGGCAAGACAATTAAGGCTGAGAGATATAGGCGGGTTGATAGTAGTCGATTTTATAGATCTTGAGGAGGAGAAAAACAGGAAGAAAATTTTTGATGAATTAAAAAAAGAATTCAAAAGAGACCGTGCCAAAATAGCTATGCTGCCTATGACTGAATTCGGACTTATGCAGATAACCAGGGAAAGAATACGCGAAAATATTCTGCAGTCCACCCAGGAAGTCTGCCCTTACTGTAATGGTACGGGAATGCTCGTAAAACAATCAAACTTAATTCATGAAATTGAAGAATGGCTCAAACGGTATAAACTGGAAGGAAGGCAAAAATCATTAGTGCTTAGGGTTCATCCGTTGCTTGGCAGAAAACTGAAGAGCGGTTTTATCTCTACATTAACAAAACTTCAGTACCGTTATATGGTTAAAATTAAGCTGGAAGAAAAAGAAGCTATAAGTCCCCAGTTGTTCAGTATTATTTCTGCAAAAACAGGTGAAGACTTAACCGAAGAATTTTCTTAATGATTTGTTAATTAACATATATTCAACTATGCGGGATAAATTTGATATTGGAAATAAATATTAAAAAATAAGGGATATCGAAATGAAATTTTTTATTGACACTGCCAACATTAATGAAATTAAAGAAGCAGCATCTATGGGTGTACTTGATGGTGTTACTACCAATCCTTCTCTTGTAGCAAAAGAAGGTGTGGATTTTATTGACCTTTTAAAACAAATAGCTGAAGTTGTCGACGGACCGATCAGTGCTGAAGTTGTTTCAACAGACTACGACGGGATTATGAAAGAAGCTCATGAGCTTGCAAAAATTCATGATAACATAGTAATTAAAGTTCCTTTAATACCGGAAGGTCTTAAAGCTGTTAAGTCGCTTTCTGCCGAGGGAATTAAAACAAACGTTACACTGTGTTTTTCACCCTCGCAGGCTTTACTGGCTGCTAAAGCCGGGGCTACATATATTTCTCCTTTTGTGGGAAGATTGGATGACATCAGCCATGACGGCATGTATCTTATTGAAGAGATAGTGCAGATTTACGATAACTACGGTTATGAAACCGAAGTGCTTGTTGCAAGCATCCGTCATCCGCTCCATCTGGTTGAAGCTGCAAAGATGGGAGCAGATGTTGCAACTATACCTTTTGCTGTTATTCAAAAGTTATTTAAACACCCGCTGACAGATAACGGATTATCAAAATTTTTAAGTGACTGGGAAAAGCTAAATCAAAAGGTTGGTTAATGAAAAAAACAAAGTTTTACAATGTTCACGAAAAATTGGGCGCTAAAATTGTTGACTTTGCCGGCTATAAAATGCCGGTAATGTATTCCTCCATAATTTCGGAACATAAAAAGGTTAGAGAATCGTGTGGTGTATTTGATGTTTCACACATGGGTGAGGTAAAGGTGAAAGGCGAGAAGGCCCTGGAGTTTGTGCAGTATATTACTACTAACAACGCTTCAAAATTATTTCCCGGCAGGGTGCAGTATTCTGCAATGTGCTACGAAGACGGTGGCATAGTTGATGATCTGCTTGTTTATAGGATTGCCGATGACGAATTTATGCTCGTTGTGAATGCATCGAATAAAGATAAAGATTTCAAGTGGATGGTTGATAATAACAAGTTCGGCGTAAAACTAACTGACGAAAGCGATGAGTATTCTTTGCTTGCCGTTCAGGGACCTAATTCACAAAGAATCATTTCCAAAATCGCAGATAGAACAATTGATATGGAATACTATCATTTTATCTCTGCAAAAATAGCCGGCGTTGAAATGATCGTTTCAAGAACAGGTTATACCGGTGAACTCGGTTACGAGCTTTATTTCAAAGGGGATGAAGCCGAAGCAGAGAAAGTATGGAATACAATTTTCGAAGCCGGGAAAGAATTTGATATTATGCCGGTTGGATTAGGTGCAAGAGATACTCTTAGGCTTGAAATGGGGTACTGCTTATACGGCAACGATATTGATAGTACTACAAATACTATTGAATCAGGCTTAGGCTGGATTACTAAATTAAAGAAAGAAAATTTTATTGGTATTGATAGCATTAAAAAAGTTAAAGAAAACGGCCCGGTCAGAAAATTAGTGGGAATGGAAGCTGATGAAAAAGCATTCCCGAGGAAGGGATACGATATTTCGATTAATGGAGAAACAATAGGAAATATTACAAGCGGCACTTTAAGCCCGGTACTCGATAGACCAATTGCGCTGGGTTATGTGAAATCCGAGTATACTGAAATCGGCAATTCTGTTGATTGGGTTATAAGGAACAAAACTATCCCCGCAAAAATTATTCAATTACCATTTGTGAAAAGATAGTATGAAAATTCATGTTTTATTTTCTCCGCTTAATGCGGAGGAATTATATTTTACAGGTAAAACAGTTGTAGTTATTGACGTTCTTCGTGCTACTTCCGTTATTGTTACGGCAATAAAAAACGGTGCAAAAGAGATTACCCCTATAGCATCCATAGAATTTGCCTTAAAAGCATCCGGCAGTAAAGTGCTTCTGGGCGGTGAAAGAAATACAAATAAAATTGAGGGGTTTAATCTCGGTAATTCCCCTTCGGAATATTCTAAAGAAAATGTTGAAAACAAATCCATTATTTTTTTTTCAACCAATGGATCAAAGGCAATTGTAAAAGCGAAATTTTCGAAAAACCTTTTTATCTGTTCATTTACAAATGTTAAAGCTGTTGCGGAAAAACTTATACAACTAAACCGGGATATTACTATTTTGTGTGCTGGTTCCGAAGGAATGTTCTGTCTTGAAGATACAGTTTGTGCCGGAAAAATAATTGATGAAATATTAACCCAAAAAAGCGATATTGAAATAAGCGATGCTGGAAAAGTCAGCAAAATATTGAATGATACCTATGGAGACAGTTTATACGAAATGCTTATTGAGTGTGAACACGGAAAAAAACTAATAGCCAACGGTTATAAAGATGATATTATTTTTTGTTCTAAGCTCAATACGACTAATGTAATTCCTTCTTTTAAGTCCGGTGTAATTAAGTTAGATAAGACTTCTTAAATAAATTAATTTCTTAATTAAATTTTCACAATGGCTAAACCCCAAAAAAAGAAAGTTGTTAAAAAGACTGAAAGTACACCTATAATTTCAGTTGAAAAGAAAATTAAAATATTAGGTTTGTTTCTTTGTGTTCTCGGTGTATTCATTTTTTTAAGCATAATTTCTTATTCAAAATTTGATTTGGCAAACCTAACAGTTGGCTTTAGTGATTTCCAGAAGATATTTTCAAATGAACCCGAATTCTTAAAACGTGCCGGTAGCACAAGAAATTGGCTGGGTATATTTGGAGCTTATACTTCCAACTTTTTTATTAATTCAACAATCGGTTATTTTTCAATCGTCTTTCCTGTGCTGATTTTCACCTGGGGATATTTTATTATCAAAAAAGATAGTTTTAAGATTTCCGTTTTTCTTTCCAATTTTATTATATCTTCTGCCGTAATCATTTCTACTTTTTTTGGTGTACTGATTTCGGATTATAAATTGCTCGAAACCCATCCTGAAATAAGCGGAAAGATTGGATTGCTTTTCGGCTCTGGTATGTCCTTACTTTTGGGAGGCGTGGGCAGCATTATTTTGTTATTCACAATCCAGTTCGTAATTATTTTTATTGCTTTTGATATTAAGTTTGGCAGAGTATATGAATTTATTCAATTAACATTGGCAGAAGTATTCACTAAAAAAGAAAAAAGCGAAAAAGAGACAGAAGAAACAAAACCTGAGCCTGTATTAATCAGTGATGAGGTAGATAAAAAGGAAGAGAAAGAAGAAGAAAAACCGGTTGAGAAGGAAACAATCCCGGAAATATTGAATGAAGAAGAAGTTAAAGAAACAAAAATTAGAATCATTAATAAAGATGAAGAAATAGATGTTGTTGAAAAGGATGATGAACCTAAACCGGAAGAAAACGAAGAAAAAGTTGATGACACACAACAGTCTGAAGTAGATGTTTTAATAGAAAAAGAACTGCCGGATCAATGGGAAGAAAAGATAGAATATTCATCACCTCAAATAGAATTGTTGGAAGACTATAAAGATGTTACGGTATCTGTCTCTGATGAAGAGCTAAAAAGAAATGCCGGATTATTAAAAGAAAAATTAGCGCTGTTTGATATCCATATTGATAAAATTTCAGTAACGCCCGGACCTGTTGTTACATTATACGAACTGGTTCCGGCACCTGGAGTAAAAATCAGCAGGATAGTAAGCCTTGAAAACGATATCGCTTTGGCATTAGCTGCAAGAGGAATAAGAATAATAGCGCCGATACCGGGTAAAAGTGCAATAGGCGTTGAAATACCAAATGCCGAAGCGGAAATTGTTAGTGCAAAAAGTGTTATCAATAAATTGAAAACCTCAAAAGCCGATCTGCCTTTAGCTCTCGGCAAAACAATTTCAGGTGAAACTTATATTACTGACCTTGCAAAAATGCCGCACCTTCTTATTGCGGGTGCAACGGGTGCGGGCAAAAGTGTCGGCATAAACATGATGATTACAAGCTTGATTTACGCAAAACATCCCTCGGATATAAAATTTGTCATTATAGACCCTAAAAAAATAGAGCTGTCTTTCTACAGGTCGTTAAATAAACACTTTCTTGCGGTATCTCCCGATCTTGATGAGGAAATTATTACCAATCCGCAGAATGCTTTGCTGGTATTGAAAGCAGTTGAATACGAAATGGAGAAACGTTACGACAAGCTTGCTAAAGTCGGGGTACGCAACATAGTTGATTACAATAAAAAAATTGAAAACCCGAAAAGCAAACCTAAAGATACGGATAAGATGCAGCATTTTAAGATGCCGTATATTATTGTTATTATAGATGAGCTTGCTGACCTTATGATTACAAGCGGTAAAGAAGTTGAAGAGCCTATTGCAAGGCTTGCACAATTGGCGCGTGCCGTTGGCATTCATTTAATTGTTGCTACGCAAAGGCCGTCTGTAAATGTTATAACCGGAACTATAAAAGCAAACTTCAGCGCACGCATAGCGTACCAGGTTGCAACAAAGATAGACTCAAGAACAATACTCGACATGAAAGGAGCTGAACAATTACTTGGCAGAGGAGATATGCTCTTTCTACCCGGCGGTTCACCCAAACCGATCAGAATTCAAAACGCTTATATCTCTACCGATGAAGTGGAAAGATTAACAAATTATATTTACACGCAGAAAGGTTATGCTAAAAGATTTTTGCTCCCGTCCATGTTTGAGAAAAAAGAAAGTGCCCAGGGTGATTTCTTAGCTGATTTGGACCCGATGTTTGAAGATGCGGCAAGGGTAATTGTAAGGCACCAGCAGGGATCGGTTTCCCTTTTGCAGAGAAGGCTTAAACTCGGTTATTCAAGAGCGGCGAGAATAGTAGACCAGTTGGAGGAAGCAGGAGTTGTCGGGCCTTCCGAAGGCAGTAAAGCAAGAGAAGTAATAGTTGAAACCGAAGAAGAACTCGAAACAATTTTAAGGTCACTTTAATGCTTAAATTTATTGCTGCCTTGTTAATACTTGCCGGGTCACTGTTTCCCCAAACCGCAGATATAAAAATCAAAGAATTGCAGGATAAATTTCAATCCTTTAAGGATTTTCAAGCCGATTTTAAACAGGTATCCGACAATCCCAATTTTAATATATCACAGTCTTTAAGCGGAACATTTTACTATAAGAACGGTAATAAGTTTTTAATTGATCTCTCTAATATTAAAATTGTTTCTAACGGGAATACGATCTGGAATTATGACGGCAGGCAAAACAGGACGGTAATAAATAATTTGTCGGATAACCCCGATATAACTTCACTTGAAAAAATAGTTTTTGATTACCCTGAGAAATGTGAAATATCTGTTGATGATGATAAACCGGAAAATATTATATTTGTACCTTGCTCTAATGAACTGAATTTTGACAGAGCCGTTATTTCCCTTAACAAAGAAAATTTGATAAGTAAAATTAAAATTATAGATATCAGCAAAGCAGAGATAATATTTGAATTCAGTAACTATAAATTGAATGGAAATATTCCAGACAAATTCTTTGAGTTTAATATTCCGGGAGATAGTAAAGTAATTGACTTCAGATAAGAAAAGAATCGATCCCAAAAAAATTACAGGCTATGTAATTTCTATTTTACTTACTACAGTGTTTCTTTATCTCGCTTTTAGAAATGTTGATTTAAATGAAGCTTTTTATCTAGTTACTCAAGCTTCGCCTAAATGGGTTGTTATTTTTATAATAATATTTTTGATTGCCCCATTAATCAGAGCATACCGCTGGAAAGTATTAATTAGATCTGTAAAACCTGATGCATCGGTGGTAAACTTATTCGGTGCAACAATGATTGGTTACGGCATTAATTGTGTTATACCGAGAATGGGGGAGCTGTATAGAGCTTTGTTTCTCGGGAAGTGGGAAAAAATTTCAAGGTCTTCCATGGTAGGGACAGTTATTGTTGAAAGAATAATAGACGTTATTGCATTGGCCTTTTCGGTAATTGTAAGCGGGTTAATATATTCCGGTGATTTGTATGAAGAAATTACCTGGCTTAAGCCAAGTCTTTACCTCGGTTTCGTTTTTATATTTGTTCTTATTATGTTTATCTATTTTATAGTAGTGTTAAAGGATAGATTTTACAACATGATTATAAAATATGTTGGAAAGATTTCAAGTAAAGCTGCTGAAAAACTTGCATACATTCTTGATATGCTTATTGACGGATTTAATACAATTAAAAGCAAAAAAGATTTTCTCATTATTGCTGTAACTTCTGCTGTAATAATGGTGTTCTACGGGCTTAATTCTTATGCGGGATTTTTTATGATGAAAATGGATACCATGCAGGAAGTTACTTTTGGAATGGCGTGGATATTAATGACAATCGGAGCTTTCGGTGTTGTGATACCAACACCTGGCGGAACAGGCTCGTACCACTTCATAACTATTTTCGTTTTAACAACTATCTTTAATTTTGATAATGATGTTAGTTCGGCTTTTGCGATCTTAACTCATTTACTATCGTATATAATATTTATACTTTCTACAGTCCTTTCAATTTATTTTATAAATAAGAAACAATCTTCAAGCGGCGGGGAAAAAGAAAATATTTTCAGTGTATTCAAGTTTAATATGGATGAAAAATGAAAAAAATAATTTCACTTTTTTTTGTATTCATTCTTGTTTCCAATGCCCAGGAAATTTCCGGCGGGATGGGTATAAGTTATTTTAATAACTCTACTCTAACGGATTACATTAATGGTAACTATGCTTCCGGTGGGGAAAAGCTGTCAACTTTCAATTCCCAAATTGATTTTTATATTGAAACGGCTTTTGACATATCGGAAAATTATCAGTTAGCTGTTGAATATGATTTTTCTTTGTGGTCATATACTAATTCAAGCTTTGGTATTGGCAATTATGAATTTACGCTTAAAAATCATAAACCGTCATTACTTGGTTATTATGTTATAAAAGGGATGGGGTATAATTTTAAATTCGGGGCTGGAACCGGTCTGCGGATTGCAAACGTTACTCAAAAAATTTCTCCAACTGAAACAGATTATTCTTCAACGGGCGTTGGTTTTGTTTCAAAGGTGCAGGGTAATACTTTGTTAGGCGGAAATTTTTACGCTAATATTGCTTTTGAAGCCCGCTATGATATGCCCGGTGAACCGGAAGACGGAGGAAGCAAAATTACTAATAATTCTTTGAAAGAAAATGTAACCGCGAGTTTATTTTCCGTTGGTTTAAAACTCGGTGTTACTTATATATTTTAGGGAAACTTTATGAGCTATATCGAAGCAATTCTTTTAGGTATTATTCAAGGACTAACTGAATTTTTGCCGATCAGCAGCACCGGGCATTTAACGGTAGCCGGTAAATTACTGGGGTTAATTTCCGAACAAAATCCCGAACGGTGGACTGCTTTTATTGCAATAGTTCAGATAGGAACCTTGGTTGCAATATTAACATACTTCTACAAAGATTTACTGAATATTATTATAGATTTTTTTAAGGATAATCTTTTCGAAAGAAAAGGATTCAAAAACCAGAGTGCAAATTCAAAACTCGGCTGGTTTATAATTTTGGGAACTATTCCCGTAGTGATAGTCGGCCTGGGCTTTAAAGATGTTATTGAAGGAGCGCTGACAAAAAACTTATATTTAATTGCTTCCAGTTTGATAGCCCTTGGTATTATTTTATCCGTTGCCGAGATGATCGGTAAATTTAAAAAGGATTTAAGTAAGCTTACCTGGCTGGATTCATTGTTGATAGGCATTGCACAGTCGTTTGCATTGATTCCAGGTTCGTCAAGATCAGGGACAACAATTACAGCCGGTTTATTTTTAGGATTAAAAAGAGAAACTGCAGCAAGATTTTCTTTCCTATTAAGCGTACCCGCCATTGCAGGGAGCGGATTGTTGGAATTATTCGAAGCTCTTGAATACATTGACAGCGACGGAATATTAAAATTAATAATCGCTACAATTACTGCGGCGATAAGCGGGTATTTAACTATTGAATTTCTTTTGCGATTCTTAAAGAAGCATTCAACATTGGTTTTTGTTTTTTATAGGATTGCTATCGGCTTGATAATCATTGGGCTTCTGCAGTTCGGAGTGATTACATCTTAAAATTACCGAACGTGTATTTTAGGATACAGAGAATAGCTTTTACACCGTCTTTGGCATTTATCTTTTTTCCTTCTTTAGTTCTTCGCGGGTGATAAGAAATCGGTACTTCGTGAATTGAAACATTAGCTTTCGAAAATTTTACGGTTATTTCTGGTTCCCAGTCAAAATCGTCGTTATCTATCTGAACTGATTTTATAAATGCCGCATCAAAACATTTATAACATGTGAAAATGTCTGTATACCTTTTCCGGTGAAGTAAATTTATAAGTCCTGTAATTATTATATTGCCGATGTAAGCAAGTAAATAAGCATCCGGATGTTTTCCTTTAAAGAATTTGCTCCTGTTAAGTTGCTTTTCCTTTAACATTCTTGATCCGTAAACAACTTTTATGGAATCATCCTTAAATTTTTCAATTATCAGGTTTATATCATCCGGATCGTATTCAAGATCGGCATCCTGAACAATAATAAGATCGCCGTCTGTATTTTTAATGCCGGTTTTTACACCGCCGCCTTTACCTTTATTAATATCGTGTCTAAAATATCTTATTAATTTTCCCACATCACTTTTCATAAATTCAAAAATTTTTTCTTCAGTGGAATCCGATGAACAATCATTAATCACTAAAATTTCTTTTTCAAAACCATTTATTAATTTCAAATCACTAATTTTCTTCAGTAAATTTTGAATTGACTTTTCTTCGTTATAAACGGGAATTACAATTGATAGTTTCATTTAGGCGATTTTAACTTTTACCGGTAATGTAGTTTTCGAATTTGTTTAATAAGTTTAATGACAATTTATTTGAAGCGATATAAAAAGCAAGCATTGGTACAAAACAAAAGAAAGCTCGTTTATAAGAATAGCTGATTACATTTTGCATAGAATCCCATGAATAATCAATTTGATAATAAAAGAATGTAAAAGTAAGCCATGAAAAAATTATTAAAAATAAAAGGGGTAACTGTTGCTTTTTGTAAATATTAAAAATGTTAACCGCCACGGCACCAAAAAACAAATATAAAATAGCTCCGTAATAGTTGGTACTCAATAAAACATATTTAACACCGCCCCATAAATCTTTTAGCTTTTGGGAATCCCAGAATAAATGAGTAACGAGCAATTGTTGATTAGGCACCGCGGCTTTTATATTACGGACAGCCATAAAACTATACCACGTTACAAACGGCAGTAAAACCAACGTTCCGAATAAAATTAGGTCTTTATAATTTTTTTGTTTCAAACAAAAATAAAGCACTACAAGTCCGGCAACAAAATTAAACACAATTCCGTCAGACCTTGTCCAAACATTTATTGCCAAAAAAACAGCCGACAAAATTAAATATTTTTTGTCGTTGCTCGATATCCATATCCACAAAGCTATATAACCTAACCCTACAAAAACTGCTTGCGGTAAATTAATTAATGAAAGAGCTGCATGGGAAGTCATCTCAGGTGTTATTATTGTTAAAAAGACAATAATAGCAGCACCGGTTTTGGTGTTATACTTTTTCGAAAGAAAGTAGAGTGATATAAAAAAGAATACGAAAAATAGTGTAATCATTACTTTGGGCAGTTCAAGCCCGTTCATATATGCAATTGCAAAACTTCCCGCAACCATTGGCGGGTAAATTATCCTGTGTGCAGAGCCGGTTATTGCCATACCTGTCTCATCGAAGAGACTATTATTAATAGTTCCTTCGGCTGCTGTAACCTTGCCCATTAAATCGTACCCGGCAATACTGTCAAAAGCAAAAGTGGGCCAATATAAATTTTTAGCACTTATTCCATATGCTATATAAGCTGAAATAAGAATTAAACCGAGCCAAACAAAGTTGTAGTTTCTTAAATTTACTTTTGAGAGGTTCGCTTTCTTAATTTGGTTGAAAGATTCTGCAATAGGTTTAATGTTTTTTATATTCAGAATAACTGTTAAAAGCAGAGAAATAATTATTAAAGCAACAGCAGAAGTACGGATGCCGAGTATACTCAAAATTAAAATGAAAAACGTATTCAGAGGAATTCCAACCAGTAATGAGTAACCTATTTTCTCCCCTCTTGAAAAATCTTTTGAAATAAGATTAACAACGGAAAGGCCTAATAAAAAGAAAATAACTATACTTAGAATAAACATGTTTTATTTAATTTTTGTCGGTAGTAAAAAGTATTCATTTGATCTATCGGCAGGGTACGATACTTTATCGTATCCCCAATATTCAAACACGGCAATAAAATCGAACCTTTCAAGATTCGACGTATCCGGTAACTCGTTGAAATATTCAACTTCTCTCGGGTAAAGGGCGTAAGTTATCCACGCTTTATTATGCAGCCTTTTAAATTTTCTTTTGCTATTAATTAATAGATCCCTTGGCGGAAATACAATTGAAGAAGAATCGCTCGTGTTATTCTTTAGAAAATTTACGAATGCAGCATCCGGTCGTTCTTTAATTTCAAATTTTTGATCTCTTGTTAAATCAGGGTATTGTTCGATGGTTCCCAGATTACCTTTAATTAATCCGCTCCATAACCAGTTATAGCCGGGAACTTTTGAATAAAGTATGTAGACTATTACGGCAAATAAGGCAAATGAAAGTAAGTTACGTATTATAATTTTGGATAATACGCTTTCTTCTTTTTTGCTTTTATCCTTAACTTGTTTTTTTGTTTTGTGCTTTTTCTGCTTTTTCAAAATTGATTTTTAATTGAGTTGAATTTTTTCAGAAATTAAGATAACATCTATATCACAAAAAAAATAATTATTTTATGAATAATTACATATCTTTAAATGATTTTCCAATCAATATTATTTAAATAGCGGGGTAAAAATGTTGAAATATGTATTAATCTTTTCACTTTGTATTGCTTTTTTTGCATGCAGTAATGATAAGAAAGATGAAACCTCAAATCAAGAAACAAACAAAACAGGTGATCCATTGGAAGAACTATTAAAACTTGATGACAGTGAAATGCTGGTTGCAACGATTAAAACAAACAAAGGAACTATGGAATTAGAATTATTCTCCGGGGAAGCGCCGAAAACAGTAAGAAACTTCTGCGGCTTAGCTCAAAAAAATTATTACGACGGGGTAACTTTTCACAGGGTTATAGATGGTTTTATGATTCAAGGCGGTGACCCGACAGGTACCGGAAGTGGCGGCGAAAGTATTTACGGGGCAAAATTTGAAGATGAATTCAGCATGAACTTAAAGCATGATTCCCCCGGCGTTCTATCTATGGCTAATGCAGGCCCAAATACAAACGGAAGCCAGTTTTTTATTACGTTGGTGCCTACACCCTGGTTAAACGGCAAACACTCGGTATTCGGAAAAATTATAAACGGAATGGACGTATTGCAGACAATCGGGAAAGTACCTACCTCAAAACCTTTGGATAAACCTATTAAAGATGTGGTAATGGAAGACGTTACTGTTGAAAAAAGAAAAAAATAATCATCGTTGAATGAAACAATCCGAGTTTTTTACATCCAGGTGGGGATTGATAATCTCCACTCTGGGAATTGCAATTGGAACCGGGAATATCTGGCGCTTTTCCAGAATTGTTGCACAAAACGGCGGCGGTTCTTTTTTAATTCCCTGGGCAATATTCCTTTTAATCTGGTCGGTACCTTTAATCATTGCAGAATTCGCAATCGGGAAATCAACACGGTTCGGGCCTATCGGTGCAATTGCTAAAACTGCCGGGAGAAGATTTGGATGGATGGGCGCTTTTATTGCTTTCGTTTCAACTGCAATTATGTTTTATTATTCGGTAGTTACAGGCTGGTGCATAAGGTATTTTGTTTCAGCCCTCAGCGGCGATTTGTTCAATACTGCAGATCATCTTAGATACTGGAATGAATTTTCGGGAAGTTTGCAACCTGTTGTTTATCATTTCCTTGCAATGGCAATCGGTGCTTTTATAATTTATAAAGGTGTAGTTAAAGGGATAGAAAAAGCAAATAAATTCCTGGTTTCTTCACTTGTTGTAATTTTGTTTTTACTACTGTTCAGGGCTGTAACTTTACCGGGTGCAATTGAAGGGATTAAATATTTCTTTACGCCGAAAATTGATTTCCTTGTGGACTACAAGGTATGGCTGAATGCTTTAACCCAAAATGCCTGGGATACTGGTGCCGGCTGGGGATTAATTTTAACATACGCAATTTACATGCGTAAAAGGGAAGACATCTCTATAAATGCTGCATTAATCGGATTCGGTAATAATTCCATTTCATTAATAGCCGGAATAACAATTTTCTCAACAGTCTTTTCGTTGAGCTCGGTTGATGCCATGAACCAGATTACACAGTCAGGCCCGGCAAATACGGGATTAACATTTATTTATTTACCGCTGCTGTTTTCCAAAATTTCTTCTTATGAAATTATTAATATTTTTTTCGCGTCGATTTTCTTTGTTGCTTTATCATTTGCAGCATTTTCTTCTTTAATTTCCTTAATGGAATTAACTACTAGGACAATCATAGATTTCGGAGTTATCAGGAAAAAAGCAATTTTAATTGTAAGTGCTTGCGGTTTTTTATTCGGTATTCCTTCGGCACTGGATTTAAAGATTTTTACAAACCAGGATTGGGTTTGGGGTGTAGGCTTAATTTTGAACGGAGCGTTTATTTCGTTCTCAATTATAAAGTACGGTGCCGATAAATTTAGAAGGGAAATAATAAACGGTTTTGGCTCGGACGTAAAAATCGGGAAGTGGTACAACGTAATTATTAAATATTTTATTCCTGTTCAGGCAATGTTTTTGTTAGGCTGGTGGCTGATTTCTTCGGTTTCCTGGGACCCGGATTGGTGGAATCCTTTTCATGCAGAAAATGCGGGAACATGTATTTTCCAGTGGGGATTAATTTTAGGCACATTTATTATTTTTAATAAATTTATAGTAAACAAAACATTAGGCAGTCAATGAGCACTGTGACTATTTTTACATTGTTGGTTGTAGGCGGATTAGTTTGGGGAGGCTTTATTTTCTTCCTGGTTTCCGCAATAAAATTTGAAAACAATAAAAGAAACTATGAGCAAGAACAGACCTCAAGTTCCGTCGATTTATGATATAACAAAGTATCTCAAGAATGATAATTTTCTGTCGATTTATTTTTTATGCGGAGAAGATTTTTATTCTATTGATAAAGCCGTAAAATTAATTCAAAAATCGGTGGAGCATTTAATTGCATCGGATTTTGATAGGGAAGTTATTTCGGCTGAAAAAAAACAATCAATTAACTCTGTAATTGATATTGCCTCAGCTTTCCCGTTTGGGGGAGAAAAAAAAATTTTGGTATTAAAAAACTTTGAAAATATTTCCGATAAAAAAGCTTTTGAAAATTATGCGAAAAATCCTGCTGAACACACAATTTTGGTTATTTCTTATTATTCAAAAGTAAATGATTTCTCAAAAGAACCGTTTAATTCTTTGTTGAAGAAAAACTACTTGTTTGAAGCAAAAGAATTGAGAGGTGAAGAATGGGTAAATTGGCTGGTAAGATTAGCCGAAAGAGAAGGAATAAAACTTAAGCATCAACATGCTAAAACAATAATTGATATTGTGGGGGAAGATAAAGCCCTGCTGGAAAATCAAATCGCCAAGTTCAGCAACTTTCTCAACGAAGGCGAAAGCATAACCGACGAAGTAATTAACAAATTAGCTTCGGCTACAAAAGAGAACAATATTTTCCAGTTGCTTGATGAACTGGGCAAAAGGAACAAATCCGGTGCGCTTGATATCTCGTTTAATTTATTGTCAAATGGCATAGAACCGGTTTTTATTTTATCCATGTTAACAAAGTATATTACAACAATTTCCCATATTTTTGATTTGACTAAAAGGAAAGTATCAGATAATGAAGGAGCAAAATCTGCCGGGGTTTCCTATTATTATTATTTGAACTGTAAAAAAGCACGTTATTTTTTATCGAAAGACAGGCTGCTTAATGCATCGCGCGCATTGCTTGACGCAGATTTATCGATTAAAACAAGCAACGCAGATAAATATACGGTATTAACCATTTTAATTAGCGAAATGCTTCAATAAATGAAAAAATGTTTTTATTTTGATTTCATTATTAATTCTTTTTGAAACTTTTTCAAAATTAAACAAGTATAAATCCCATTGGTAAAAAGACTAAGCGACCTTACTGACGAACAATTGATTAAAGAGTTTCAGGACAACGATACTCTTGAAGCTTATGAATTACTGGTCAAGCGGTATAAAGACCCGCTCACAAATTTTGTTTTTAGATTTGTTGGCGATAAAGATACAAGTATCGACATAGTACAGGATACTATGATTAAGTTTTATTTGAACAAGAACTCTTATAAGTCCTTTGCTAAGTTCTCTACATGGATTTACACTATTGCAGGAAATCTTGCTAAAAATGAATTGAAGCGTAAAAGAAGACGCACAATCTATTCATTAAACCAGCAGGATGATGACGAAAAAACGCTACAGATTGAAGATAAAAAATTTGTGGCTCCTGATAGATCGGCGGATAATTCTATTAAAGGAGAATTTGTTCAGAAAGCTTTATTAAAAGTTAAGCCGGTTTATAGAGAAGTAGTTATTTTGCGAGATATTGAAGGATTATCTTATGAAGAAATTTCAGAAATTACCGGGCTTTCAATAGGTACTGTAAAATCAAGAATAAATAGGGGGAGAACTCAACTTCAAAAATTATTAAAAGATATATATAATTAGGTGGTATGCTTATGGGAAAAGACATCTACAATTTTAATAAGGAAGAAGGTTTTGAAGAACTCAGGAAAACACTTTCCGAGTTGCCGCGTGTTAATACACCGGATAATTTTGAATTTAACCTTCTTACAAGAATTCAAAACAAACAGTTTGATCTTAAGAATAAAGAAGAAAAAGTAGGATGGTCGTGGATTTATGCCCCTGCTACTGCGCTCGTAATGTCTGCTGTTTTATTATTTTTTGTTTTTAGTGGTGAAAGTGATAACGTGGATAATCCTCTATTAGAAGATCCGCTACCCAAAACTGAATTAATTGGTGAGGCTCAATCAGGCTTATTCGGTAATATTCAATCAAAAAAATTATTATCTAAAAACTCCGCAGTTGAGAAAAGTTCCTCAGAATCTAAAGAAAATTATGTTGTTGTTCTGCAGCCGAATGATGTTGTAGTACAGGAAAAAGTGAACTATCCTTTTAATGAAAACTCTTCGGTAGATTTAGATAATATGCTTGGCAACAGTAACCCAAGTTCTTTAAGAACTGTAGGAACTGCAGGTCGAAATAGAGACAATGTAGAATATTTTGAATTTGATGGGTTTTACACGAGGATTGAAAATAATAATGAAGCTTTATTAAAAGAAAAAGCGCGAATTGATTCTTTGAAGAGTTTAGCAAAGGAACCTGCAAATAAGTAAAATTATTTGTGATTTTAGAATAATTTTGCTATAATTCTTTTCTAAATTTTTGAGGATTTTATTAAAATGAAAAAAGGAATTCATCCTAAATATAGACCTGTTGTGTTTCAAGATGTATCGGTTAATTTTTCATTTCTGACCAAGTCTTCCGTGGATACGAAAGATACGATTGTATGGGAAGATGGTAAAGAATATCCTTTGGTAAAATTAGAAATTTCAAGTCAGTCTCATCCGTTTTTCACAGGAAAACAGAAAATCGTGGATTCAGCCGGTAGAGTTGAAAGGTTTAATAGAAAGTACGGTATTAAGTCAAAAAGCTAAAAAAAATTTTTCAAGTCCGGTATGAGCCGGACTTTTTGTTTTAGATTACTTCATATTCCATCCCTTTCAAAATATAATTTAATATAAGTATAAGTTTTTTTTTATCTTTAATGCTGTTTTTGATGCAATTATTTTGTGAGTGAAAATGTCTGAGATAAAAGAATATTCGGGGCTGAATTTGTATAAAGGTGTTAGAGGCATTGCCGTTAAATTATTGAATAGAATAGATAGAACGGATGCTTACTTAGATAAAATGCTCGAGATTGAATTGAAAAATTCCAACCTCAACCGGGCCGATAAAGCATTGTTGTTTGAGATAGTTCACGGAGTAATTAGATGGCTTGGAAGAATAGACTGGATACTTATAGGTTTTTACAAAGGACAGTTTTCAAAATGTATCCCTAATGTAAAAAATGCAATGAGGGTGGCGCTTTATCAAGTCCTTTTTCTCGATAAAATACCTGAATTTGCTGCAGTAAATGAGGCCGTTGAATTTGTTAAAAAACTTCAAGGTGAAAAATCGGCAAACCTTACTAATGCCGTCCTAAGAAATATTATTAGGAACAAAGAAGGAATAAGATATCCCAACAAGGAAGAAGATAATATTGGGTTTTTAAGCGCTTATTATTCCCACCCTACGTGGCTAGTAAAAAGATGGGCAAAAAGATTTGGTGAAGAATTTACCGAAGACCTTTTAATTGCGAATAATCAAAAACCCGTTTTGTCGCTGCGAATAAATAAACTGAAAACAAATAAAGAAGAATTTGTTAAATTACTCAAAAAAGTAAAACTTAAGTTTACCTATTCCAAATATCATGATGAATTTGTAAGATTGAGTAACTTAACAAACATTCAGGACTGGGAGTATTTCACTAAAGGCTATTTCACTATTCAGGATGAGAGTACAGGGTTTTCCTGTAAGCTGCTGGATGTTAAACCGGGAATGAAAGTGCTGGACCTATGTGCTGCCCCGGGAGGCAAAACAGCAATGCTTGCAGATTTAATGAATAACGAGGGCGAAATCGTAGCGCTTGATAAATATGAAAGCCGTTTGAAAATATTAAAGAAAAATTTAGATAGATTAGGTGTAACAATCGTAAAAACTGTTGAAGTTGATGCAATGGATTATGCACCGGAAGAAGGACTGTTTGATAGAATTCTTGTTGATGCGCCATGTTCCGGCCTGGGTACGCTGACCAAAAAACCTGATATCAAATGGAAACGCGACATGGGTGAACTAAGAAAGTTGGCAGATTTGCAGTATCAGCTTTTAAATAAAGCATCAACATTATTAAAAAAGGGTGGGATTGTAGTCTATAGTACCTGTACAATTGAACCTGATGAAAACAGTGAGGTAGTAGAAAGATTTTTAAATGATAACTCTGATTTTAAGTTGATATCTGCGGAAGGGATATTTAACGAAAGTTTATTAGATGAAAACAAATGTGTACAATCCTTGCCAAACATTCATAAAATAGACGGCTCTTTTGCAGCAAAACTTATTAAAGAATAAATAAACAAATTCTTATGTCATCAGAAACCCTAAAAAAATTTGCTAATGAACTAAAAGCAGCTCGCGAAAAAGAAGGTCTTACACTATTAGAAGTTCACGATAAGACGAGAATTGATCGTAAAATTCTTACAGCAATTGAAGAAGGTAACTTTGAAATTCTCCCAGAAGTATATATCCGGGCGTTTATTAAAGAGTATGGAGCCTCAGTTGGATTAGACCCGAAAATGGTAATCAAAAATTATGATCTGGCAAAATCAGGCGAGATTAAAGACTTAAATGCAATTGAGGAAGATAGTGACGTTAAAGAAGAGCAAAAAGAAGTAAAAAAAGAATTTGATTCGGAAACTTATACAGCAACTACCAAAAGTGATCCAGGTTTTCAATTAAGCAAAAATGCCGTTATAGGTATTTCAACAGTAGGATTAGTTGTAATCGTATTAATTGTTTACTTTGTGTTTATTCAAAAAAGCGAGCCTGTTTTTATAACAGAGAATCCAATAGAAGAGGCTATCGAAGAAAACCAAAACCAGAGCAGGTTTGAAACAAAAAACAAAGAGCCTGTTGCAGTAACAGGAGTTGACAGCCTTAATCTGACGGTATCTGCAAAGGATACTTCGTGGGTAAGAGTGTTGATTGATAATTCGAAAAGCGAAGAGTTTATTTTATACCCTGGCAGGAGAAAAGAATTAAAGGGTACCGATAGTTTTAACATTTTATTGGGCAATGCAGGCGGTGTTGAATTATTTCTAAACGGAAATAATTTGAACTACCAGGGAAGAGTAGGCAGGGTTAGAAATGTTGTAGTTGATAAAAACGGGTTAAGACAATTAACGCCACAGCCTATCAAATCAGATGAATAATGATATTGTTAAAAAAATAGAAGAACTAAGGAAAAAAATAAATGAATATAACTATTCTTATTATGTTCTGAATGATTCGAAAATAAGTGACTATGAATATGACCAGTTATACAGTGAACTTGTAAAACTTGAAGAAGAAAATCCTGAATTAATTACGGAAGACTCTCCAACCCGTCGAGTTGGTTCCGACCTCACAAAAGAATTTAAATCTGTTCAGCATTCCAGGCCAATGCTTAGTTTATCCAACACATACAATGAATCAGAGTTGTACGATTTTGAAAAGCGTTTAAAAAATATTTTGGGTAAAGATTCTGAAATAGATTATGTAGTTGAACTAAAAATAGACGGTGTTTCTATTTCGCTTAAATATGTAAACGGAAAATTAAATTTGGCTGCTACACGCGGTGATGGAACGACCGGCGAAGAAATTACGGTAAATGCAAAAACGATTAGGTCAATTCCGTTAAAGGTTGATATTAATTCCAACGACAAATATAATCTTTCGGAGTTCGAAGTTCGGGGTGAAGTTTTTATGGAAGTTGCGGCGTTTGAAAAATTAAACGAAGAGAGAAAATCTTTAGGCGAAAAGGTATTTGCGAACCCAAGGAATTCGTCAGCCGGGACATTAAAAATGCAGGACCCGAAAATTGTAGCCAAACGTCCGCTGGATATTTTTGTTTATTACCTTATAAGCGGCAATACTGAATTCGATACCCAACTAGAAAATCTTGAATTACTTAAAACGCTTGGCTTTAAAGTAAATTCTAACTATAAACTCTGTAAGTCAATTAAGGAAGTAATTTCGTTTTGCAATGAATGGGAAGAAAAGAGGCATAGTTTGCCATATGAAATTGACGGAGTTGTAATTAAGGTCAATTTAATTGCCCAACAGAATGAACTAGGCAGTGTTGCCAAATCGCCGCGCTGGGCAACGGCTTTCAAGTTTAAAGGGAAACAATCATTAACTGCCATAAAAAATATTACCTGGCAGGTTGGCCGAACAGGTGCGCTAACCCCGGTTGCAGAATTAGAACCGGTATTTTTAGCCGGATCAACCATCAGCAGAGCTACTTTGCATAACTATGACGAAATCCGGAGAAAAGATATAAGGGTTGGCGATACTGTAAAAATAGAAAAGGGCGGAGATGTTATTCCTAAAGTTGTTGAAGTAATTACCGAAAAAAGGGGAACTGATTTAAGTAAAACCGGTTTGCCTGAAAAATGCCCGGTATGCGGCAGTGAAATATTCAAACCGGAGAATGAAGTTATTTGCTATTGCATAAACAATAGCTGCCCGGCAAAGTTAAAAGCAAGCTTGCAGCATTTTGCATCGAGAGGTGCAATGGATATTGAAGGATTGGGTGAATCACTAATTAATCTTTTTGTAGATGAAGGCTTGTTAAAATCTTTTGCAGATATTTATTTGCTCGGTAATCATTTTGAAAAACTTGTTGAATTTGAAAAGCTCGGCGAAAAAAGCGTGAAAAATCTGCTTGAAGGAATTGAAAAAAGCAAAGAGAGAGATTTTGCAAAAGTATTATTTGCCCTGGGCATTAGATACGTGGGGAGCGGTGTCGCTTTGAAACTGGCTGAACATTTTGAGAATATTGATAATCTTATAAATGCAGATGAAGAAGAAATAATATCGATCCATGAAATTGGGCCTAGTGTAAGCAAAAGCGTTGTTGAGTACTTTTTGAAAGAAGAAAACAAAAAACTTATAGAAAGATTAAAAGAAGCCGGGCTAAATTTTAAAGTGGCAAACAAACTCTCCAAGAATATTTTTAACGGTAAAACATTTGTTCTTACCGGCACACTTGAAAATATGACAAGGGATGAAGCAAAAGAGAAAATTATATCATTTGGCGGAAAGGTAGTAACAAGCGTAAGCAAAAATACGGATTACGTCTTTGCCGGGGAAAAGGCCGGATCAAAATTGAAAAAGGCGAAACAATTGAGTATTCCGGTAATAGATGAAGCAGAATTTAACAACATAATTAATAAATAAAATGTTACAATCCTTTTACGAAAAAGTAGGATCATTTATTCTCAAAAGGCGAACCATAAAAGAAACTGGCAAAGAACATTTTTTTAATAATTTTGTTGAAAACTCCCTTAAATTTCTGGTGATAATGCCTTTTGATGATTCAGCTTTTGGTAATGCAGAATCAGTGCTGCAATACCTAAAAAATAGAAATAAAAATGTATCCTTGCTATTGAAAGAACATAAAGTAAATACTCTACATGGTAATTCTTTATATCAGTTCATTCCTTTTGCAGAAGATGATATTAACAAAATCTCTTTACCCAACAAAGATTTCACCGATAAAATAGAAAAAAAACAATTTGATGTTGTAATTGATTTGAATCTGAATGTAAATTTATTTTCATTTGCAGTTTCATATTTATCAAGGGCTAAATTCAGAGTTGGATTTACAAAGTCAAATTCGGATTATTATTATAATTTTCAGATTCCGCGTGATAAAACTATAATGGATAATTCATACGGAAATTTAGTAAATTGCTTAAAGATGTTTTGAACTTATTTAAATAAGTAATAAATTTGATGTACTTATTTGCATATTTAAAAAATTATTAAAAGTAGAATTATAGTTATGGAAGAAAACATAAATTTTGAATTAAAGAAAATTAATGATATAGCGATCTTTAAACTAAATGAAAAAAGATTTAATGCACAAATTGCGGGTTTGGTGAAAGGTGAGTTTACTATAATTCTGCATACGGAAGATGTTAACAAACTTGTAATTGATTTATCAGCGGTTGAATATTGCGACAGCTCAGGGTTAAGTGCTATTTTGCTTGCATTTAGAGTTCTGCAATCAAAAAACGGCTCTATCAGGATTGCAGCCCCTACGAAACACGTCAGAACATTAATTGAAATTTCCCAGCTCGACAGAATCCTTCCAATCAAAAATACTGTTGAAGAAGCAATTGAGGAATTGCAGAACTTATAGTATTTTAATTAAATTATTTACTTGTTCATTATGTTCCAAGAACAATATTGACGGTTTAGTGTATAATAAAAAATTAATATGGGTAAGGGCATTAAATCAGACAGCAAAATAAGAACAGCGATTGTTTTTCTTACAATTATACTCGTGGTCCTAATGTTTCCCAAAGGGGAATCGATTGAATCGGAAGTAACCGTTGGAACAATATGGATGCAGAATGATTTGATTGCATCTACTACTTTCGAGATATTGAAGGAACCTGAAGTATACGAAAGAGAGAAAAGATTAGCCGCTGAAGGTGTCCATCAAATTTTTATACTTGACAACTCAATACCCCAATTGGTAAAGGATTCTATAAGAGCTTATAATAAGTTGCTTCGGAATGTTCTGGATGAAGATATTTTACTTGGTAATAGTCAATACGGAAATACCACGATTTTGTCGCCAACAGCATACCAGAATTTTAAGTCAATCAGAAAACGTGAAAACAATTTTTCATCTAGGTCAACAATTACCTTAAATAGAATTTTGGATGTTTCAAACAACATTATTGATAGAATTTATAGGAAGGGTCTGCTTAATTTATCTTTCTCTGATATCTCCAAAGACAGTATATCCATACGTGAAGGTAAGTTTGAAAAGGTAACCAGCAAGACAAAGTATTACGACAAAAATTCTGCAAGTACATACATCGATAATTATTTATTTAATTACCTCAGCAGGGATTCTGTTTATAACAACTCTGTTGCTGAGTATATTAATCACTTTCTTATGCCAAACGTAATTCATAGCAGTCAATTAACAAATGATGCTATTGAATTGGCTAAAGAAAAGGTTTTGAGAAATATTGGTATTGTAAATGAAAACGAAAGAATAGTTGCCAAGCACGATAGAATTACAAAAGAAATAAAAGACAAAATTGATTCTTATAGAATTGCTAAAGGTGAAGAAAGCAGTTTCTGGGCAAGGTTTGCTCAAAACCTTGGAAAATTTTTGCATATTATTTCGGTGTTTACTCTATTCTGTATTTATATTTACTTATTTAGAAAAAAGATTTATTACGATAACTACAAGATCCTTTTAATATCGATTGTAATTTTATTTATTACATTTCTTGCCTTTTTGATTTTCCATATTGATATCGATATTGTTCTGCCTTTTGAGTACTTGGTTCTTGTTCCCGTTGCTTCTATGCTTCTAACAATTATTTTTGATTCAAGAGTTGGGTTTTATGCGACTGTTGTGATTGCTTTTATAATTGGCGGAATTAGAGGTAACGACTATGTGTTGGCTATTACCAATATTGTTGCCGGGGGTATGGCTGCATACACTGTAAGAGATATAAAAAACAGAAGTCAAATTTTTATATCGTTTATTTATATACTAATAGGCTATGTAGTCACTATTACAGCATTCGGACTGGAGAGGTTCGATTCTTATAGTCATATTCTGCTTCAATCGGGTTTTGCTGCAGGTAATGCTTTAGTAAGCGCTGTACTGACTTACGGTTTAATAATATTCTTTGAGAGATCATTTAAAATTACGACTGACCTTACGCTGCTGGAATTAACGGATTTTAATAATCCGTTACTGAAAAAATTAGCAGCAGATGCACCGGGTACCTTTACTCATTCGATAACAATGGGCTCAATGGTTGAAAATGCTGCGGTTGAAATTGGAGCAAACCCAATACTGGCAAGGGTCGGGGCTTACTACCATGATATCGGTAAAACTTTGGAACCGGATAAGTTTGTTGAAAACCAGCTTGACAATAAAAATATTCATGAATCATTGGAACCGCAGAAAAGTGCAGATTTAATTATAGCCCATGTTAATCAGGGAATTGAATTAGCAAAAAAAAATAAGCTTCCGCAGGCAATTATTGATTTTATACCGATGCATCACGGTACAATGGTAGTAAAATATTTTTATGAAAAAGCCAAAGAGAAAAATCCGGATAACGAAGTATCCGAAGATGATTTCAGGTATCCCGGACCTAAACCAAATACAAAAGAAACGACACTCGTTATGCTTGCCGATGCTTGTGAATCTACAGTGAGGTCAATTGTTGAACCCGAAGTAAAACAGGTTGAAAATGTAATTTCAAATTTAATAAAAATGCGAATTGACGATAACCAGCTTAACGATTCCCCTATCACTCTTCGTGATATTAACAAAATTAAAGAGTCCTTCCTGAAAACTTTATTAGTGCAGCATCATAAAAGAATAAGATACCCCAAGCAGGAAGAATTGGAAAACGATCCTGCCGAAAGTTAAATGGAAGAATTCTTAAAAGAGTATCTCGCTATTTTAAAACTTGAAAAAAATCTTTCGGAAAATTCCATCGTTTCTTATTCAAACGATATTAATAAATTTATAAATTTTGCCGAAGATCGATCAGTTAATGATTGGAGTAAAATAAGCCCATCGTTAATATCGAAATATTTTAACCTACAAAGAGAAGTTGGACTCGGCAGTTCTACCGCGGCAAGATATTTATCTTCCCTTAAAGGGTTCTTCAAATATTTACACAAAAGAAAATATATCAACAAAAATCCGGCGGAAAACCTTTTTTCTACTAAGTTGACAAGGAAACTCCCTGTTGTGTTAACAGTTGAAGAAATGTTTCAATTGTTGGAGGTACCCGAAAGTAATGAAAGGCTGGGAGCGCGTGATAAAGCTTTGTTGGAACTGGCATACTCATCAGGTCTAAGGGTATCCGAAATAATAAATCTAAAATTATCCGACTTGTTATTAAAGGACGAAGTAGTAAGAATTTTGGGTAAAGGCAATAAATACAGAATCGTTCCGGTTGGTTCGAGCGCTGTTGATGCGGTAACAAATTATTTGCAAAAGTTCCGTCCGCTTCTGGAAAAACGAATGCATAGCCATAATTATGTTTTCCTAAACAATAGGGGGACAAAATTATCGAGAATGGGCATCTGGAAAATCTTAAAAAAATATTGTGAAGAAGCGGGAATAAAAAAAGATGTGCATCCGCATACAATAAGGCATAGCTTTGCAACACATTTACTGGAAGGCGGTGCAGAT
Source organism: Ignavibacteria bacterium (assembly GCA_050117315.1). Lineage (GTDB taxonomy): Bacteria > Bacteroidota > Ignavibacteria > Ignavibacteriales > Melioribacteraceae > JANQIV01. The sequence continues at coordinate 52,734 of JASFMY010000007.1, forward strand.
TTAAGAGCTGTTCAGGAAATGCTTGGGCATGCAGATATTTCAACAACACAGATTTATACTCATATTGATAGAGAGTTTATAAAACAAGAATTTCACGATTATCATCCGAGGGGTAAATAAATTGAACGATATACAGGTTAGCGAGAGACTGATTAATTTTTTGATCTTTTTGCCTCTATTTTTTATTTCACTTTCCGTACATGAATTTGCACATGCATATCTTGCAAATAAACTTGGAGACAGCACTGCTAAAAATCTGGGCAGGCTAACTCTCAATCCTTTAAAACATATTGATTTGGTGGGAAGCGTGTTAATGCCGGTTATTGCATTTGCATCAGGATTGATGATTATCGGATGGGCAAAGCCTGTGCCCGTTAACCCGAACAATTTTAAAAAGCCTTATTCCGATGATGCAGTAGTATCAGTCGCAGGCCCGATTTCAAATCTTGCGTTAGCTTTTTTGTTTGCAGTAATTTTATTCTTTAATAATACCATAAATACAGATAGCTGGTTAAACGGAATTTTAACATTAGCCGTTTATTTTAACATATTTTTATTTGCGTTCAATTTACTGCCTATACCGCCGTTGGATGGTTCTCATATTTTATTTGACCTTTTCCCGAACAGACTAACTGCCAAAATATTAAACTTGGGGTTTTACGGCACTATCATTTTGTTTCTTTTTATTTACAGTCCTCTGTGGAAATATTTTATGACGTTTGTACTTGGGATAACAGAATTTATATTGAATACAGTATAGACTATGACAAAAATATTTTCAATTGTTACATTAACTATTTTAGTTCTTGCCTGCCAAACGGAAGAGCCAAATAAACCCGATAAAAAAATTAAGTCGGGTTATTTTACAATTCAATTACACAGGACAGATGAGACTACAAATTTAGACTCTCTCTTTAATTCAATTAAAGCGTCAGTTACGGATTCGGTTTATTTTTATCAGGAAAAGAACAGAAAAAAAATTAGGATTGGTTTTTTTGAAGATTCATTTTTAGCAGGCCAAAAAGCATTCACTTTTTTCACTAATAAAATAATTCGGAAGTATGAACTGATTAATACTTCCAATCAAAAAAGAGTCCGCAATAATTTTAAGAAAATTTATTTTATTTCCGTTGAGAATGAAAGAAAGTCTTTGTTTGAATATGATTTATTAAAACGTGAATACAGGCTGCTCTGGGATAAATGGGGACATGATATTGTTAGACTTTGGAGAAATAAAAGTAACAGTATTGTGAATTTCAGTACCGCACTTTCTTTGGGGAGGAGAGCGGGATTTCCGTTTATATTAAATGCAAAATTATACTCTTTCCGAAATAATAATGTTAATCTTATAATGAAATACGGAGACGGTTTGCAAAACTATTCTTATTGGGAGAACGATTCAACCTTTCATAGTTATTATACTTATCTGGATACAGTAAATTCTTCGTTCGTTTATAGAAGGCAAAATACTTTCACTTCAAAAATGGAATTAGTTGCCGATTCTTTAGAAAGGTTTGACTTGTTAAAAGACGGTTTCCCTTTATCAATTAACAAACCGGTAGAACTTATTTCTCCTGACAGAAACTATGAAATAAAAGCCTCTGTAGAAAGGCAAGTTCTTAACTATTCGATTAATGATATCCCAAATGGTATATCAATACCCGTTGTAAAAGATTCGTTAATACTAATGAGTGTTGAATGGACACCACAAAATGATTTCTGTATTTTATCATTTGCATATGAATCGGGAGAAGATTCTTTATCAAAATTAATTGTTATAAATCTTGAAGAAAAAAAAATGCAGAATGTTTTTATTCAAGGGTTCTCCGCTGATTTTATAGTGCATGGTAATTTAGTTATATTTGATGAATGGATTGATAATAAAAGGATTATGATCTTCGATTACAGGAAAAATTCCGTTATAGATATGATAGAAACAAGACACGGCTGCGGGATTAATAGAATTTAAGGAAACAATTTTTTTGGAAACTTACTTTAAAATTTTAAACTACGTAAAACCTTTCTGGAAACACTTATCTCTTTCGATTATTTGTACGATAATTTATGCATTGCTTAACGGTGCTTCTATTTATTTGACAATCCCTTTGCTGGATGCGCTTTTCCAGGATTCTAAGTTTGCAAATAATCAGCAGGAAAAAGTAATTGAAGAAAACGTCACTTCTCAAAATTCTCTCACCGGTTATTTTGACGGGTTAAAAAAAACTTTTCAAGAATTTATTTTTGAAGGTGAAGCGTCGGAAGTTTTACTGAGAATTTGCCTTTTAATTTTAGCCGCGTTTTTGGGGAAAAATTTGTTTGGATACTTGCAGGCTTTTTTTCTTGCTTATGTTGAACAGGGTGTAATAAAAAGAATTAGAGATCAGGCATATGTTCATCTTCACAAACTACCGATGGGATTCTTTAAAGGAGAGAAGACAGGGAACTTAATCTCACGAATCTTAAACGATGTTTATGTAATTCAAACAAGTGTTTCAACGATTTTTTTCAATCTTATACGGGAGCCTTTAACAATAGTAGTTTTCCTTGGTATTGCATTCTCTATTACTTGGAAATTAACTTTGTTCTCAATAGTCGTCATTCCTTTATCGTCAATTGTAATTGCAAAAATCGGTGAGATATTAAGGAAGCAGAGTTCATTTCTCCAGGAAAAAATGTCCGAGCTTACAACCATACTTCATGAAACAATTTCCGGCGTTAAAATTGTAAAAGCATTCGGAATGGAAGATTACGAAAATGATAAATTCAAAAAGCAGACCGACAATCTAAGAAGGCAGGCGTTAAAAATGGTAAGAATTAGGAACGTTTCTTCTCCGGTAACAGAGCTGTTAAGTGTTGTTGTAGGAGCCGCAATGATTTATTACGGCGGTCATCTTGTGCTTGAAGAAGGAGCATTAAAAGCCAGCGAGTTCCTCGGGTTCCTTTTTGCAATTTTCAGTTTAATGACACCGATAAAAGAATTAAGCAATATTAATAACAGAATTCAGGAATCAAGCGCTGCAGCAGACAGAGTGTTTGAAATTTTGGAAACAGAACCAAAAATTAAAGACCGTGAAAATTCAATTAAGGTTGACGGATTCAATTCAGAGGTTGAATATAAAAATGTAAGCTTCCATTATGATGACTCGGACGAACTGGTTTTAAGAAACATAAGTTTTCAAGTAAACAAAGGTGAGATTATTGCTTTTGTGGGCAGCAGCGGTGCAGGCAAAACAACAGTTGTTGATTTACTCCCGCGCTTTTTCGATGCTGTTAAAGGCGAAATACTTCTTGATGGAATCAATATCAAAGAAATCAAAATAAATGATTTAAGAAACTTAATGGGTATTGTTACTCAGGAGGTTGTTCTGTTTAACGAACCCGTCAAAAACAACATTGCTTACGGTTACAAAAATTATCCTGAAGAAGAAATAATAGCTGCAGCAAAAGCGGCTAATGCTCATGATTTTATATTGGAGCTTCCTTACGGTTATGATACTGTGATAGGTGAACGCGGTACAAAACTCTCCGGTGGGCAGAGACAAAGAATCTCAATAGCAAGAGCATTGCTTAAGAATCCGCCCATTATGATTTTTGATGAAGCTACTTCTTCGCTTGACAATGAATCTGAACAGCTTGTGCAGGAAGCTATTGAAAGATTGATGAAAGACAGAACAACGTTTGTTATTGCGCACAGGTTAAGTACTATTAGAAATGCAAACCGAATAATTGTTTTAGACCAGGGAAGAATAATACAAGAAGGGACGCACGATGAACTTATAAACCGGAATGACGGACTTTACAGTAAATTATACGAAATGCAGTTTAGAGACTTTAATGGAAATAAGTGACAAAACAACTCGTTTAATCGACAATTTAATTCTTTTCTTTTTCTTTTTATTCTGTGCCAGTTTAACAAATTCTATATTTGTTAACCAGGTTGGATATTTCGGTACACTTCTTTTAATTCTTATAAAGACTTATTTAAAAAAGGAAAACCAGTTTCACAAGATAGGTATTGAAGTTGCGTTAATAATTTTTATTGTTGCAGAAATTCTGGCAACGTTATTTTCAGAGCATTCTGGGCAGTCGTTTAACAATCTGCTGAAAAGAATTTTGTTGCTGCCGTTGCTATACGTTATTCCTTCCGTATTAACAGACATAAAAAAAGTAAAGACATTTGTCTGGGTTTACCTTTCGTTTGCATTTATAAGTGCTGCCGTTTATTTATTTAATTCATATGAATATTATGTAGAAGGGCTATTTCAATTAACCGGGAGCGGGCCTTCAATATTTCAATACCCGATTACTACAAGTGAGTTATTGAGTTTTACAATCATTTTCTTTTTTGTGTTTTTGTTTTATGAAAAAACAGAAAAAAAATATAAAGTTTTGTTTTTTATTGGACTGTTCATATCGCTGCTTGCAATTGTGGCAACCTTTAAAAGAACCGGCTGGATAGGTGTGGCAGGCGGCATTGGAGTTATTCTGCTCCTTAAAAAAGAATACCGTCTAATAATACCGGGAATAATTTTTCTTGTTGGGTTATTTTTTCTTGAGAAAAATTACAGCACTGTTCGAGTCTTTCAAAAAAACAGCAGGGAAATTTCCCGCGTTTTTAGTTTTGATACCAAAGGCAGAGCCCGCAATATTTTACCTTTGGATTCATCTTTTTTTGTTACAGATTTTGAAGGCGGTCTTCTGCATGTCGAAAATGAAAACGATATAAACGAATTTGTATTTCCATCCCCTGTGGAATCTGTATCAAAAATTGGAAACGGTGACAGTTTATTTGTTATTGAGCTTTTCGACACGAGGTTGTTAATTACTGAGTTGAAGAATGGTGAATTAAATACCGTCAAAGAAATTCTTCCACCAGGTTTTACAAGTGATTATAAATATTTTGATAATAAATTATATATTAATGATAGGGACAGCGGATTAACAATTTATAATAATCTTCTTTGTGATGTTGAAATAAGAAGATACCCCGAGTTAAGAAATTTTGAAAAGCTTTATGTAAACGAAGGGCTTCTAATTTTTGAAAACAAAAATAATAATGTGAGCATCTTTGAGAACAGCAATAATCTTGAAGAAAAATTTTCCAGCGGCGAAGACCAAATGAAATTTTTATTATTCTACGATGGTAAGCCGTTGTTCCAGAATCCAAACGGATTGATATGTTATGATTTACAGGCAAACTCATTTACAGAAATCAGTTTCGGTTTAAATATAAAATTTGTTTCGGCAGATAATTATAACGGCGGGTTAATGTTGCTCAGCAGTGAAAATGAATTATATTTTGGCAAAATAAAAAATAATGAATTACTGATTGACGAATCTCACAAGCTTAAATTTAGACCGTCTTCAATTGAATATAAAAGCGGGACAATATATACAACGAGTTATGCAAAAGGAAGATTAGCGAGTATTTTTGATCCCTACAATTTATCCAACCGCACAAGGCTTTCTTTATGGAGCGCAGGCTGGAAAATATTTTTGGACAACCCGTTATTCGGCGTTGGGGACATTGATTTGGCAGGTTACTATAAACAATATAAATCAAAATATGAAAAAGAAATTCAGGGGCATTTGCACAATAATTACATTCATATTTTGGCAATAATGGGGATCACAGGTTTTTTTGCTTTTATTTATTTATTTTACAGTATAATTATAAAGTTATTTTGGTTGTTCGATTCAAACACAAGAAGTGAGTTTGCAGGGAACTTTGCTCTTGCCTCGATTGGATGTTTTTTTGCATTTTTAGTATCTGGATTAACAGAGTGGAATTTCGGGGACCAAGAAATTATAACTATGATATGGTTTATTGTCGGAATTAATTTTTCGTTAAGCTTAATGCAAGACACTTGTTCAATTGAAAAAAGTTAATTAGAATATCCAGTAACATTTATGGTCCACTTTAAACAAATATAATTAAAATCAGGAGGAAAAATGAAATCAATTATTTCAACGGTCGTTTTAGTTTTGGCTTTGGGTTTTGTTACTCAATCAACAGCCCAGCATATCCTATCGGGTAAATTTGATGCAAATCAGAGCACAAACGGATTTATCTTGCACAAAAATGAAGGCGACAGAGTCTATACAAAGTATGTTCAATTTGAAAAAGGTTTTGAAACACTTCCTGCGGTAGTAGTTACAGTAAACAAAATAGAAGCAGATAAAGAAACCAATCTGAGATATGAAGTTAAAGCCGAAGCAGTATCAAGAGATGGATTTACTGTTAAAATAAAAACATGGGGCAACACTAAAATCTTAAATATTGGAGGAGATTGGGTGGCTTTTGCCAATTAAAGTTATCCTAAAAATTTTTTATAGTCCGGTTAATCCGGACTATTTTTATTTTAAATATCTCTTATAATAGAATTATATTTGTCATAATAATTTTTTTTTTATGACAAAACCAAAAGCCCTTTTTGCCGCATGTAATCACTGGACTTCTCCTTATCAGGTCGGCAGCCATCAGTTAGCCAAAGTTTTTGCAAGAAACGGGTGGAATGTCTTTTTTATTTCCGACCCGGTTTCTCCATTGCATTTATTTTCAAAAGAAAAAGAACTGGTAAAGGAAAGATTAAGAATAAATAACGAGAAAGGTATTAGCGACTTAAATCAATCTTTATTTGCTTATGTTCCCTTTTCGTTGCTAACCCCTCAAAATGAATTCTTATTAAAATCTAATTTTGTTTTTAATTATTGGCATCGTTTAACTTCTCCAAACCTAAAACGATTTGTTAAAGATAAGTGCGATAACTTTGATTTACTATATGTAGATAGTGTTTATCAGAAATTCTGGCTTGAAAACATTGAATACAAAAAATCTATTATGCGAATAGCAGATAACAATAGGGCTTACGGTAATGATTATAAAGCCTATATTGACGCAGAGAAATATATTGTATCAAAGGTTGATGCTGTAATTTATTCCGCTGAAAATTTAAAAGGATATGTTGATGATCTTAACCCCCGGAGAAGCTTTTACTTATCCAACGGTGTGGAATGGGAACATTTTAATAATAAAATTGCCGATGAACCGGGTTTGTTAAGCCAAATACCAAAACCAAGAATCATCTATGTCGGCGAGACGAGAAAGAGATTTGATAAAGACGCAATTAAATATACCGCACAGAAGATGCCGGGTTTATCATTTGTAATTATTGGAAATAGTGAGCCTGTAGCAAGTGAGTTTAAAGAACAGGAAAACATTTACATGCTTGGTATAATAAACTATAATGATCTTCCGGGTTATTTACAATATTCTGATGTTGGAATTATTCCTCTTGATTTGAGTATAAATCCTAATTTAATAAACAGCATTAACCCGATAAAGCTATACCAGTATTTAGCAAGCGGTTTGCCGGTAATTAGTTCCGAGTGGGAATCATTATTTAAATTAAATCCCCCGGTTTTTACGTATAAAACAAAAGAGGGAATCCCGGTTTTACTGGAAAATTTGTTAAATAAAAAACATGACAAAAATTATTACAAGGAATATGCAAAAAAACATGATTGGCAAAAAAGATATGAAAAGATTGCGTCTTTTCTGGAACTAAAGAATAATTGAGTTTTTATTACGCTACTATTGTAATTCGATGTATCAATCACCTAAAATATTATATATCACTGTTCGCGCAGATTTCGGCGGGGGACCGGAACACTTGTTCAGGTTGATAAGCCGATTGAGTGAGCAGCATGATCCGTTTATAGCATGCCCAAACGATTTCCCTTATTACGAAAGGTATAAAAGCTTAGTTGGGGAAAGCAAACTTATTGTAATTCCTCACAGGAAATTTAGATTAACCACGGTTGCGGAACTGTTAAAATTTATAAAAAAAAATAATATTGATATGGTACATTCAATGGGCAAGGGAGCAGGCCTATACAGCAGAGTATTAAGTTTGTTAAAACCAACTAAATGTGTGCATACTTTTCATGGACTTCATATTGGGGAATATAATTTTATTCAAAAAATCTTGTATTTATCTCTTGAAAAATTGTTTACTATTGTTACAGATAAATTTATCTCGGTGTCAAAAGGTGAATGCGAAAAGGTAATTGAAGCCGGTATTTGTAATAACAGTAAATTACAGATAATTGAAAACGGTGTTGAAATTCCGGAGACTGTTGTTCCCCCTGAAAATTTCAGCCGGGATAAATTTAGGTTGATAACTTTCTCAAGGTATGATTATCAGAAATACCCCGAACTGCTTGTGCAGATAATTTCTGAATTAAATTCGAAAAATAGCGAGAAAGAATTTGTGCTCGATATTTTAGGCGAAGGTGAAAAGTTTCAAATAGTAAAGAAAATGATTGAGGAAAAGAAACTTCAAAAATATATAAATCAAATTGGGGCTGTGAAAAATCCGCAGGACTACCTGCTTAAATCAACATGCTATATTTCAACTTCAAGATGGGAAGGCCATCCGCTGTCGTTAATTGAATCAATGGCTGTTGGGCTGCCGGTTGTTGCCTCAAACGTAGTTGGCAACAACGACATTATTGAGAATTATTTAAATGGTATTTTATTCGATCTTTATGATATTGGATCGGCAGCAAACGCTGTTTACGGTTTGGCAAAAAATTATGAGTTATGGGGCGGGATTGCCAATCAAGCTAGAAAGGATGCAATAGAGAAATACAGCTTAGAAAAAATGGTAAAGAAAACCGAAAATTTATATGTTAATATTCTCGAAAAATAAAAGATAGGTTGATATTGAAAATTGCAATTGTACACGACTGGCTTGTAAATTATATGGGTTCTGAAAGATGTGTTGAATCGTTTACAAATATCTGGAAGGATGCGGATGTTTTTACGCTTGTTGATTTTTTAACCGATGAAGAAAGGGAAATAATCTTAAAAGGGAAGAAGGCTAATACAAGCATAATTCAAAAATTACCTTTTGCCAAAAAACTGCACCGCAACTATTTTCCCTTTTTCCCGTATGCTATTGAACAATTAGATGTGTCAAATTACGATGTGATTATATCAAGTTCTCATTCATTTGCAAAGGGAGTTATAACATCTGCAAACCAATTGCATATTTCTTATTGCCACACACCTATTCGTTATGCATGGGACCTTTATCATCAATATATTGATGAAGCAGGATTAAAAACGGGAATAAGAGGAATTCTTGCCAAAAAGTTTTTACACTATATAAGAATATGGGATTTTACTACGCGCAATAGAGTTGACTATTTTGTTGCCAATTCTTCTCATATTGCCAGAAGGATTAAAAAAGTTTATGATAAACCTGCCGATGTTATTTATCCCCCGGTAGATATTGACAAATTCAGTCTTGTTGAAAAAAAAGAAGACTACTATTTAACGGCGGCAAGGTTTGTCCCTTATAAAAAAATAGTTCTGATTGTTGAGGCTTTTTCAAAGATGCCGGATAAAAAACTCATCGTTATTGGGGATGGACCTGAAGAAAAAAAAATAAAACAAATTGCTTCATCAAATATAAAATTTGCCGGTTACGTTGAAAAGAATAAATTGATAGAATATATGCAGAATGCTAAAGCCTTTATTTTTGCGGCCGAAGAAGATTTCGGGATAACAAATGTTGAAGCACAGGCATGCGGTACACCCGTTATTGCTTATAAAGTTGGAGGTGCAAGTGATACAATTGTACACAATAAAACCGGCTATTTATTCAGCAGGCAAAACCCGGAAGCAATAATTAATGCTGTTGCCGAATTTGAGAATAATGAAAGCAAATTTATTCCTAAAGAAATTTCCAAACACGCTGAGAAGTTTTCCAGAAGTATTTTTGAAGCCAACATAAAAAATTACGTTTTAGAAAAAGCTAACTCATTTTTTAATCAGCCTAAATACTAATGATTTATAACCAAAAAACATTAAAAACATTTAGAAATATTTCGGATATAGTTGTAATATCACTTTCGTTTTTGCTTGCGGCTGTGTTTGCGCAATCGTATGCTATCCTTTTGGGAAAAGAACATATGTTTATTCTCCTATTTTTAATGATAGGCCTATGGTATGTTTCAACCGACTATTCAATTAAAAACAGTAAAGAATATAGTTCCTTTATTGAAAGATTTGCTAATCTCATTAAAAAATCTTTTATACAAGTATTACTGGCAATTGCATTTATATTTATAACAAAAGAGAACCTGTTTACAAGGAATTTTGTCCTTTATTATTTTATTTTGATTCTTGCCGGCTCAACAGTAAAAGAATATTTAATCTTTAGTTACTTTAAAAACAAAAAACCTTTAAAGTGCTTATCGATTTTTTATAAAAACGAGGACGGGTTAAAAATCTCCAGGTTTATAATTAATAAACCCGAATACGGCTACGCGTTCGCCGGTTTTTTTACAGATTATAATATTAACTACGATAACTATAACGAAGTTGAAAACATTATTAACGAAAAAGGCATTACCGATATATTATTAAATTTAAACACCGGTAATGAAGAAAAAATTAAAAAAATATTATTAATCTGCGATAGACTTGCTGTTAACGCACATATTGTCCCCGGGTTTTACAACTTATTATCAAGCAGGTATCAATTTAATTTTCTTGGTGATTATCCTATTGTTACGGTTAGAACAAATCCCTTGGAAGAACTACAAAACAGAATGTTGAAAAGATTTTTTGATATATCCTTTTCCGCAATTGTAACTGTACTTATATTAAGCTGGCTTATTCCGCTGGTAGCAGTTTTTATTAAAGCTACGTCGAAAGGCCCTGTCTTTTTTGTTCAAGATAGGTTTGGAAAAGATGATAGGTTGTTTAAATGTTTCAAGTTTAGAACTATGTATACGGACATAAGAAACAAAGGATTTAATCCCGTTACGGATGATGATAAGCGGATTACGAGGATTGGTAGAATTCTCAGGAAAACAAATCTTGACGAAGTACCGCAGTTTATAAATGTATTATTAGGGAATATGTCTATTGTCGGACCAAGGCCTCATGCAGTTAACTACAACAATACTTACAGCGAATTTGTTGAAGAAATAAAGTTAAGACATAGAGTTAAGTCTGGAATAACCGGGTGGGCACAAATACACGGTTATAGAGGTGATGTTTTTGATTTCGAAGAAAACAAAAAAAGAACAAAAAGCAGAATCGAATTTGATATATGGTATATTGAAAACTGGACTTTTTCCCTGGATATAAAAATCATTTTGTACACTGTTCTTCAAATTATATCCGGCAGAAATCTTGGTAAGTAAAATTATAACGAGAATAAAATGAAAGTAGGTATAGTTCCAAATATTTATAAAGAAAATATTCTTGATGTTGTTTCTCACCTTATTCAAGAATTAAAATCTTTTGAGATTGATTACATAATAAGTAGTTCGTTAAAGTGTTACGAGAAAAGATTCACAAAATTAATTTATAACTCCGCCTTTATGGATAATATCGAACTGTGCAGAAACAGTGATGTTGTTATTTCAATAGGCGGTGACGGAACAATGCTTAACACTGCTTTTGAAGCAAGAGAATTTAATACGCCGCTGATCGGACTAAATTTCGGCAAACTTGGTTTTCTTGCAGAGTTTGATATGAACAGCATTGACAGCTTTATAAAGGACCTAAAGAACGGCAATTATGAAATTGAAGAAAGAATGACCCTGGATGCTTATTGCAACGGGAATATAGATAATAAATTATTTGCGATTAATGATATTGTAATTGACAAGGGCGGATGGCCTAAAATGATTCAGCTTTCCATTCATGTTGGTGATGATTACGTTTCAACATTTTCTGCTGACGGAATTATAATTGCTACACCTACGGGTTCTACCGGTTATTCTTTATCAACGGGGGGACCTATTGTAAGCCCTAAAGCAAATGTAATTACTTTAAGTCCCATATCGCCGCATACTCTAACCATGAGACCGCTTGTGCTGTCAAGTAAGTATAAAATTTCAATTGAAGTTAAATCGCAGCATACAGCCGTTCAAATTAATTGTGACGGTCAAAGAGTACATTACTTTGAACCCCCTGTAAAAATTGAAATTGAAAAAAGTAACAACCCTGTGAGATTAGTTCATACCGATGATACAAACTATTTTGAAATTTTGAGGAACAAGCTCTACTGGGGAATTGATGTTAGAAGCAACCCAGAAAAATTATGAAAGCAATAGTTATTAACTATTGCTTTCAACAAGTTCGGTTGTTTTAATTTTTCTTTCTTTTATTTTTTTCGGTTCGGTAGATTTGCCGTTTTTCCTGTTCGAAATTTCTATCTCTAGCTTTGAGTCTTCCTGTTCTTGTATTTTAGATTCTTTGTAGATATAATTTTCATTTTTATAATTACGAAGTATAATTTTGTCTTTATCGTGGTGAAGAACATATTTGGGCAAAAGAGGAATTTTACCGCCGCCGCCGGGTGCATCAATAACAAAATGAGGAATCGCCAGTCCGCTTACATGCCCGCGTAATTTGTCAATTATTTCCAAACCTTTATTTACGGATGTTCTAAAATGGCCTGTTCCCTTGGTTTCATCAGCCATAAACAGGTAATAAGGTCTTACACGAATCTTGAGAAGTTTCAGCAGAAGTTCCTTCATTACTTCGGCATCGTCATTTACACCTCTCATCAATACTGCTTGATTGTTAACGGGACAACCGGCATCAATCAACATGCTGCACGCTTTGGCGCTTTCTTCGGTTATTTCCCACGGGTGATTAAAATGTGTATTAACATATACGGGATGATACTTTTTAATCATCTCGCAAAGTTTGGGAGTTATTCTATGAGGAAGTACACACGGCATTCTTGTGCCAAGTCTTATTATTTCAACATGAGGAATTTCCCTTAATCGTTTCAAGATTTTTTCCAGCATAAAATCGGTCAGTATTAAAGGATCTCCGCCGGATAAAATTATGTCTCTTATTTCTTTGTGTCCTTCAATATAGTTTAAAGCTGATTCAAGCTGTTTCATTGAAATTTTACCGCTGTCGCCGACTTTTCTTTTTCTTGTACAGAACCTGCAGAACATTCCGCATTGGCTTGTGACCAAGAAAAGACATCGGTCGGGGTATCTATGAGTTATATTCGGGACAGGGCTCATTGCATCTTCATTGAGCGGATCCTCAAAGCCGTCTAAATATGTTAGTTCTTCTTCATCAGGTACACATTGTTTCCAAATTGGATCACCTTTGTACCTAATCAAAGATAGGTAATAGGGATTGATACGAGCCTGGAAAGATTCATCAAGTTGTTCAGCCACTTCTTTGTTTATTCCGAATTGTTGAACCAGCTGATCAACTGTATGGATACTATTGCGTATCATTTTTTGCCATAGTTCCATTATGCTATCCTTTATTTTTATAAGTATTTACCGTAAACAATTAAGTTATCCCCAACGGAATAAAAATCTTTAATTTCAGATAGAACCCTGTAATCACACTTTTCGTAAAATTTTCTCGTATTCAAATAACTTTTTTTTGACGAAGTTTCGGCAAGAATTAATCTGCCGTTATTTTTTGTTACAAACTCTTCGCCATGACTTAATAGTTTTTTCCCGATGCCTTTGTTATAATAATTTTTTTTGACTACTATCCAGTATAAATCGTAAACTCCGTTTGTTAAACTTCTTTGACCGATACAGTAAAAGCCGGTAACATTTCCATTTCCCAAATAAACAAACGATTTATAGTAACCTTCATTATCCTTCGAAACCGATTCTTCGATTAATTCGTATGCAACTTCTTTTTCTTCTTCTGTAAAATTGAAAGTATCTGCAACTATTTCTTTAGCCTGTTGCATATGTTTCGGCTTCATATTCGTAATCATAAATATTCCTCTCTAAAGCAAATTCGGCAATTTTTTTTAAGAGCATACCGTATTCCAATCCTCCTGCTTTAGCTGACCGGGCAAAACCAGAATCAACAGAGATATCGGGATTTGGATTAACTTCAATAACGTAAGGAACATTTCTGCTGTTTATTCTGATGTCTACTCTTGCATAATCCCTGCAATTCATTGCTTCGAAGGCTTTCATTGCAGTTGCTTTTATTCTTTCACTCAGCCTATCATCTATAACTGCAGGACAAGTAGGATTTGTGTGTTTATAGTAAATACTTTCAGGAGACCATTTAGCTTCGTAAGTAACTATTTTGGGTAACCTACTGGGTAGCCCTTTAAAACTGATCTCGGACAACGGTAGTACTTCTTCGCTCAAAATTGATACGTTAAACTCTCTACCTTTAATATACTCCTCAATAATAAGGTCTTGATTGTAGTTTCTTCCCAAATACTTAATGCGATTTTTTAATTCTTCAAAATTTTTGCAAACAGAAAATTCTGAAATCCCAATACTTGCATCTTCTTTTATTAATTTTATGATTACAGGAAAATTTAAAGTAAATGAATCTTCTCTAAATTTTTGTTTCTGGTGGTATTTTATAAAATTAGGTGTTTTTATTCCATGTGATGTAAGTATTTCTTTTGTTTTAACTTTGTTTAGACAGTTACCCAAGCATAAACTTGAGTTCCCGGTGTAACTAATTCCAATTAAGTCAAACATTCCGGCGGAATAACTTTCAAAAGTTGTATTGCCTTCAATCGATTCAACAAAGTTAAATATTACGCCAGGTGAGATTTTTTTTATCTCTTTTATATTTTTAATAATATTATTTCCAATAGTGACCACGCTAACGTCATTAAAGAAAAAATTTAACTGTTCTTTTACTTTTTCAATGTTCGTAAAAAACTCTTTCTCAGAAAGGTCGGTCAACTGGCTTACATCGGAAGTATCTTTGCCAATATAATTATCATAAATACTAACTGGATCATTGACGCATATCATAACACTTATATCTTTCATATTAGGTTGTACCTCTTTGATGCGTGATATAAAACAGAATTTATTAATTCATCATAATTCATACCCGCAACTCTAGCAGCCTTGGGAAAGCATGAGTTGTCTTTTGGATCCGGCAAAACTCCGGGTAAAGGATTTATCTCTATTATATTCGGGATACCGTTTATATCAAGCCTAATATCTATCCGCGACCAATCTTTGCATCTGAGAGCTTTATAAGCAGCTAAGGATGTGTTTTTTATTTTATTCTCTAATTCGGAGTCAATATTTGAAGGACATGTATATAAGTCTAATTGATTCTCTTTTGTATCAAAAATCCATTTGGCTTCAAACGAATAAATAGGGTTAACCTCTTTTGGCAGTGAATTAAAATTTAATTCAATAATCGGTAGTACTTCGGTTTCATCTTTGTTGCCGATTAAAGCAACCGTGAATTCTCTACCCGGTAAGTATTCCTCTAATATAAAAGCTTGGTTATATTTTTTCAGCATTAGCTCAGTTTGCTTTTTAAGCTCTTCAAAGTTATTTATCAACGAAGAGTTAAATATGCCTTTACTTGAACCTTCCCCTATCGGTTTTAATATAAGAGGATAATTCAGACTCACATCAGAATCTAAATTATGACCTTCTATGATAATAAAGTTCGGTGTAGGTATTTTATGATATGTTAAAATTTCTTTGGTTCTTGCTTTATCCAAACATGAAGTTAAGGTTAAAGGATCGGAACCGGTATATGGTATGTTTAGCATATCAAGCATAGCAGGTATTTGAGCTTCTCTGCTAATACCATTGGCATTTTCCGAAAAATTAAATACTATATCTAAGTTGTTCTTTCTGAATTTCTCAAATGCATCTGCGTTGGATTCAATCATAGTTACGTTGTGATATTTTTCCAGTGCATTTTTGATTGCATAAATAGTTTCTTCGCTGTCCCATTCTGCATAAGTATCATTAAGTGATGAGTTATTCGAAAAGAGAGAAAGGTTTTCGGTAACGAAATTTTCGTTAGGTCTTAAGTTATAAGTTAAAGCAACGTTGAGTTTTTTATTAATTAGCTTACTTATATTAAACTCTCCGGAAAAATTTATAACAATATATATAATTATATTTTATATGCAATACATAGATAAAAATATTTTTTATAAAAAAGTTTTTTATAAAAAATATATTACACTAGTAAAAAAGGTGAAGACTTATGAAGCCCTTTATTTATGGGGTGTTGAGGTATATCAGCTTATGTTTGTATTCTTTTAATACTTTATCTCTAATAATAGAGTTAATTTGTTTGCTTAACAAAGGATCATCTTTGATGATATTAAAAGCATCTGTTTTTGCATTTAATAAAATTTCATAATCATTAACTAAGTCGGCATGTTTAAATTCAGGAAAGCCGATTTGTTTTGTGCCGAATATATCTCCGGGTCCTCTTAGTTTTAAATCTATTTCGGATAGTTCAAACCCGCTTGTATGTTCCGCCATTGAATTTAATCTGATAATAGCTTTATTTTTTTCTATTTCCTGGCTTGATAAGTATTGGAAACTTTCTTTTATGTTTTTTATTGATTTATTATTTGACAGATCGGAGACAAGAATGCAGTATGCCTGTTTTTTCCCTCTACCTACACGCCCTCTTAACTGGTGCAACTGCGACAGCCCAAATCTATTAGCATCGTTAATTAAAATTATATTTGCATTAGGAATATCTATGCCTACTTCAATTACAGTTGTTGATATTAATACATCATATTTTTGATTGGCAAAATCAAGCATTATTTTATCCTTTTCTTCCCATTTCATTTTGCCGTGTACCATACCTACATTAATGTTTTTAAAGTAACTCTCCTTAAGGTCATTGTAATAAGTTTCAGCCGACTTTAAATTTAGTTTCTCAGAATCCTCAACAAGAGGATAAATTATAAATGATTGATTTCCTTTTTTGCTTTCGTCAACTATGTACTTGTAAATTTTAGGAAGGCTTTCGTCATTCCTTAAGTAAGTTTTAATAGGTTTTCTGTTTTTAGGTAACTCATCAATTATGGAAACATCAAGATCTCCGTATACCGTCATTGATAATGTTCTTGGAATAGGAGTAGCTGTTGTAACAATAGTATCCGGGGTAATACTTTTATTAATCAGTTTTAACCTTTGAGATACTCCAAACCTGTGCTGCTCATCAATTACAACCAAGCCTAGTTTATTGAATTCTATATTATCCTGGATAAGTGCATGTGTCCCGATAATTAAATCAACTTCATTATTTTTTATTGAATCGATAAGTTCTTTTTTCTTTTTACTTTTGCTGCTTCCAATTAATAAAGAAATTTTTATGTTAAGCCTGGAAAGAAATTTCCCGATAGTTAGAAAATGCTGGTTGGCAAGTATCTCTGTGGGGACCATAAGTGCCGCTTGATAGCCATTATTTATTGCAACGAGCATAGCAACAAGACAGACAATTGTTTTGCCGCTCCCTACATCTCCCTGTATCAGCCTGTTCATGGGAGACGAATCATACATATCTTTCTTCAGATCATCAATTACTTTTAGCTGGGCATTGGTTAATTGAAAAGGAAGAGATGATAGAAATTTTTCTATAAAATTATTATTAACATTGAACGCAATCCCATTTTCTATTTTTTTTATTTTATTTCTTCTAAGAGCAATCAACAATTCAAAATAAAATAACTCCTCGTATTTGAACCTATTCTGTGAGTTCGCAAACACGTCTTTGTTAGAAGGGTAATGCATGTTAAGAACGGAAGTTGATATGTCGGGGTAGTTATATTTATTCAAAAGGTATGCCGGGAGAGTTTCCGATAATAATTTGTAGTAGGTTGTTACAACGTTGTTAATGATTTTTCTTAGGCTAAAGTCCCCGATATTCTGGTTTTTTAATTCTTTATGTACTCGATAGAAGGGAATAATTTTCCCTGTGTTAAAGAAATCATCAGATTCTTTATCGCTAAGTCTATCAAAATCCGGGTGGGCTATTTGAATGTGTCCGTATCTTGTAATTACAGGTTTCCCGGAAAGAGCATAAGTTTGGCCGGCTTTAAATCTGTCCTTAAAAAACCTTATGCCTTGAAACCAAACACATTCAAATCTGCCGGTTTTATCTTTAAAAGAAACTTTTAACATTTGTTTTTTGCCGTATCTTATATGTTCATTATCAACTACTTCACCGATAATAGTTACTTCGCCGTCATACCCGTTGCTAACATACTTAACCAGGTTTAATGTGTTTACTATTGTTGAGCGGTCCAAATATTTTGAAGGGAAATAGAATAATAAATCATTAACAACATTGATTCCTATTTCGGCAAATGATTCGGCTCTTTTAGGTCCTACGGATTTAATATACTGAACCGGATCATTTAAAGTTTTTGACATAACAAATAAAGATTTTGATTGGGTATAAATATAATTAAATAAGGGAAGAATTTAAAAAATGTTAATGCTCGGATTTCATTTCCCTGGACATTAGATCGAAAGTAGCTTTTATGGGGTCTTTATCATTATATAAAATATTATAAGTGGCATTTATTATCGGGGTATCAACGTGATTCTTTGCCGCCAATTGATGTGCCGATTCACAAGTTTCAACACCTTCGGCAACCATTTCCATACTCTTTAATACTTCTTTTAGTTTCTTTCCTTTACCTATTTGTTCTCCAACATACCTATTCCTGCTGTGTTTGCTCATGCATGTAACAATTAAATCACCCATGCCGGAAAGCCCGGCAAACGTTTCAGGCAACGCGCCCATTATGGTGCCGATACGTGAGATTTCCGCTATGCCTCTTGTCATAATTGCAGCCTTGGTATTATCTCCAAATTTAGCTCCGTCAATAATGCCTGCGCCTATAGCAATTATATTTTTTAATGCTCCGCCTAATTCAACTCCAAGAATATCGGTAGAGGAATAAACTCTAAAATAGGAAGTCATGAACGCAGCTTGAATGATCTTGGCTGTTTCAAGATTTTTAGAAGCAGCAACAACTGCAGTCGGAATTTTTTTTGCAACTTCTTCGGCGTGCGAAGGTCCCGATAGAACGCCTATTGCAGAATTGTCTATTCTTATTAACTCGTCTTCAATTATCTGCGATACCGTAAGAAGTGTGTCTTTCTCAATACCTTTAGCAACGCTTACTATTGTTGTATCGCTTAAGTCAAATTTTTTTATTTGTTTTAACACGCCTCTAATGTATTGAGACGGTACAGCAAGCACCAGCATGTGTTTGTTTTTACATATCTCATCTATGTTGGAAGTAATTTTTATTTCTTCAGGGATTTTTATGTTCGGTAGATAAACTTTATTGATACGTGTCCTATTCAAAGTTCTTGCATAGTGTCTTTTGTATTCCCATAAAGTTATTTCATGGCCGTTACTGTGAAGTATTATAGCTAGTGCTGTTCCCCAGCCGCCGGCTCCAAGAATTGATATCTTCATTTAGGATTTTACTTTTTCTTAAAAAAATTAATTCGGTTTTCTTTGCCGTTAATTAATCTAAGTAAATTGGAACGGTGGGTATAAATTACAATCAAAGCAATTAAAACACAAAACGGAAGGATTGTATGATATCCTTGAATTTGAGCACCGAAAATATTTTCTCTTACAACAATAATAAGCGGAACAGAGATTGCTGCCAAAATTGACCCAAGAGATATATATCTGGAAATTGAAACAACAACAATAAAAACAGCAATTGCCAAAAGCATATCTACTGTAATAAGAGTAATTAAAAATCCCAGGGCAGTAGCAATACCTTTCCCGCCTTTAAAATCAGCAAAGATAGTCCAGATATGTCCTAAAACAGCAGCTAAACCCGCTATAATTTGAACGAGCGTAAAATCGTCAAACGGTGTTGCATTTGGAAACGGGAAACTGCCGAGGTACAACCTGGCTATGAGTATTACGGCAAAAGCACCTTTAAAAGCATCAAGCAGTATAACAACTACGCCGTACTTCCAGCCCAGTACTCTCATTACATTTGTACCGCCTGCATTACCGCTGCCGTAGTTTCTTATATCTATATTCTTTACCCACCTTGACATCAAAATGCTGGTAGGTATTGAGCCTACAAGATAAGATAATATTACTATTACAATTAAATTAAGCATACTCTCACTCAAAAGTTCACAAAGTTATGTATTTTTAATATAATATACAATGTCATTGCCTATAAAGTTACTTTTGTGTTAAAGATTTAAATAGGTTAAAATCATCCAGAGTTGTTATTTTGAAGTTGGTCGCTTCACCTCTAACAAATTTTACTTTGTATCCTGCTCTATTCACAAGCATTGATTCATCAGTACCTATGAACTTTTCGTTAATAGCTTTTTTCATAGAGTGATTTATTATATGGTATTTAAATACTTGAGGTGTTTGGGCATACCAGATATTCTTTCTATCAACATAATTTTCCACAAAATCATTTCCTTTTAACAAAGTATCTTTTGCATTTATAGCAACGACGATACTATCGAAAATTTTTGCGGAATTTATAGAATCGATTAAAATTTTTTTTGAAAGAAGAGGGCGGGCTGCATCATGAACTGCAATTAAATCGTTGTCTTCAATATTATTAATAGAAAAGAGAGCATTGGCAACAGATTCTTGCCTTGTTGCTCCTCCTTCTATTAATTTTGTTAATTTATTTATTTTATATTTTACCTTGAGCTCATTTATCAAGTTGAAGTAATTTTTCCTTGCCGCAATTATTATTTCATCAACTAAGTTACAGTTCTGAAATATTTCAAGCGTATGAACAATAATTTCTTTGTCGTTAACTTGTAAATACTGTTTCGGCATATTGCCGCCGAATCTTTTACTTTCTCCGCCTGAGGGTATAATTGCATAAGTTTTCATTTTTTATTTAATCAGCATTGCATCGCCGTAGCTTAAAAATCTGTAACCTTCTTTCATTGCTTTTTTATAACTCTTCATTAAAAAGTCATAATCTGCAAAAGCAGCCGCAAGCATTAGAAGAGTAGATTCAGGCTGATGAAAATTTGTAATTAATCTTTTCGTTATTTTAAAATCATACGGCGGAAATATAAATTTATCTGTCCAGCCGAAATTTGTTTTAACAAAACCTTCAGCGGTAACGCTGCTTTCCAAAGCTCTTGTTGTACTTGTACCGACTGATATTACATTTTTCTTGCTTTTTAAGGCTTTGTTTATAATCTCGGCAGATTCCTGAGTTATTTCAAAATATTCGGAATCCATTTTGTGTTTTGTTAAGTCTTCAACTTCAACAGCTCTAAACGTACCTAAACCGATATGCAACAAAACATTTGCAAATTTTACACCTTTCTTTTTAAATTTTTTTACCAGTTCGGGTGTAAAGTGTAATCCGGCTGTAGGGGCTGCAACTGAGCCGTCATATTGAGCAAATATTGTTTGATAATTTTCTTTATCTTCAGCAACCGTATCTCTTTTTATATAAGGCGGAAGAGGGGTTTGTCCAATACTCTCAATTGCTTTAAATATATCTCCGGCATCTTCATTAAACCTAACTGTTCTACCTCTTGAAGTTGTATTGTCAATAACTTCGCACCATAACTTGTCGTTGAAATAAATTCTATTTCCAATTCTAACTTTTCTTGCGGGATCAACTATTACGTCCCAGATGTTCTCTTCCTTGTTCAACTCTCTTAGAACAAATACTTCAATTTTGGCATTTGTTCTTTCTTTCTGACCATACAACCTTGCCTGCATTACTTTAGTTTCGTTTACAACTATAACGTCGCCTTTTGAAACGTAATCCGTTAAGTCGGAAAAAGTTTTATGCTCAAGTGATTGTTTTTCTCTATCAAGTACAATCATTTTTGCGCTGTCTCTCGGACTTGCCGGGAATTTAGCAATAGCAGTTTTAGGTAGTTTGTACTTAAAATCGGATAATTTCATTTCTTACCTCTCTCATCTATTACAACCAGTTAAAAGAATGCAGCGGAAATTAATCCGCTGCATTTATATTACTTTCTTTTTTTTGCATTAGTCTTTTTTACTGCAGCTTTTTTAGTTACTGTTTTTTTTGCGGCTACAGCCGTTTTCTTAACAGGTTTTTTTGTATTTAGTTCCCTAATAGCAGCACGGGCAGCAGCTAATCTTGCTATCGGTACTCTAAAAGGTGAACAGCTTACATAATCCAGACCTGTTCTGTGGCAGAATTCAACTGAAGAAGGTTCGCCGCCATGTTCGCCGCAGATACCTACTTTTAGTCCTTCTCTTGTAGAACGGCCTTTTTGCGTCCCCATTTCCACTAATTGACCAACACCGTTTTGATCTATTTTTTCAAAAGGATCAGCAGGTAAGATTTCTCTTTCAACGTAACGCGGTAAGAATGAGCCGGCATCGTCACGTGATAAACCAAACGTGGTTTGAGTTAAATCGTTTGTACCAAAGCTGAAGAATTCCGCTACTTCTGCAATTTGATCTGCAGTTACGGCAGCTCTCGGTAGCTCGATCATTGTCCCAACCATGTATTTAATTTTCTTGCCTTTCTCTTTGAACACTTCTGCAGCAACTCTTCTAACTATTGCTTCCTGAAGCTTCAGCTCGTTAACATGACCAACTAAAGGAATCATTATTTCAGGACTAACTTTGATTCCTTTTTTAGCGGTGTCAACTGCAGCTTCAAAAATTGCTCTTGCCTGCATTTCGGTAATTTCAGGATATGAAACAC
Source organism: Ignavibacteria bacterium (assembly GCA_050117315.1). Classification (GTDB taxonomy): domain Bacteria; phylum Bacteroidota; class Ignavibacteria; order Ignavibacteriales; family Melioribacteraceae; genus JANQIV01. Next base: position 75,245 of record JASFMY010000007.1, read on the forward strand.
CTAAACGGCATCCTCTAAATCCTAACATCGGGTTGAATTCGTGAAGAGCTTCAATTTTGTCTTTTACTTTTTGTACGGAGACATTTAGAGATTTAGCAACTTCTTTTATTTCATGTTCTTCATGAGGTAAGAATTCGTGCAAAGGAGGATCAAGTGTTCTAACAGTCACAGGTCTTCCAGCCATGACTTCAAAGATACCTGCAAAATCTTCTCTTTGGTGAGGAAGTAATTTTGCCAAAGCAGCTTTTCTTTCTTCTTCAGTATCGGACAGAATCATTTCACGTACGGCTAAAATTCTACCGCCGCCGAAGAACATATGCTCTGTACGGCAAAGCCCAATTCCTTCAGCTCCGAATGCAATTGCGTTTGAAGATTGATCGGGCTGGTCTGCGTTTGTTCTAACTTTCATTGTTCTTGCTTTGTCAGCCCAGGTCATCAAGTCTTTATAAGTTTTGTAGACGTCGGATTCTTTCGGATCCAATTCTTTTGTAATCAATACTTGAATTACTTCAGATGGTTTAGTGTGGATTTCGCCAACGATAACTTCTCCAGTTGTTCCGTCGATTGATAAGTAATCGCCTTTTTTAATAACGAAATCTTTATCTTCAACTTTCATTTCACCTTTTGCATAGTCAATCAACAAGTTGCCGCAGCCTGCAACACAAACTTTACCCATTTGTCTTGCAACCAAAGCAGCATGTGAGGTCATTCCTCCCCGTGCAGTTAAGATACCCTGGGAAGCATTCATCCCTTTGATATCTTCAGGTGAAGTTTCAATTCTAACAAGAATTACATTGTTGCCTTTTGCAGCCATTGCTTGAGCGTCGCTTGCGGTGAAAGCAACTTTACCGCAAGCCGCACCGGGACCCGCGTTCAAGCCTTTTGCAAGTAGTTTGCCGCCTTTTATTGCATTTGTTTTTTCTTTTACATCAAATATAGGCCTTAATAACTGGTTCAATTGGTCGGGTTCAATTCTCATCAAAGCTTCTTCACGTGAGATTAGTTTTTGTCTTACCATATCAACAGCCATCTTCACCGCAGCGAAACCTGTTCTTTTACCAACTCTACATTGCAGCATCCAGAGTTTACCTTGCTGAATAGTGAACTCTATATCAAGCATATCGTGATAATGGGTTTCCAAAATTTTACGAATGTCGTCTAGTTCTTTATAAAGTTTGGCATCGTCTTTTTTCAATTCTGCGATTGGTTGAGGAGTTCTAATACCGGCAACAACGTCTTCGCCTTGTGCGTTGAATAAATATTCTCCGTAGAAAACATTTTCACCTGTAGCAGGGTCACGTGTAAATGCAACGCCTGTACCGGAATCTTCACCCATGTTGCCGAATACCATTGACTGTACGTTTACAGCAGTACCCCATTCAGCAGGGATGTCGTTCAGTTTTCTGTAAACAATTGCTCTTTCATTCATCCATGAACCGAATACTGCGCCTATTGCGCCCCATAATTGATCCATTGGTTTTTCCGGGAATGTAATTCCTTTCTTTTCTTTAATGGCAGCTTTAAATTCTGCAACTAATTCTTTTAAATCTTCGGCAGTAAGATCGGTATCGTTTTCAATTCCTCTTGCATTCTTCTTATTCTCAAGAATTTCTTCAAAAGGATCGATTTTTTCTTCTGATTCGGGTTGAAGACCTAAAACAACATCTCCGTACATAGCAACGAATCTTCTGTAAGAATCATAAGCGAATCTCGGGTTGCCTGTTTTTTCAATTAATGCTTCAACAGTTTCATCATTTAGGCCGAGATTAAGAATGGTATCCATCATTCCAGGCATTGATGCGCGAGCACCGCTTCTAACAGATACGAGCAATGGGTTTTTTTTGTCTCCGAATTTTGCACCCATAGTTTTTTCAACTTTTGCCAATGCTTTAAGAACTTGATCCTTTAATTCCTTTGGGTACTTTTTTTTGTTTGCATAATAGTAAGTACATACATCAGTAGTGATAGTAAAGCCAGCAGGCACAGGTAAACCGATGTTAACCATTTCAGCAAGGTTAGCACCTTTACCGCCTAACAGTTCTTTCATTCCAGCTTTTCCTTCGGCTTTTTTACCGCCGAAAAAATAAACATACTTGGGAGCTTTTTTAGCCATTAAGATCCTCCGATTTTTTTTAGTGTTCATAAATACGTTTTATATGATTGTAAAAATTTTCTCCTTCTTCAAAATCTATTTCTATTTTTAGATAATAGATGTCAATATCGTCAAGTTCATTGGAATACTTAGAAAGCTTGACCGCATCTTTCTGTGTTGTTAATACAGAGTGAGAGTTTGTGCTGTAAAATTGCTTTCTTATCAGTTGAACTTCTTTGTTGCTGTATTTTTGATGATCTCTAAACAAAAGCTTGTTGCTGAAATTAATTCTATTCTCTTCCAGAACCTTTAAAAACGAAAACGGTTTTGCAATACCGCAAACTATAAGGCTTTTTTGTCCTTCGAATTCGTTCAATGTAAAATGTTCGTTTGTCTTTAAATCATAAATTCCGGTAGTTTTGTAAAAACAGTGAATTACTTTTTTGCCTTCGAAATATTTAGAAAGCTTTGCCGGAATTTCTCTTTTGTTATTAAACTTCCTGTTTATTACAATGACGTCCGCCCTGTTTATTGACGCAAATCCTTCACGCATATTTCCAAGAGGAAGAGGTTTCTGTTTTATGCTTCCGGTTTGGTGAAGAAATCTCTGATCCATCATTAGGATGTTTAAATCTCTCTTAATCCACCTGTGCTGGTATGCGTCGTCAAGAATAATTGTATCAATATCGGTTTCCTTTAAAAATCTTTTTGCTCCTTCAACTCTTCTTTCGCATACAGCAGAAGGTACTTTACAGTCGGAAGCTGCCATATACATTTCATCGCTGCTTTGGTCAACCGAAACCAGCAGTGTTTCTTCATTTGAAACTAGTAGATAACCTTTTGTATTTCTTCCGTAGCCTCTTGAAAGTATACCGGGTTTTTTCCCCAATTTCTGCAGGAGTTTGGTTACTGCAATAACAGCAGGTGTTTTGCCTGATCCGCCGACAGTGAGGTTGCCTATTGAAATAACTTTTGCATCAACTTTTGTTGTTTTTAAAAATCCTTTGTCAAACAAGTAATTTCTTAGGTTTATAATCACTTTGTAAAGAAATACAGTTGGTGATAATATGATTCTAATAAGTTTTAGCAATACTTTTGGGCTTCCTTTTCTAATTCCATTAATGTACTTTCACACTCATCTATTTTAAGTGTGGTTTCATTATATGATAAATTATCATCAACATATATAGGATCGGAAAAGACGAGAACAGATTTTGAAAACAATTTAGGTATCTCAAATTTGTCCCAGCTTTTTAATACATATTTTTTTCCATTATAAACGCCGACCATTATGATCGGGATCTGAGTTTTCTTTGCAGTTATAACAGCTCCTGCTTTCATTTTATAAATAGGTCCGGTCGGTCCGTCCGGTGTTATTGCAACACACTTTTTGCTGTTTGCTTTTGTCAATATTTCATCTAATGCTTCCTTACCACCCGCATGGCTTGAGCCTCTTGATACATCGTATTTCCACTTCTTAAGAAGATTAGCCAGGATATCCCCGTCTTTACTTCTGCTTACCAGAGCGGAAAAATTCTTTTTCCTATTAATGTACCACGGCATCAGCATTTTACCGTGCCAAAAAGCAAATACATAATTTTTATTCTGTTTTTCAAGTCCGGCAACCGCTTCTTCATTTATTTTTATGACTTTTAATGTTTTGCACAGTAGTGCAGTAATATAATACAGAAATTTATTTCCGATAAATCGTAAAGTATTTCGTTTAATTTCTTTCAGCTTCATAAAGTGTGTTAAAAATAATTTCAGCCGCTCTTTTTGACGGATTTCCGCCCTGCAATTTCTCTTTAATTATTCTGAGCTTATTTTTTACCGAATGATAGAGTAAACTGTTAAGCAGTATTTTTCTGCTCTCCGAGATAATCTTTTGTTCATGTACGTCATCCTGGATCAGCTCGGGAACTATTGTTTCCCCGGCAACGATATTTGCCATCGCAATATTATTAACCTTTATTAGGGACTTCCCGATTAAATACGTCAGCCTACTCGTATTGTAAACAACTATAAAAGGTAGTTGAAAAACTCCAGCCTCAATGGTAGATGTACCGGATTTTATAATTCCAAAATGCGAATGTTTTAATAAATCATAGTTCATGTTCTTGATGACTTTAAAAGAGAAGCTGTTTTTATAATAATCAAAAATTTTTTCGTCAATGTTTTCGGAGCAGGCAACTACTACCTGCAAGTTAAATTCGTTAGATAGTTTATCCGCCGCTTTAATGCATTCAGGAAATATTTTTATTATTTCCTGTTTCCTGCTTCCCGGCATTAAAAGCAAAATCTCTTTGTCTTTTTCGAGATTAAGATTGTCAAACAATTCTTCTTCTGATTGGAATTGATAATTGTTTATTCTATCAATCAACGGGTGACCTACATACTCTGAATCAATACCTGCGCTTTTATACATTTCATCTTCAAAAGGGAAGATCACAATCATTTTATCAATTATTTTTTTGATCTTTTGTATCCGGCCTTTGCCCCATGCCCATATCTGGGGTGATATGTAATAAATTAATTTTTTCTTCAACTTTTTGAATTTTTTCGCAATACTCAAATTGAATCCGGGATAATCAATTAGTATAATCGAATCAATATTTTTTTCTTTTACAATTTCCAACAATCTTTTCTGTACTTTTTTTATAAACGGGATATGTTTTATAACCTCCGCAAAACCGAGAAAAGCCATATCCTTAATATGGTATTCTGCATTCATGCCGGCTTCAATCATTTTATCTCCGCCTATCCCGTGTATCTCAATCCCGTTATCTAAATTTTTAATCTCTTTAATTAAAGAAGCTCCGTGCAAATCGCCGGATGCTTCACCGGCTATAATCATTAATTTTTTAGACACTATACACCTAAAAGATATAATACGAGTAAAATTATACCGACTGAAGAAAATGCCTGTAATGTTCTCCGCTCCGATTTTAATCCCGCATCAAGTTTAAAAGGCGGCTGCTCAATTTTATCATTTTTGTACGGTGTAAACCGTGGAATAAGCCTCGGAACATTATTAAAATATTTTTCGTAATCTGCGTCGAATGTTTTTCGTAAATATTTTTCTTCTTCGGAAATTATAACGCTATACTGCCAGTAAAAGAAAATCAAAGCTAACAATTGCAGATAAGGGTACAGAGCCATGGACATAATTCCAATTCCCAGGTACAAAGTAATGTTGCCTACGTAAAGCGGGTTCCTGACGTATGCGAACGGGCCGCTAATAATTAAATAAGTGCCGCCCACTTTTCCCGTAGTTCGTGTTTCGCTACCGGCGTAGCAGACTCCCCACAGTCGTATCAATTCTCCAATTGAAGCAACAGCAAATCCTACAATCAAACTTGCCGCGTTTGCTTCCTGGAAAATCAGCATCAAAATTAAGAACGGTATCGGCGTATAACTTCTATAATTAAAAATCTTTGTTGCAAAATTTTTCATCTACTAACCCTGCATGTAAACTTCGTTTCTTTTTAACTGTGCCTGATGGCGTTTCTTTAACCGTTTCTTTTTTCTTAAATCTTCTATTCTCGGCATAACATCGTCAAAGTTTTTGAAAGGGAAATATGAGATCCTATTTTCTTCGCAAAATTTCAGCAGCGAGTTTTTGGCAAATATAAAATCGCAGTACTGCGCCGGGCATGTATCAGACCATCCGTCGCCAATGTAGATGGTGTAATCGCTATCACTTGATGAGGACAGAATATGGTTCCTTTTACAGTTTGCACACATGCCGCATTCTTCATCGGTATAATCGAAAGCCGGTATTAAATTGTTGTCGATAAAATTGATCCTATTTGAGAACTTTGTTATATAGTCCAAATTTTCTCTTTCCAGGATTCTATTAATATAGTAATCGAGCCCGTCGCTTAAGATTGATAATTCAAAACCATTGTCTCTGCAATAGTCTACAAATACTTTGAAGCTCTGATCAATATCCATTGAATCAAGATATTTATCAAACGAGTTTTTATCAAAATCCGTAATAGTTTTGCAAAGCAATTGCCAGGTTTGTATTGAACTGATTTCTCGATCTATCCATTTTTGAATAATGTTGTTTGCTTCCGCTTCGTCGCCAAACTCTATAAATATAGCTTCGCCGACATCCACCTGTGTTATTGTGCCGTCGAAATCAACAAATATTTTAAATGTTCTTTCTTCGTTCTCAAACATAACTAAACGTGTACCTCTTCGTTAAATTGCACTGCCGCAAGTTTTGAAATCCCTTCTTCCTGCATTGTAACCCCGTATAAGTTCTGTCCGGATTCCATTGTTCTTTTATTGTGAGTTACTATTATAAACTGTGTGCTTTTGCTGAATTCTTTTAACAACTTTGTAAACCTGTCGATGTTTGCGTCGTCTAGCGGAGCATCAACTTCGTCGAGAATACAGAAAGGGCTTGGCTTAACAAGATAAATGGCGAACAATAATGCTGTTGCCGTCAAAGTTTTTTCTCCCCCGGAAAGAAGTTCAATTGAAGTAGGACGCTTGCCTTTCGGTTTAGCCATAATTTCAATTTTTGCTTCAAGCGGATCTTTGTCTTCTTCAAGGTTTAAGTCCGCTTCGTCCCCGGGATTAAACAATGTTTGAAATATTCTTATAAAATTCTGTCTTATTTCTGCGAAGGTATCCATGAATAGTTTCTGGGCAGTTTCATTTATTTCACCGATTGTTTTAACAAGGTCTTTTTCGGATTCTATTAAATCGTTTCTCTGTTTTTGAAGAAACTCCATTCTCTCTTTTTCTTCTTCGAATTCGGTATACGCAAGAGAGTTTATAGGACCGAGATTTTTTATTTTTTCTTTTAACCCGTGTACTTCATTTTTTCTTTCATCAAAGTTAAAAGTGTCAAGGTCGTCGAATTCTTTATAGGTTATATCAATTGCATAGTTTTCTTTGATGTGTTCCTGGATATTCACAAGCTTGAAATTTGCTTCACTAATTTTAATATCAATATTATGAATCCGGTCTGATATTTCTTCTCTTTGTTTTCTAATTGCCTTTAGGTCGCTTTCAAAATTTGATGCTTCCGCTTTAAAAGTTTTTAATTCATTTTCTATATCGGTTGCTTCGGCAACAATTGATTTTTTTTCTTCATTATTTTCTTCAAGTTCTTCGGTTATTAAATCGAGCTTTCCGCTGATCTCTTCAATTTCTCTTTCAGCATTTGTAATATCGTTATTTCTTTTCTGGATATTATTTTTAATGCTTTCAATATTTTGGTTGGAACTTTTAATCGAGTTGTTTGAATTTTCCAGAAGCCCTTTTGATCTTTCCAGGTCTACTTTAATAGAGTTTTGATCTTCAATTAATTTGTTATAATGATTCTCAAATTCTTTTAAGTTGTTTTCTGCGGTGTTTAACTTTTCGTCAATGTCGGATTTATTGGTTTTCTCTATTTCAAATTCATGCTGCAGGTTTTCTATGTCTTTATAAATAGCGTTTTCTTCTTCAATAAATTCTTTTATTTGATTTTGAGCTTTTTCAATTTCTTCATCGTATTTTTTCTTTTCAAATTCAAGCTGGGAGATTTGTTTATCTATATTATTTAAATCCGTTTGTATTATCCTGCTCTGATCGGAAATGGTTTTAAGGTCAATCCCGGCTATCACGGTTTCTGTTTCTTTAATCTCGCCACTTATGGAATTAACTTTTCCTTCCACAACCGGATATTCTTTATTTAGTAGCTCTAAATCTTTTTTTCTTCCAAGAATGGTTTGATCTTTTTGGGGAGCTGATCCGGCTACGACTTCTCCGTTACTTTTAATTAAGTCGCCGTTAAGAGAGACAAAATCAAAATCCCGGTACTTTGAATGCAGTTTTACTGCGGAGTTGAAATCATTTACTATTACAGTATTGAATAATATTTTTTTGAAGTAGGGTTTCCATTTTGCGGCAGACTTAATGCTTTTGGACGCCCAGTTAACGAAACTTTTTTCCTCTTCTAATTTCTTTATTTTTCTTTTAATCCTGAACTGCATCATTTTTTCAAACAAGGATCTTCTGCCGTTATTTTCAGATTCCATTAAATAGAATGATGCCTTGCCGAGTTCATTATCTTTTAGATGTTTAATGGCGCTGTTCAGGTCTTTAATATCGTGTATCAGAATATCATTAAGCACGTTAACCAAAGCAGCTTCAAGAGCAAATTTATATTTATCGTCCGCTTCACCAACATCTGCTATTAACGTTTTTTCTTTGCTTGTCCATTCTTCATCTTGAATTAAACTTTTTGAACCCTTTGAAACACCTTCTAGATTATTAAGCAGTGTTTGAAGAAATTCGATTTTGTTTTTGAGATCGTTCAAAAGGCCTTTTTCTTTTAATTCTTTTTCTTTTAATGAAGCAAGTTTCTTTTCAAGGTTTTCTTTTTCTTCCTGTTTCTGATTATAGAGCTTTTCGTTTTCCCTGTATTTTTTTTCTTCTTCTTCTTTTTCAACGGAGAGTTCTTCCAAATAACCCACTGTTTTGGCAATGTCGTTTGTAGTAGTCTGAATTTTATCGTTAAGCTTTTGAACATTGCTTTTAGCTTTATCAACTGCTCCCTGTAAGCTCTTGAGTTTGTTTTCTTTCTCGTTTAATATTTTGTAGATTTCAAGGGAATTTTCGCGGTGGTCGTTTAATATGGAGCGCTTGTTATTTACTTCTTCTCTTGAAGATTCTATTTTTTCGGAGTTCTCGGAAATCAATTGTTCTTTGGATTCAATTGCTCTTAAAAACTCTTCAATCTTATCCTTGTTTATTCTAATTGTTTCTTCGTTTTCTACAATTTGGTTTTGAAAATCTTCGATGTCGTTTTTGTACTTGTCAATATTTGACTCAAGCGAGTTCATCCTTTCTTCGGATACGGAAATTGTTTTCTGTTTTTCATAAATTTTATCATTCAGAGCAGAGATTTCATTTCGTTTGCCGTACAAATTTCTTTCAACTTCCGAGATGTTGCTCCTTATTTCATCAAGCCGTTCTTCTATAGTTTTTGAATTGTTGTCTATTTCCGCTTTTCTATCTGTAAGCGATATTTCACTTTCTTCCAATTCTTTTTTTGATTTTGTAAAAAGCGAATATTCTCTTTCGGATAAGTCAATTTCCTTTTCTCTTAAAATTGTCTGGTACTGGTTGTACTTATCGGCCTTTTTTGCCTGCCTTTCAAGCGATCTAACATTTTTTTCAACTTCAGCAACAATATCATTAACTCTTGTTAAATCGGATTTTACTTCTTCAAGCTTTTTTAGTGAAAGTCTTCTTCTCAGTTTATACTTATTAACACCCGCGGCTTCTTCGAACATTTTACGCCGTTCTTCAGCCTTGTTGTTAAGTATAGTTTCAATCATTTTTAATTCTATAACGGAATAAGCGTTGGTGCCCATCCCGGTATCCATAAAAAGATTTGTAATATCTTTAAGACGACATAAATTTTTATTCAACAAGTATTCGCTTTCACCGGAGCGGAAGATTCTTCTCGTTATAGTAACTTCGGAGTATTCGGTGGGCAGTTTGTTATCGTCGTTAACCAACGTCAGAGAAACTTCGGACATTCCCATTGGCTTTTTAGACCTGGTGCCGTTAAAAATTACGTTTTCCATTTTATCGCTTCGGAGTGTTGAACTTTTTTGTTCACCGAGGCACCATCTTATAGCATCAACAATATTGGTTTTACCGCAGCCGTTGGGCCCAACAATACCGGTAATTCCTTTCGTAAAATGAATTACGGTTTTATTTGCAAAGGATTTAAACCCGAATATCTCTAACTTTGATAAATACAAAAAATGTCCTTTAGATTAACAAAAACTGTTTATACGAATTAATCAGATAATAAATAGTTGATTCAGACAAATGAAAATAGAGTAATGTTCCCCCGACAATAAAAACGAACAAAAGCAGGGAATAAAAATACACTTTAAATGAAGGAACATCGAAAATAATATATATGCCTTTTAGTAGTCTCTGTGTCATCCAGAAAAAATAAATTCCCAGAAAACCGTAGATAAAATAATTTGCAGTTCCGAGAAGCAGTACTTTATAGAGGAGAAGTAGCAAAGGGAGAATCAGTGTCAAAGGGAGCCATGCCCATATTATTGTAAAATAAATACTCGACAGCATTACCCTTGTTTTTATAAATACCGTAAAAAGTTTTGCGGTTAAGCTTAATAGGATAATCGCCCCGACAGAGAAAATAGAAAAATATATTAATGCAGTTTCAGGATTCCATGCTAATTTTGAAATAAAATTAAGCATTGTAGTACTGTTAAATGCAATAAGAAACTTTTCAATAAATAAGTTTGATCTCCAATAATAAAGAAGGTTGGTCAGTAGCAGCGCGTGAGTCAGCACAATAATAATCATTAGAATATTAGTATGAATACCGGAGATAATTCTCAAATCCCGGATATCCGCAAAAAAATTGTAAGGCCTTATTAAAGCCCGTGAAGCGTCCTCTCTGAATTTTCTTTTTGAATTTATAAGAAGTCCCATAAATACTGCAAGTATCAAAGCGCTGATAATAAATAACAATGCTCTATCTTCTTTTTTGCTTCCGATAGGAACCCTTACTTTACCCTGGTCTTTAAGAAACGAGTTTATTACCTGGAAAGAAGGATTTGTTTCATTCCTGTTTTTTCCCAGTATTCCCACTTTATAAATTCTTTCCGGATTATAGCTTGAAAAAAACGAAGAATTTGAACCTTTATAGTCATATAAACTTTTTATAAATATGCCTGACAGTTTTTTATCTTTGACAAATTCTAAAATACCGTCAATGAATTTTGCCTGGGCTTCAACGGTATTTGGATTTATATACCCGACAGATTGGTTGTCGAAAACCGCATAATTAATTTCGCTTATAAAATAATTTCCCGGTGCAGGACTATTCAAACTCACGAAAGAATTTATAAATTTACCGCTATCCTTTGAGTATAATTCAACCCCGTAAAAATCAATTTCACTAATTTGTTCAGTCTGCAGCCCTATAAACGAAGCATACTTATATTTTGAGGGGTTACCGTTTAATGCTAAAATCAATTTTTTAATAAATTCAGAATGTTCTCTCGAATCTGCGAGGTAGGAATTTCCCAATCCCCAAAAGGCTACGGCATTGAAACGTTTATAATAACTGTAAAATTTTGAGGTATACCTTTGGGACCTTTCTATAAAAGTCTTGTCTGTTGAAATATTTTCCGGGATTGAGTTTAAGGGTATGTCAACCAGAACAAACAAACCTATTTTTTCACAGTATTTTAAAGAATTAAAAGAAGGGAAAGAATTTTTGAATCTAACCGAGTTAAAACCGGTAGATTTTATTTTGTCAAGCAGTTTTCTATGATCTTTAAAAGAAGGTAAATTGTCGCTTGATAAGGAATCACTATAGAAATAGCCGCAGCCTCTGAGTTGAAATTCGCCGCCGTTTAATTGAATTCTGTCCTCGTTTTTAGATAAATCGTAAAAAGAAAAAGTATCTTCTATTTCATCAATTATAGAATTGTTTTTTAATAGAGTAAGTTTGGCTTTGTATACATTCGGTTCGGAAGGCGACCATAAATCCGGCGAATTGATTTGTCCCGTTATAATTTTTTTAGTGATTTCGTTTTTTCGAATATTAACTCTCTCTCTCAAATTGTCTACAGTTTGTCCTGAGGGATTATATAATGTATAATTTAGTTCAAATTGAGAGTTATTAATTTCAAGTGTATCGGATTTGTCAGCTCGATTATGAATTTCATAATCGAGTTTAATTTGGGCTGAATTAAAACCGTTGCCGAACGAGTAGCTTTTGTCTTTAATTGTTATAAACGGATTTGGAACCAGCTCCAGGTAAACATCCCTATAAATTCCGCCGTGGCTCTCAGGTGACAAAAAGCCTTTATTGACAGGTATTGTATTAATATCGTCCGGCTTGTATGTAACTTTTATAACTAATTTATTTTTTTTGTCGAATGTTAGAATCTCTCTCGGTATTTCAAGACGTTCGGGGATTTGACCGAATTCCAATTTTGAAATTACTTCCTCGTTGACAAATATTTCCGCCGAGTAATTAATGCCTGTAATATTCAAGAAAAGAAGCTTGCTTAAGATTTTATCACGGCTCAAAGAAAACTCTGTTTCATAAATTAGTTCTTCAACCCCGATGAAAGTATTGGGTACGGTTACAGGTTTTTTGTTGTTCGGAGAATCTTCCAAAAAAATATTCCATTTTTTATGGAGAGAAATAATTTCCCTTGACGGAGAAGTATTCTGGTACAATTCCCCTTCGCCTGTAACGTAATTACTTAATTCTTTGATTTTAATTTGTGAAAAAACAGAGGCGGAAAACAAAATTATAAGAAAGAATATGTTTATCGGGTTCTTAAGCCTGGTCATCTAAGTATATAATAATTAAAAAAATAAAGACATCAAATATACTAAGAAAAAGAGGGGAAATCAATGCGAAAACATCCCGCCTTCTGCGGCGGGATTCGTTTTCAGCTTAAATTCAAATGTTTATGAAGATTTAATAATATCGAGAAATGAATCGGCTTTTAAGCAAGCACCGCCTACAAGAGCGCCGTCAATATCGCTTTGCGACAACAATTCTTTAGCGTTTGCCGGTTTTACGCTTCCGCCGTACTGGATAACCAGGTTTTGTGCGGCTTCGTCCGAGTACAATTCTTTAATTAGATTCCTTATAAATTCATGTACTTCCTGTGCTTGTTCCGGCGTAGCGGTTTTGCCTGTCCCTATTGCCCACACAGGTTCGTAAGCAATAATTATATTTTGCAAGTCACTTTCGCTTATTTCTTTTAATCCTTCCCTAACCTGTCTTTCAACTACCTGTTTGGTGATGTTGTCTTCTCTTTCCTGTAAAGTTTCGCCGATGCAGAAAATCGGTTTTAATTCGCTTGCCAGCGCTTTTTTTATTTTCAGGTTTATTGTTTCATCGGATTCTTTAAAGATTGTTCTTCTTTCCGAGTGTCCCAAAATTACATATTCGCAACCTACACTTTTTAACATTTCTGCCGAGACTTCTCCGGTGTAAGCGCCGCTTTCTTCAAAGTACATATTTTGAGCACCCAACCTAATGGGAGTATCTTTGATAAGTTCCGAAGCAGTTTCAAGCGAAATGTAAGGGGGACAGATAATTACACCTGCCTGCGGTTCAAATTCCGATAATTCTTTTTTGATCCCGCATATAAGTTCAACAGCCTGGGAAAGGTTGTTGTTCATTTTCCAGTTACCTGCAATAACTTTTTTACGCATATTTTATTTCCTAAATTGTTCTAAAAAAAATCAGTTTACGGATTCAACTCTTTTAATACCGGGTACTTCTCTCATTAAAGCTCTTTCAACCCCGGCTCTAAGTGTCATTTGCGACATTGGGCAGCCTACGCAGGCTCCTGTTAGTTTAACCTCAACAATTCCTTCTTCAGTCACCTTCACTAACTCAACATCTCCGCCGTCGGCCTGCAAATAGGGTCTAATTGATTCTAATGCAGTTTTTACTTTGTTGTTTAATTCTTCGTTCATTTCAACTCCTATCTATTCATCGCCCAAAATTATTTCAACTTTTTGAGAAGATGAATTTATATTTGTAATACTAACCTGGCCTGCAAGATTTTTACTAATCTCTAAAATCATATTTGAATTATCGGAATCCGGCATATCAAAAACAATAGGTTTGCCTTTATCGCCGCCTTCTCTAATTCTTGGGTCAATCGGGATTCCGCCGAGGAAGGGTACATCCAGTTCTTCGGCCAAATTTTCACCGCCGCCGCTTCCGAAAATATCGTATCTTTTCCCTGTGTCTGGTGCAATAAAATAACTCATATTTTCAATAATTCCCATTACCGGAACATTAACTCTTTCAAACATTTTTAGTCCTTTGCGAGCGTCAATAAGCGAAACATCCTGCGGGGTGGTAACAATAACGGCACCAGTTAAAGGGATTGTTTGCACAAGTGTTAATTGAATATCGCCCGTACCGGGAGGCATGTCGTAGATTAAATAATCGAGTTCTCCCCAATCCACATCGCTCATAAACTGCTTTAACGCACCGCTTGCCATTGGCCCGCGCCAGATAACCGGCTGGTTGTCGTCAATCAAAAACCCGATGGACATTAACTTTATCCCGAAATTTTCGAGCGGAATCATTTTTTGAGTTTTGGCATCCTGGTAAATTTTCGGTTTTTCATTTATACCCAGCATCAAAGGGATACTCGGGCCGTAAATATCAGCGTCAATTAAACCAACCTTAGCGCCTAGCTTTGAAAGGGCAACGGCTAGGTTAACTGCAACAGTACTTTTGCCTACACCGCCTTTGCCGCTTGCTACGGCAATAGTATTTTTTACGCCGGGCAGTATCGCTTCTTTTTTGTCATCCAGATGTCCAGGTACACTTGCTGTCATATTTATTTCAACATGAGCAACCGATGGGATTTCATTTTTTATCGCTTCAATGCAGTCTTCTTCAATTTTATCTTTTAACGGGCAGGCGGGGGTTGTTAACTCAATTGTTGCAGAAATATTTTTTCCGTCAACTGTAACATCCTTTACCATTTTTAACGTAACTAAATCTTTGTGTAAATCGGGGTCGTCAACTTTGCTTAACGCGCTTATTACTTGTTCTTTTGTAATTCCAGACATATAAAATTCCTTTCAAAACAGTATCACGAAAAAATTAAGATCACAAAATAACAAATTCTTTTAGTTATAACTAATTGAGAAAAATTAAAATTGCAATGTCTTCAGTCATTCCCGATAATCTTTTAGGCCGGGACCTATTCTTGAGAGATTCTGGACTCAAATTACAAACATTACCTTAATCTTAAAATTCACATTGTTTTTGTTGCTTTGTAGTTTATATTAAAAAGTGTAAACTAACCAAAAGGATTTGCAATGTATTCAACAGCTAAAGAACTAAGATTTCATACAAAAGAACTGCTTGACTCTGTTTCTCGAGGCGAGGAAGTTATAATAACATACCGCGGTAAACCTTTTGCCAAATTGGTTCCTTTCGATAAAACCGAAAAAAATAATAACAATTCCGAAGAATTATTCGGCATGTGGAAAGACCGGGATGATTTGAAAGATGTTGATTCTTACGTCCGTGAACTGAGAAAGGAAAGATATAATGTTAATGATTGACACGGATGTATTGACCTGGTATTTGAGGGGGAACAACAAAGCAAAAAAAGCTATTGAAAAACTAAACGGGTTCTTCATTTCTGTTGTTACTTACATGGAATTAGTTCAGGGAATGAGGAATAAACATGAGCTAACAACTTTAAGAAGCGCTTTACGGAAATGGAATGTTAAAATTCTCTTTATAAACGAAGACATTTCAGCAAAAGCAATGTTTTTGGTGGAACAACATTATTTGAGCAATTCGCTGGTTCTGGCGGATGCGTTAATTGCTTCCACAGTAATTTCCAGTGGTTTGAAACTATTAACGGGAAATACTAAACATTATAAAGTCATTAAGAATATCGAACTGGAAGGATTTAAACCATAGCTGCAAAAATGACACACGAAGAATTAAAAAATAAAGTACTGAAAATGTTTCTGTTAAAAAAGAATATGATAGACGTGAGTCTCAATTCATATTTGAGAAGAACAAATGGAAAACAAGGGAATAAATAACAAATTTGAAGCACAAAGACAAGTGTTGCCCTTTTGGAGAATAAGTATGACATAATAAAGCGTTATATCTTTTCTTACCGTTAATTTCCAATACATTCTTTATTCTGTTTAATATTTTTGTCGTTCGCAAAAGTAAATAATACCCCTTGACAATTAACTTAAGTATCCTTAACTTTGATATAAAAGTTGATTAAGTTAAGATGCCAAGTATATCTAATCCTCCTTCACCAAGGTTTCGGAGGATTCAGAAAATTTGGTTAATAAAATAATTGAGAGTTAAACGTGCAGTGTCCTACTACGCTAAAGCTCCGTAGGACTCTGTATTCAGTAATATTAAAAATATTGAGTCTAATAATGCCGAGTATTTCAAAAGAAGATTACTTAAAGAGTGTTTACAAATTCCAGAATGAACACGGTAACACCGTGTCAACTGCGGATATTGCCGCCGACCTGGATGTTTCCAATGCTGCAACAAGCGACATGGCAAAAAAACTTGCCGCAAAGGGTTTTATTACTTATGCCCCTTACAAGGGCTTAAAGCTTACTGCCAAAGGTGAAAAAGTTGCACTCAATATTTTAAGGCGGCACAGGCTTTGGGAGCTGTTTCTAATTAAAGTGCTTGACCTTTCCTGGAGCGAGGTTCATAAAGAAGCGGAAAACCTTGAGCACAATACTTCCGAGTTTTTAATAGACAAAATTGACGAACTTTTGGAGTTTCCGGAATTTGATCCGCACGGAAGTCCAATCCCGAAGAAGAACGGGGATTTACCAAAGTCGCCGGAAATGATCCCGTTAAGCAAAGCTATTAGCGGGAAGGAATATCGAATATCAAAAGTTCACGACAAAGACGAAGACCTTATAAAGTATTTAACAAAGCTGAGTCTCACCCTGAATAAAAAAATTAAGGTAGTAGAGAAATTGAATTTTGATAATTCTCTAATTATTGAAAGTGGCGGAATGAATATTACTGTAAGCGAAAAATTGTCTGAAAACGTATTTGTAACGAAAATATAAGGTACACCGATGCTGTCATTCCCGAATGCTTTAATCGGGGATCCGGGAATCTCAGAAAAATAGATTCCCGCTAGAGACATGCGGGAATGACAAAGAGCAGTAGAAAATTATGAATGTCATTCCCGAGTGTTTTAATCGGGAATCCAGTAAGCAGAATAACAGATCCCTTTTAGAAACTAAGGGAATCCATAAAATATGAAACAATATTATGTTTATATGTTAGCTAGTCAAAAGAACGGAACACTTTACATAGGTGTTACAAATGATTTAACCACGAAGAATATATGAACATAAAAACAATTTGGTAGAAGGGTTCACTAAGAAATATTCTGTTCATAAATTGGTCTATTATGAGACATGTAATGATATTAATTCGGCAATCCAAAGAGAAAAAAGATTGAAAAAATGGAATAGAGAATGGAAGATAGAATTGATAGAAAAAGTGAATCCAGGCTGGCGAGATTTATCTGAGGATTTTACCTAATTGGATTCCCACTTTCGCCTGCCTTGCCGGCATGGTGGGTGGGAATGACAAAGAGTCTGACAGAATGAATTTTAAGAAGTATAAATAAGGAAAAAAGATGAGTCCATTACTAGGAATTGTGATAGGTTTTTTAGTAGTAGCCGTCCTTGTCTATTTAATATACCCGCAAAAAGGATTTTTCGATAAATGGAGCAAAGGCAAACGTGATAAGAAAAAAGTACAAATTGAAGATGCATTAAAACACATTTATGATTGCGAGTACAAAGGTATAAAATGCACGATAGATAGTGTCGGCGGTAATCTTTCCATTTCAAATGATGCCTCTGCCGACCTGCTGTCAAACCTTGAAAAGATGGGATTGATAATTTCTGGGCTGGAGTTTGTTAAGTTAACACCGGATGGTAAATCTTATGCGCTGAAAGTAATCCGCGTTCACAGGCTTTGGGAAAAGTACCTTGCAGATCACACGAGCATCAGCGAAGAGAAATGGCACCATTATGCTGAAGACAAAGAGCACGACTTAAGCCCGAAAGAAGCAGATGAACTGGCTGCACAGCTTGGCAACCCGTTTTACGATCCGCACGGCGACCCGATTCCTAATGCAGATGGAAGTATAATTGATAAATCCGGTGTCCCGTTAACTTCACTTGCTGGCGGGGAGTTTGCGGTTATCACTCACATTGAAGATGAACCGGATGCAATTTATTCGCAGATTGTTGCACTTAACCTGCACAGAGGTCAGCAGATTCAACTGGTTGAATCCAATAACAGACGGGTAAAAATAATAGCCGAAGGTGAAGAGTGTATACTTGCTCCCATAATTGCGAACAACATTACAGTTACAAAAATTGAAGAGGAAGAAGAAATTCAAAGCGACTTTAAATCTTTGTCGTCGTTAAAGCAGGGAGAAGAAGGAGTTATTGCGGGCATTTCAAAAGCAGTGCGGGGAAGACAGAGAAGGCGTTTGATGGATTTGGGAATTGTACCCGGTTCCAATGTCATTGCGGAACTTTTCAGTATAGGTAGTGACCCGGTAGCGTATCTTGTTAGGGGAGCAATAGTTGCTTTAAGAAGAAATCAAACAGATCAAATTTTTATAAAGAGTGAGTGATAAAATTTAATAATGTCATTCCCGAACTTCACCGCAGTGGATTAGCGGGAATATTTACTGGATTCCCACTTTCGTGGGAATGACAGAAAGAAGTAAAGAATTATGATAGTAAGACTGAGTCTGTCGAAGTCTGTTTTGTAGAGTTGGCAAACATGTTTCGACAATCCGCCACGGCGGACAACATGACTTGCTTATCATTTTCAAAAGTGAAAAGTTTTTTAGGAGAAATAAATAATGAATACTAATCAAGAATGTGCCAACTGTCCCGTACATAATTTAGCCAACTTAAAAAAGCTTGGCGTAAGCATGGAGAATTTTGATTACGTCATAGCCCTGGCGGGTAACCCGAACACGGGTAAAAGTACGGTCTTTAATTACCTGACCGGACTGAGACAGCACACGGGAAACTGGCCAGGTAAAACAGTCACCCGCGCAGAAGGCGGATTTGAGTACAATAACAGCAAGTATAAAATTATAGATTTGCCCGGAACATATTCTCTTCTTTCAACAAGTACGGATGAAGAAATTGCACGGGATTTTATTTTATTCGGGCAGCCCGACGTGACCGTAATTGTGGTTGACGCATCCAGGCTTGAAAGAAATTTAAATCTCGTTTTACAGGTTCTGGAAATAACCGACCGTGCCGTACTGTGCCTTAATTTAATGGACGAAGCAAGACGCCATGAAATTGAAATTGATGTAAGAAGCTTGGAAAGGGAGCTCGGGATTCCAGTTGTGCCTGCTGCCGCAAGACAGGGCGAAGGTATGAATGATCTTCTTGCAAAAATAAAAGAAGTAGCTTCAGGTGAATATGTCTGCAGACCGCACAGGTTGTCGAACGAATCTAAAGCGATCAAAAAATCAATTGAGGAGTTAACGAAAAAAGTTGAAGAGATTTACCCGGAACTGCCGAACTCAAGATGGGTTGCAATGAGACTGCTTGAAGGGGATCAGAGAATTATAAATGCAATTAGGAATAATGAACTTGAACAATTAAATAAAATTGAACTTGCCGGTATTAAAGATGCTGAAACCAGCGAGGTAACGTGATGGATAATATAAAAAATAAAGAAGCATTGATTGCAGAATCAAATATATTGAGATTAAAAGTCGGTGAGAATTTTCACGACCATTTAATCGAATCTATATATGAGGATGCGGAAAAAATAGCTTCCCGTGCAATTGTAAAAAAAGGGAAGACGGCAGCATTTAACCTTGAAAGAAAGATTGATAAAATTGTTACAAGCAGGTGGCTCGGACTGCCGTTAATGTTTGTTCTGCTTGCCGTTGTTTTCTGGGTAACTATTGAAGGCGCAAATGTTCCTTCGGGAATGATTGCTTCATTGCTGCTTGATACAATTCACCCGTGGTTAAAAGACCTTGCAGCTTCGGTAGGAATGGTCTGGTGGCTTGACGGTTTATTAATAGACGGCGCATATCTTGCAATGGCATGGGTTATAAGCGTAATGCTTCCGCCCATGGCTATCTTTTTCCCGATATTTACTTTGCTTGAAGATTTTGGTTACCTGCCTAGAGTTGCATTCAACATGGACAACTTATTCAAAAGAGCAGGAGCCCACGGTAAACAGGCTTTAACAATGAGTATGGGGTTCGGCTGTAATGCGGCAGGCGTTATTGCAGCACGTATAATCGACTCGCCGCGTGAAAGGTTAATTGCGATTATTACAAATAATTTCGCTATGTGCAACGGAAGATGGCCCACACAAATAATCATCGCAACAATTTTTATCGGCTCTACTGTTTCTGCTCATTTAGCGGGATTAGTTTCAGCAGGAGCTGTTGTGTTCGTTGCTGTACTCGGAATTTTATTCAGTCTTGTTGTTTCGTGGGGACTGTCTAAGACAGTTTTGAAAGGGGAAGCTTCAACATTCAGTTTAGAGCTGCCCCCGTACCGTCCTCCGAGAATTTTGCAGACGCTTTATACTTCTCTTATCGACAGAACAATTTTTGTTCTTTGGCGGGCAGTAGTTTTTGCAGTACCTGCCGGGGTGGTTATCTGGCTTGTTGGTAATGTTACAATAAATGATATTACTCTTGCCGAACATTTTATAAATTTTACAAATCCTTTAGGATTGCTTCTTGGTCTTAACGGAGTAATTATTCTTGCATACATCATTGCAATTCCGGCAAATGAAATTGTTATTCCAACAATATTAATGCTTACGGTAATGAGCGCAGGCTTAACCGGGGTAGGCGAAGGCGCAGGTGTAATGTTCGAGCTTGATTCAATCGGTGATACGGCGGCTATATTACAATCCGGCGGCTGGACTTTATTGACCGGGATAAATTTAATGTTGTTCAGCCTGCTGCATAATCCGTGCTCAACAACTATCTATACAATTTACAAAGAAACCGGGAGCTGGAAGTGGACGATTGTTTCAACTATTCTGCCTGTTGTGCTCGGAGTTATTGTTTGCTTTTTTACTGCGCAAATTTATTTGTTGGTTACAGGTTAGCATGTTTACAGGTTCCAAGTTATTAAGTACAATAATTTCCGTTACAGTGGAACAAAAACAAATTTAAGGTGATTCAATGACAAAGCAATTCTATCTGGTATGTCTATTTTCTTTACAGTTTTAACTGCGTAAGATAAGGTCGCAATTTCATATATGGGGGGAATAAATTTTATTCCTATGAATAATTTTTCACAATATTTAGAGAGGTTTAATAATAACAATCTGCATGAAATAAATTTTAGCGTAAATGTAACGATTCAATATCATGTTTATTAAAAAGCTTACCTAAGCATTATTTTTTACAATAGATGATAATGAAATCTTAATATAGGCCGTTGCCGGTCCTTATATATATTAAAAAGAAAATTAAAATAATTTACTGAATACCGGTTGCTAATAAAACCTATGGAATGGTTTTATATAGCCAAAATTCTGAATAAGGAGAAAATATGAAATACTTAAATACGTTCTTGATAATATTATTTGTTTTACTTACAGGGAGAACGGATGCTGCCCTGGAATCGAAAAAAGAATCCTCCGCTACATTCGGGGAAATTAAAGGGAAAATTAAAGACTCAAATGGAGAGGGTCTGATAGGTGTAAATGTATTTTTACAGAATACAGCTTTAGGTTCTGCTACTGATGAAAACGGTGAATTCAATATGAAAAATATTCCGATAGGACAATACAGAATTATCGCTTCAATGGTAGGTTATGAATCTGTCACTAAAAGTATTGAAGTGAATACAGACGAAACAACTGAAGTGGACTTCATTTTAAGGCCTGCATTTTATGAAACAGGTACTATAGTTGTAACCGGAACGGCAACTCAATATTTATATGAAGAATCGCCTGTAAAAACCGAAGTGATACCCAGGAAATTAATAGAACAGACAAAATCGTCAAATCTTGCAGAAGCGCTCGGTTTACAGACCGGAGTAAGGATAGAGAACAATTGTCAGAATTGTAACTTTACACAAGTAAGAATATTGGGTTTTGACGGGAAATATTCTCAAGTATTGATTGACGGTGATCCCGTGGTTAGCTCGTTAGCCGGGGTATATGCGCTTGAACAGTTTCCCCAGGAAATGATCGGTCAGCTTGAAGTTGTAAAGGGCGGCGGTTCTGCTTTGTACGGCGGCGGAGCTATTGCAGGTACCATTAATATAATATCTAAAAGGCCGCAGTTGAATAGAACAAAAATTAATTACCAGGGGCAGTCGTTAGAAGGCAACTTAGAAAATAAGCTTGGGGTAATGTCTGAGTTAGTGTCCGATAACGGCAAAACCGGAGCCTTTATTTACGGCTCGGCTAGAAACAGATCCGATTATGATAGGAACGGTGACGGCTTTTCCGAGATAGGAGTTTTAACAGATGAAACTGTTGGGTTTAATTGGTTCTTCAAACCCGAGGTTAATAACCAGTTAAATATTAATGTACATAGGATACATGAAGATAGACGCGGCGGAAACGATTTCGATTTACCGCAGCACGAAGCGGACATTGCCGAATGGCTGGACCATCTTCGCTGGGGCGGTAAAGTAAAGTGGGAGCATTCTTTTGAGAATACTTTTGACTACAGCGTATTTTATTCATTCAGCAAAGTGGATAGAAAATCGTATTACGGCGGCCTGGTAGACGACGACGGAGATGGTGTGATATCGGAAACTGAAAGATTGGCAGCATTGGATTTTTACGGTTTTGCTGAAAGTTTTACTCAAAGTTTTGGCGGAAGAACAAACCTCATTATAGGTAATCAAAAATTCACCGCAGGGGTTGAATATTATGCCGACGATCTGGAAGATAACTCTGTTAAAGATGAGCGTTATCATATTGACGAAACAAATACAAATTTTGGCGCGTACATTCAGGATGATATTTCTTTTATGGATAATCACCTAAATATTATTTTAGGTGCAAGGCTGGACAAACATTCTAAACTGGACGACCCGGTTATCAGCCCGAGAGTGAATCTTAAATATGAAGTTATTAAGGGACTCGATTTAAGAGCATCTTTAACAACCGGATTCAAAGCGCCTCAAACATTTGATGAAGATTTGCATATTGAAGCTCTCGGCGGTGATCAAAGAGTTGTCCGTAACAGTTCCGGCTTAAAAGAAGAAAGCAGCAAGTCTATTTCCGGCGGAATAGAATATCAAGGTTTTTGGGATGATGTTGCGGTTATTTTCGGATTAACAGGTTTTTACATGTATCTGGATGATGCATTCTCTACGCAGCCTTTAACGGAAACGGCGGAAGGGCTTTCCATTTGGGAGAGAATAAATACAGACGGTGCAGAGGTTAAAGGCTTTGAAATTGATATGGGAATTAGACCCATTCAGAAACTTGAAGTTAGAGCCGGTTTTACATACAAAAGCAGTAAGTTTGATTCTGAGCAGGAAATCTTCGATGGGCAGTTTACCGATAAATTTATTAGAACCCCCGACGAGTATGGTTTTTTGAGAGTATCATACGATCCGGACGAAAGAGTAAATGTATTTTCTTCTGTGAGATACACGGGTAAAATGGTAGTTCCAAACGAATCTATTGAGCAGATACTTGAACCGGATGAGACTTTCTTCGAATTTGATCTCGGCTTTTCATATAAAGTGCCTGCGTTTGATTATTTCGGGGGAAAAATTAATCTAGGTATCAAAAATATATTTGATTCGTACCAGGAAGATTTGGGAATTGGAGCCGACAGGGATCCTGCATACGTTTACGGGCCGCAGTTGCCTCGTAGAATTTATTTTGGGTTCGAAACTGAGTTTTGATTGTTTATATACATTTGTGTGAGTGCCGCCTTCAGTACGGCACTCAAAAATTCTTTGCATTCCTCAATGCAACTGATAACATTTACCGGCTGCCGCAATATAACGCCGGAAACTATTTTAATTCAATGTTCCAGGTTCCAACTGTTGATGGTTGAGGATTAGCCGTATAGTATACTTTAATTTCTACTTTTTGATTCGGATCTTTTGTGTCAAAATGAAAACTTAGACTGCTTTTATTATAATAAGTTGCTTGATGGTCACCGCAATTTACCTCAATTCTGTCGGCAGTGTAATAAAGATAAACATCGCAATTATACCTATCAAGTTCCAATATATACCCTTGTGCATAGTAATAATTGCCGCTTTGGTGCGTAATGGGATCATTTGAAACGCCCTCTGCAAAAACAAATACAATTACTGCTAAAGAAACTAAAAAGCCTCCTAATAGTTTTTTCATTATAAATCTCCTTTTAATTGATTTGAAAAAAATGGTGATTGACATTAAATAATAATGATAACAATATTATCAATATGTTAATTCAGTATTCTTTTATATTAAATAATTATTAAAAGCTGTTTCTTATTCGAAATAAGAAAGCAGCAAAGACAAATCGAAATATTTTCTCCAAAAGAGAATTATTACATAGCTCCTAAACATCAGGGCATAATCTTATCACTAAAACTCCTGCAAAAAGCAAATTCAAGTCTTTTTATGGAAGGAGCTTGATACTTGATTGGGTGATTGGATGAAATAATTTTACGGCCGGATGGAATAATCAGATCGCCGGATGAGATAATTAAGTGGCCGGATGGAATAATCAGATCGCCGGATGAGATAATTAAGTGGCTGGATGGAATAATCAGATCGCCGGATGAGATAATTAAGTGGCTGGATGGAATAATCAGATCGCCGGATGAGATAATTAAGTGGCCGGATGGAATAATCAGATCGCCGGATGAGATAGTTAAGTGGCCGGAGGGAATAATTTTTTAGCTGGAAGGAATAATTTTAGAGCTAAATGGAGTAAATTTTGACCCCAGCATTTTGGAAATTTTGAATAGAACCTGATTTATGAAATATATTACCTGCTTTTGTATAGCAAAATCAACCGTTTATTCTGAGATACAAGTATTCAGAATTCCTTTGCATACCTACCATATTCAAAGCATACTTTTCCGGCAGATTTTCTGATTCATCCAATTCCCAATACGGATGATAGGACTCAAGTTCTTTATTGCTTAAAATGATAAGATTCCGATTCTCATGCTGTAATGATCTGAAAAGTTCTATTTCATCTGAATCATAATTATTGGCAGTTTTAGAAAGGATAATATAACAATCAATGCCGATTCTTTCGATACTATCTTGAATACTTTTTAAATTGTCGATATCCTGCTGGTTAATTTTTTGACCTTCACTTTTACATTCTGCAATGCCGAGTTGAATTTTATCTCTACTTTCATACTGGAGTATACAAAAGTCTATTTCACACCTACATGAGTTTCTTAGTACCAAAGATGTTGAATACACTAATTTGTAACTATCAAAGATTCTAGCAAAAGTAAGAAGGCTGAGGATAACTGGAATTGCGCCTTCTTGATTATTATCTTTCGAAAATAATCCACTTCTAACGAATCTCCAATATTTATTTGCTTGCCCTTGGAATTCTTCAGCGATATAACTTGGCATAAAATGTTCGAATCCACAAAATGGACACTCCCACTTTGATGTGAATTTGTTAAGCAGTATCTTTTCTTTTAATCCACATTTTCTACATTTAAATTCTTTTCTTTTACGAAAAAGGCTGGGTAATAAATTTAGCTTTGGGGCAAATATTTTTTTCTTTATCAAGAAATTAAAAACCTCTTTGGTCCCTAATTTTTTTCTATCCCTTGATTCAATGTAGAGACTCTGAAATTTACTGAAGTTATGCTCCCAAATTATTTTTGTGGCGTCACTCCATTTGATACTTTTTCCTTTCTCGGTGCTTTGAGACGCAATTAATTTTCTTACCCCTGTTATTTTAAAGACTCTGCATGATTCTATTGGATAATCTTCCTTCATTCCTTGAATAATCTGTTCAGTTAATAATCCAGCCTGACTCATTTTCGTTTTGTATCCAGCAAGCTCAAAAATTTTTTCTATCATTTTATTATGAGGAATTGGATACAACGTCAATGTTTCAGTACTGCACTTTATTAATACCCCTATGCCTTCACGTTCTGAGCGTATCTTCCATGGATCAAATTGAATTTCCCTACTATAGAATTCATTTAATGCTCGTATGAATGGTGGGTTAAGTGAGTGCCTCGGATATTCGAAATCTCCAAAGGTCTGTATTGAAATGCCGATCTGCTGAAAACCAACATTCCGATCTCTTCTATTTTCCTCGGCGTTAATAAATTTCTTTTCAGGCAATGACATTGAGACGCTATATCTTCCATAATTCTTCTCAATATTTGCCATTGTATTCTGCCAATCAAAATATTGATTAGCGGGTTTTATATTTAATCCATTCCAATTAACCTTATCACAATGTGAAAAAACAAAACGCCTTTTAACACTATATCCATTTAATAATTCGTGAATTTGTTTATGGTCGCCCTGAGAATAAAAGACAGTTATCCAGTCATCAATGTTTGGATTCGAATTCGGTTTGTTATCTAAAGATTTTAAATAGGAATTAATAAATTGATAGTATCTTTGTGCCTGTTTATTCGGTAGAAACTCTATACTGAGACCAGCAGCACGTAAATTCCAAAACTGTAATAGATCATTAAAATTATTCACATCACCAACATAGAGACCATCTCCTCTCCAAGTTCCACCGTATCCTGATAATCTTAAACTCGTTGCGATTATAGGAGATATTCCATTCGATAAATTACTTATAATTGTTTCATTTTTACCGATATTTATTACTTGAGACCTCAATCCTTTTACAAATGCATCTTGAAAATCATCTTTCAGTTCTAAGTCAGAGGGAAAATATCCAAATCGGAGAGAAAATAGATTATTACAATCATCTGAGGTATCGTAGTTCACTAAAATGCAGTTACTATTTTCTTCTTTTGGTTTATTCTTAAATTCTTTTTCCCAATAGTAATTCACTATGTTTAACGAATCTAAATAACCAAGTATTTTCTTTTTAGTATGCCAATCGTCGTAGAAGATATTTTCAGCATAATGTCCTGGATCTTTTAGAAACGGATTTTCACGTATAACCTCATCAATCTCTGGAGATTGAGCAACGGGAAAGAGTACATCAACTGCAAAAAGGTTTAAAAGCTGATTTGCAAAATTCTTATTCGTAAATGAAACTGGAATTAATGGATTATAAATACCTCCCCAAAGTAACGTATTAATACCAGAAGCTTTAATCAAGTCTTCAACTATACCTTCACGTACTAAGAATCCAATTTTGATTGGTCTGTATTTTAGTTACACAACATACTAGTGAAGCGTCCTGAAAAAGGTTGACAGAATTATTGAATATACACAAGCCAAATAGGTTTTGGGATTTAGTTTTTATTTAGAACTCACCTAAATCCTCCCGCCTCCTCCCGATAAATCGCATAAGCGTCAACTTAATACAATTAGTCGTAGTTTCATCATTATGTGTCGCTCCAATGGGAATTTTTAATAGTTATTTATAGACATGTTGCTTCAAGGAACATTTTCAATAAGTTATTCAAATAGAATTAAACAAATCATTCGGCTATAGCCGTTTAATTATGGTAGAAAAAGG
>JASFMY010000008.1:0-95113 GCA_050117315.1 Ignavibacteria bacterium
TATCGCTCGACCATATTTCGCCCCACCCTTCATTGTTACCTACAGTATTATGAAAGATAGGCGTGATCGATAAACTCCATTGATCTCCTACCGATGATGCCGAATCCGGTTTTAAGTTCGATCCCTTTAGCCATACGCTTATCCTAAGTACATCTCCTACTTCTACATCGCTTAACGTCGTTATATCATTGGTAATACCTTTTCCAAGGGACTCTTCACCGCTTAGTGCATATCTTACAGTACTTACAAAACCGTCATGAGTACCTTCCAGCATATCGAACTTCAACGAGTAATTACCATAATATGAGTCTTCATCGGTCAGTATCGTGTTTTCATATCCGTCACTTAACTGTCCGTCATTACCTCCGTTGGGCGGTAACCAGTAAAACCATCCCGTAGGGACTCCCAAATGTGTATTCCAATCCTGGCCTGCCCAGCCGCCCGATCTGCCTATCAATATATAATTATCTGTCCATACCGTACCAGTGGCATCTTTACCGCCTACAAAACTGATTATCGTTGTATACGAATCTTCAGGTAAGATTACTTCGCCTACAGAGCTTGTGTCTTCTATCCAACCGCTGCTGCTTGATACACTTTGATCCAGTTCAAAGCGTTTCTCTCCTATCGCACTGCCGTCTTCCTTATAAAACTTATAACTTACATACCATTTCTCATCATCACTTGCCGGGTTGGTATTAACTCCTTCGGTCTTATACATCATTCCAAGTTTAATATCTACATCTTTGAAATGTCTTTCAGACCATAGGTCTACCATATTCTCAGATTCCCACATTGCTGCTTCGCTTGTTGACGATTTTTCTATCTTTAAACTTCTGCCCATCGATATGTATTGATCCGTTGCCCAACTTAATGTCGCTCCGCTTGGTTCCGAGCTTTTGGTCCAATACGACGGCAATTCCTGTTCAAAACTGCCGACGTCGTTTATGCCGCTTTGAGCATATAAATTTAAATAGCAGGAGACAAAAAGAATTATAAATAATCCGCCTCCCCATTTTAAAAGATTAAAGAATCTTAGCATAGTTCCTCCTTCTTTTTAGTTATTACTTGGCACTTTATATTTTGAGAATTACCGTTTGAGTTAAATATTTTATTAATATTTTCTAAAACAATTTGTTCGGTAATTAGCTTTTCTACTTTTATCCTTTTTGAAACAAGAAGCTCTACCGCTGAAGCAAAAGTGAAAGGATTTAAATAAGAATTGTATATTGAAATTTCATTCCTGAACAGGTACTGGAGATCAATATTTAATTTTTCACCTTTAGGCGATAACCCAAAGATTATTACTTTACCGCCTTTGGCAACCAGACCTACCGACAATTCAACAGTTTCTTTTTTCCCGGCACATTCTATTACAACATCAGCACCGCCGTTTGTATATTCGGAAATAATTTTTTGTATATCCTTCTCATCCGGACTTAAAGAAATGTCTGCGCCTAACTCAAGACCCAATTCCTGTTTATTTTCTAGCGGTTCAATTAAAACAACATCAGCAGCTCCCGACATGTTTGCAAGCTGTACCATTAGTAACCCAATGCTGCCTCCTCCTATAATAACAACCGAATCGCCGTGTTTAATTTTTGCATGTTCAATTCCCCGCAAGCAGCACGATAAAGGTTCTGCAAAAGCAGCTAATGAAAGATCAAAATCTTTCGGCAGGGTATAAACTTGAGCAGCAGGTACAACGACATATTCGGCAAACCCGCCGTCTTCCGTGACGCCAATTGCTCTATGGTTTTCACAAAAATTGATTTTGCCTTCCCTGCAGTATTTACAATAACCACAGTGAATATTGGGATCAATTGTTACCGGGTCACCTATTTGAATATTTGAGGGAACATCTTCAGCTTTATCAAACACAACACCCGAAAACTCATGTCCCAATATTACGGGGATTTTGGAGGTTCCATTTCCTTCATATATATGCTTATCCGTTCCGCATACCCCGCAATAGTTTACACTTACAAGAACTTCGCTGCTTCTCAACTTACGAAGCGGGGATTCTTCAATAAAAATTTTTCCAGGCTCTCTAAATATTGCGGCTATCATTTCTTATGTTTTTATGTTTTCAGTTGATTTACGAATTATAAGTTCAACAGGAACAAGTATTTTCTTTGCATTTGTGTCTTCATTTTTTAGCAGTGCAACCATAAACCTAAGGGCTTCTGCCCCAAGTTCAATTTTGGGAACCCTAACAGTAGTTAAAGGAGGATCGAGCAGTAGATCCGCTTCAACATCATCAAAACCCACCAAGGATATATCATCAGGTATCCTTAAACCGTTATCCTTTAAATAATGCATAACTCCTATTGCCATCGCATCGTTACAGGCAAATACTGCTGTTACACTTTTATTGTTAGTAAATATTTTCTTTGCAGAGTCGTAACCGTTTTGCCTATCGGGATACGGGGCAAAGGTTTGAATGATTTTTTTATTTTCAGGGATATTATTTTTTGCCAGGGCCTGTTTATAGCCTGTCAATCTTTCGTTAATGCTGGGATGGTTAATATCACCGCCGATGAATGCTATATTTTTATGCCCGTAATTTATTAAATGTTCCGTGGCCAGCAGTCCGCCCTGAATATTGTCGATTAACACAACAGGATAATTGTCAATAGGAGAAGTATAATCGACAAAAACCATAGGGAGTTTGTATGCCGCCAGTTTTTCTATTAATATTTCCGGCACTTTGCCTGCAATTATAATTCCGTCAACACTTCTGTCTAATACAAATCTCGGCAGCGGAGCATTCTCATTGAAATCCGATTTTACGGTTGTTAATAAAATATAATATTTCCCGTCCCTCGCTTCGAATTCTGTTCCTAAAAAAATCCTCGTATAAAAAGGTTCTGTGCGTAAGAAGTGATCGTCGGTTAAAATAAAACCTATATTCCCGGTCTTCTTCGAAACCAAATCTCTTGCGGATCTCGAAGGATAATAGTTTAATTCCTTTATTGCTTTGTTTACCTTTTTCTTTGTATCGGATGAAATACGGTCGTTATTATGAATAACCAATGACACTGTTGCTATTGATACTCCGGCCTTTTGTGCTACATCTTTTATAGTTGGTTTCATAAATTTTCAGTTAAACGTTTAACTGAAAACCAATATAATTATGTTTTCTATATTTGTCAAGATACAAATATTCAATAATAATAGTAGATTTAGAGCTTTTATATTTAAAATATTCCGTTAAACGTTTTAGCGAAATTTAGACAAACACATATGACTTTGAAATCCGTTTGTAATAATTAACGGCTTTTGAGGGTTTAATAACTAATATCTATTTGGAGAAACAGCATAAATAAAACCGCGTCCTAAAATGCTAATAAAAATTTTGCAAGGTATATGGAAAAATAAAATACATTCTGCAGGTAAGTAGAACTAGCAACGATAATCGGCATTTTACCTTAATTCAGCCGTAGACTTTCTGATTATAAGTTCCACCGGTACAATAATTTTTTTAAAGTCTATCTTTTTGCTATGGAGTATTTCAATCATAAGTCTCATCGCTTCAATACCAAGTTCTATCTTAGGGACTCTCATAGTAGTTAATGGGGGATCGAGGAGAAGGTTGGCTTCAACATCGTCAAAACCGATTATTGAAACGTCGCCTGGTATTTCATAACCGTTTTCTTTTAAGTAATGCATAGCCCCTATTGCCATTGCATCGTTACAGGCAAAAACAGCAGTAACATCCTTATTATTATCGAATATTTTCTTTGCACTTTTGTAACCGTTGTGTCTATCGGGATAAGGCGAAGAAACAGATATGAATTTCTTGCTTGGGGAAATCCCCTTATTCTCTAAGGCTTTTTTGTATCCCGTTAGTCTTTCATTTATGCTTGGATGCTCAATATCTCCGCCGATAAATGCTACATTCCTGTGCCCCAGATCGAGTAAATGCTCGGTTGCGGCAGTTCCTCCTTGGATATTGTCGATTAATACTGCAGGATAATTTTTCTTACCGGATATGTAATCAACAAAAACCAGAGGGATACGATTTTGAGAAAGCTGCTTTATTAATTTTTCCGGTACTTTTCCAGCAATAATAATACCGTCTACACTTCTATCTAATACAAATCTAGGCAACAAGTCATCTTCATTGAAATCCGATTTTACTGTCGTCAGTAAGATATAATATTCACCGTCCCTTGCTTCAAATTCAGTTCCCAAAAAAATTCTCGTATAAAAAGGTTCTGTACGTAAGAAGTGATCGCCTGTCAAAACGAAACCTATGTTGCCTGTTTTTTTCGAAACCAAATCCCTTGCCGATCTCGATGGATAATATTCCAGTTCCTTTATAGCTTTGTTTACCTTCTTTCTTGTATCGGATGAAATACGGTCGTTATTATGGATGACCAGGGAAACCGTTGCAATGGAAACACCTGCTTTACGGGCAACATCTTTTATAGTGGATTTCATGATATCTCAGTTAAACGGTTAACTAATTTATTAACGGGCGTATTGTTTGTCAAGTAATTAATTGGAAGATAAAAAGTTAAATACTCATGGAAATGAAAGGTTTGGAATGTTGTAACTAAATCTCAGCAAGCAAGTTCTTCTTTTCTCTATCTAATTTTAAAATCAATTCACCGAATAAAGTATTTGTCCAGGCAAACCATCTTCCGGTAAAGTTTTCCTAATCATCTTTATGAAATGATTCATGCACGAATACCTCCGGTGATTACAAATGTATCCGGTTTGCCATTGATGTTTTTTAAGTAACCGTCGTATAAAGAAGAATTTTCAAACATCCATCCTAATTCTTTCTTCATTAGGAATAAACTCTTTAATCCGCCTTCGCATTCGTTACGGCGGCCCTGCCTGCCGGCAAGAAGACGGTTTCGGAGCTAACATAACTCCGCTAAACAATACTCCCGATTTCATAAAAAAACTATTCTTGTGGCCATATAATTTTCTAGAGTATTGTTTCATTAGTTGGTACTAATCCTTAAAATTTACTTCGCTTAATACAGGGAAATGATCAGAAGGATAACCATCATCAAACTTATCGGAAAGAACAGCATGTTTAATTACGTTTATTTTATTATTCACAAATATGAAATCTATTTTTTTTTTGTTTTTCGGATCGTTATCAAACCCGCAAAATGAAAAATTGGGACCGTGATGCGGGTTTGCAGTAATAAAGTTGGCATCGTATAATTTGTAAGCCGAATTTTCTGTTATTGATTTATAAGCTCCCGTTTCTTTTGTAATATTAAAATCT
This sequence comes from Ignavibacteria bacterium, assembly GCA_050117315.1. Taxonomy (GTDB): domain Bacteria; phylum Bacteroidota; class Ignavibacteria; order Ignavibacteriales; family Melioribacteraceae; genus JANQIV01. The sequence goes on from JASFMY010000008.1 coordinate 5,252, forward strand.
CCGCATAGAATTACCGGTAAATCCGCAGCTATTTCTTTTATTTTATTAATAATTAATTTTGCACTGTTGATTCTCGCTAATTCTCCTCTATGATCAAAATGAGTATTTACAAATAATAGTTCTTTATCATTGCTTTTTGATTTTAATTTAACCCATGTTGCAATTCTTTCAATTGCCGCATCCCAGCCTTTTGATCCAACTACATCAGGCGTTTCGGATAACCAAAAAGTGCCGCTGTCCAACAGTTCAAATTTTTTGTACTTATAATATATAACACTGTATTCACCTTTTGTTTTTCCGTCTGTTCTTCCTACTCCGAATGATTTATAATCGGAAAGGTTTTTATCTAAATAATCTTTTTGGTGCTTTAATACTTCTTGCGTTCCCAATAAATCTACATCATAAAACTTTATCATGCTTACTACTTTATCTTTTCTTTTAGGCCAAGCATTGTTGCCATCATCATGATTATCATACCTAATATTAAATGTCATTACTTTTATATTTGAAAATTTTTCGTACTGGGCAGAAGTAATTGTAAATGTTATTAAAACAAAAAATAATGCGAAATTTACGAATAGAAGTTTTCTCATATTATTTAACCCCATTGTGTGAAATGATTTTAGAAACTGTTCCTTTAAGTTTATTTTGCGCATGTATTATTGACAATTAAATTCGTTTTGCACCGTTAAAAAAAACCTTTGCAATCTTATAAATTCTTTTTGTCAGGTTGTAAATTTATTTTGTTACAAATTATGCAATATCATTTGAAGAGTAAAAATTTTTTGCATGCTATTACTTCCAAAACAAATTCGAGAGTTTCCTTTTTATTTCCATCTTTTGACCAGAATTCTCTACTTAACCAGCATCATTTTTCGTACAACATTCTTACCTTCGCCTTTTAATGCATAGATATAAACTCCCGACGATAGATTGTTACCGTCAAAGATTTCAACATAACTTCCGGCACTTAAATTTTTGTTGAAAATATTTTGAACTACCTGTCCCAGCGCATTATAAATTTTTAGGGAATACCTACCTTCCTTAAATACTTGAAACGGAATATTCGTAGTTGGATTAAACGGATTAGGGTAATTTTGATTTAATTGAAATGTCTCATTTAACAAATTATCTTTTAATTCCTCTACCTTAACAACACTAGAATTGACACTAAAAGTAAGTTCATCTGTTTCACAAAACGGTCTTTTAAAAGTTACTTTATAAACGTCTCCGGCTTCAGGATAATTATCCCCGACATTTTGAAATGAAATTGAAAAAACGGTTCCCGACCAGTAGGTTTTATTACCGATTGTTTGTGAATAACCAACAAAAACCTGATCTTTTAAAATGTCGAATGTTTCATCGTTATCACTGTCAAAGCCAACTATATCAAGTTCTTCGTCATTATATGTTTTGTTTACCACCTTAAAATCAAAAGTTTGGTTTAATACCAAATACCTGTTTCCAACAAATTCATGATCAACATCATAAACACCTCTTGAAGTAGATACTTTGCTTGTATAATTTTCTCCGAATATTATTTCATAATCATACGGGAAAAATTTAGATTGATTTATTGAAGGTTTAACAACTATATCACTATTGCCGTTGAGCCATGTACTATTTACAGAATCCCAACTTGAATATTCAGATAAATTACTCAATTCAATTTGAACACCTTCGAATTCATCTGTAGCAACTTTCTGCAGGTTATTTAAAAAATAATAATTCTCCGCTTCATTAAACAAAATATTTGTCGCAGTATAATTCTCAATACTTTCTTCATAGATTACTTCGTTTCTATTTTCAGAAATAACTTTACAACCCGAATTAACATAGTAGATATCCCTTTCACTTCTATATTTACTATTTGTTTCAGCATGTAAATCTACTGTATCCACTACAAATACAACTCTATAATTATCATCTACTACTTTATCTGGATCTATTAAATTTATGTTAAATGTTCCTTTGCCGAATGTTTCATTTTCACCTAACGTTATTCCGGGATGGGGCGTACTGCCGTCTAATTTAACAGGCTTGGCTATAGCAACATTTGTAGTGCTATTTATAATATTACCGCTTCCGTCTGTATTTAGTACAGTTTTACATTCTAACGGCGCCATACCGTCGGCCATACCTTTAGTATTGCCCGATATTCCATGATCGTGAGCTACTAATATATAATAATATGTTTCGTCATTTGTAACATCATTATCAACATAAAAATGTTGTAAACCATTGTTGCTGCCTAAATAATAACCGAAACCATCATTTATGCCGTAGTTGGTATAACCTGAAATGTCATCAATTAAATCACATTCAAATAATGGAATTCTTAACATTGGGACGTCCCATTTATCTTCTATTAGTAGGGCATCAGCCATATCCGGTGTTTTTGATTTGTATAATTTATAACCTTGAAAATCATTTGTTGTATCGGCAAAAGTATCGAGTGTTTCTAATTCTGATTTATTATCCCAAGTAAGCATAACTTTATTGTCACTGGCAATAGCTTTTAAAGTCGGCGTTACCGGTTTATTAGGGTATTTCATTTTTAATATTGATTTAACCGGGAAATGATCAGAGATGTATTCACCGTCCTCTCTTTTATCAGTAATTACTTCATTACTTAGTACATCGAAAAAAGGATTTACAAAAACAAAATCAATTTTATTTGTTGGATTATTATTACTGTACCCATTATATGTTCCTGTCGGACCGGTGTTGCCATTTACAGCCTTGTAATAAGTATCATATATTTTTAGATAATTATAATAGTCATCTACCAAAATTTGATAAGCTTCGCTACTTGAAGTGAAATTAAAATCACCTGTTATTATAACAGGATGATTTTTACCGGCAATTTCTTTAATCTTCTCTAAAGTAAGCTTTGAACTTTCTTCTCTTGCCCATGAACTTTTGTGATCGAAATGTGTATTAAATAAAAACAGAATTTCATCACTATCGATCAGCTTAAATTTTCCCCACGTAACCATTCTTGTATCGCTACTATTCCAACTTTTGCTTCCCGGCACAGTAGGAGTTTCAGACAACCAAAAGGTACTCTCTTCTAATAATTCAAATCTATCTTTTTTGTAAAATATTACCCCGGTTTCACCTTGTTCTTCTCCGTCATCCCTTCCAACCCCAAACCAATTGTAGTCTGGTAAATATGTTGCCAAAGAATCCGCTCCATCCATGTGTAATTCTTGAGTTCCCAGCAAATCAACATCATGTTTTAAAACAATTTTTGAAACCTCTTCCGGGGTAACATCAGCTATATAATAGGAGCCTTGTTGTATGTTGTAAGTCATTACTGTCAAATCAAAATCATCACTCAATGAGAATATGTTTGTAATTATGAGTAAGAATAAAATAACTGTTTGTTTGAGTTTAGCTTTGATCATATTATTTACCCAACACCATTCTGCGATCTAATGTAAAGTTATTTTTAGAAAGTATAATAAGGAAGATTGATACTATTTCAATTGATTTAATCATATTGTGTCTCATTTCATTTTCGATACATCAGCTAACGAAAAGTTATTATAAAAAACCGGGCACTAATGCCCGGCCTACAAAGGAGTGACAAGAAATAAGTTTATTTCAGTAATAACATTTTTTTAGTTGCCATAAAATTATCAGCTTTAATCCTATAAATGTAAACACCTGATACCAATTGTGAAGCGTCAAATACAATATTATGTGTGCCTGCAGTCAATTCTTGATTTACTAACGTAGCAACTTCTTCACCAAGTATATTGAATACTTGCAACTTAACCATTCCGGCTTTTGGAGTACTAAATGAAATTGAAGTGGAAGGGTTAAACGGATTAGGATAGTTTTGACTTAACGTATAATCATTAGGTAAAGCCTCACTTTCATCTGAATCAATACCAGTTACGGTAGGAGTTCCTGTTTCAAAGGCACCGATATCCACAGTTTCGCCAAAATACATTACCTTAAAACCAAACGGTTCATATTCCCCAGCATCTACTGCCGGTGAACTTTCAGTTATCGTAAAGTCATCTTCATATTCATCGGTAAATAACGGATCCGAAACAACAAAATTGCTGCCCAAAGTTTCTATTAAATTTGACCCGTTACCGTAAGATAACCCATAATCTATATCTGTTGAGCCTACAGTTCTTATATCATAATCCTTTGCAGCACAATGGGCAATTAGATTATTTCTTACGTAGTAATTACTTGAACCTGCGGATGAGCCGCCTAATTGAATACCGTCACTCTTCCATCCCACTATAGTATTGTTATAAATATAATCTGTTGAGCCGCCGTCATCTTGATTTTCAGTACCATCATCACCAGACGTATCCCCGGAACCGTATAATGATTCACTTCTTACCAACATATTGTGGTGTATAGTAAAAACGCCTGATCCAGCATAACCAACTCCGCATTCACCATGATGATTAAATACTGTGTTAAATGCTATATCAACACTGTTTTCTACCAATAAGCCTCTTGACTCTAGTGCATATCCGGAAGAGCTTTCAACTACTGTATTATATCTCATTACGGTACTTGGGGAGCAAAAATTAATTCCGCCGCTACATATATATAGATAGTTATCTTCAAATACACACGCATAGGCTTTAGTAGTATCGTCTGTTCCTTCAAGTATAGGGTCATCAAATCCTTCAAAATAGTTGCCAAGAATTTCTGCCTGAGCAGAACCTATTTCAATTCCTTTTCCGCCTGCTGTTTGAGATTCGGCATCGGTCCATCCATAGAATGCAATGTTTTTTACAACAACTCCGTAAGCTTCGTCATCTTCAGCTATTTTTATTACTGCTGAATTTCCGTCTGCCGGATAAAGTTTTGTAGTATCAGTTTCGGTCATGGTACCAACCAATTGGACATATGGTGTGCTGATTTCTATATTTTCTGTAAATTCACCGGCTGCTATTTTTATAATATCTCCTTCAATTGCTGCATCTAAAGCTGATTGGATTGAGCCTCCGGCCGATACTTCATGGACATTTAAGGAAATACACTCAATATTACCCCAATAGAAGTCATTTTTCCAGAACTGGTCCGGAAAAAGTCTGCCGTCTGCATTCTTATGGTCTGCAGCCCCTAAATCACAATACATTTGGGGCCATTGCATCGGCACAGTATTTTTTGAGTTGTACGAATCATCTTCAGGGTCGTTATCAGCCAATAACGGGAAATAGCCCATTACATAACCTTCAGTTAAAGCAAGGTTATCGGGCAGAGTAAGTGCAACTTCCATAACTGTTCTTATAGGAAATTGATCGTCATAGACTATTGCATATGATTCAGACTCAGGTTTTACATTATCATTACCTTCGTAGCCTGTATTTTCAGCGTTATCGATTTGGAATCTCATGCTAAAAGAATTCTTGCTCGCATCATCAAACGGTTCTCCGGCAATTTCTTCATCATAAGGATCGAGCCTAATTGAGAGATTATCTCTATGGCTTTGTTTAACACTGTCAGCCGTGTAAATTACATCATCGTATGTTTCAAATAAGAAATATATCTTATTACTTCCGTCAATCCAGGCAGCCTTCCACCTGGCTCTATAATCGTCACGTGACGACATTGGATCAATTAAATCATCATCATTAAAATCACGGTCATTATATCTAATTTCAGTCCACGGAATATCATCCCATTCGCTCTCTAAAGCATCAATTGTTGGAGCAGATGACATTTTGTAAGCAAATACTTTTGCTTCTACTTCCCTTGACGGATCAATATAAGATTGCGCATTAATTAATAATGGTGTAGTTATTAAGAAAAATATAAATAATAACAGGTATTTCTTCATAAGACCTCCTAAGTTAAAATTGTTTTTGGGTTGATTTAATAGTGAATTTCATAATTATTTTCTTTTTACAAATAATTGAATATTTGACCACTTAGTGTATTTTTAACAATATAATATATAAACATAGTGTAAGTATTACAATATGTTTTAAAAAGTTAATAATTTCTTAAATTTGCTTCCCTCAATTATTTCAAATTATTATCGGATTTACCGTAATCAAGCTTATAATCAGTAGTAATCATGGGAAAACTTGGAACTACCATTGAAAAAGGTGCATTACTATAAGTTACCGCCATATCCACACGGGATAATTGAATAGAATTAAATAGTTCAGCATTTATAGTAGTTTGATCTTTATATTTATTCTGTAAACTATCCACATGCGGATTCAATATTGTTTGAATCGTTCTTAAATTATCTTCAAAGGAAAGGCTATCAGCATTACCGTCTTTAAGAAATTCGTATTTATAACTTACCGCATTAAGATAATCATACCACATATAATCATTCCTCAAAACTTCGGTTGCTTTATCAAGGTTCTGACTATATGCTTCTTCAGTTAAATACTTATCCCTAACTTGATCAATAATAGCCATTTGTAGTTGAAACCCGAAATCTTTATGGGAAAAATTTTTTTCTCTAAATACAAGCGGATGGACTTTTAATTCTTTCAAAAAATCTTCAACTAAAAAGTCTTCTTCATTTAGAGTAAATAAAATTTCTTTTTTAATTTCCTCAATACGCGGTTTTAATTCTCTATATTTTTGTTGTTCTTTATTGTATTCCCATAAACCTTTTTTTAATATTTCTTCCCTTTCTTCTTGCGATTTCATATAAACAGGGCCCATTATATCGGCCAATGCCAAAAATACTTTTTCGTTAAATTCTATTTTCTTCCCCTTCATAATTTTTTTAATATAATTCTCAAAAATTATTCTGGATTCTCTTTGGGTATACACATCTTTAATATTTTTCAGATATTGATTTTGCTGAGCCTCAGTTATTATTTTTGTTTCTTTCCACCCATTAATTTTTAAGAACATAAAATGGTTGTCTGAAAACTTTACCGGGCCAATGATTGTTCCTTTTCTATGCTCTTGTGTAAATAAAAGGTCAAGCATTTTAAAGTTTTCAGCATTACTCCAAATTACTTTTTTTGAAGGAATTTCTTTAAGATTGTAATTTTCTGTTAAATTTCTTTCCCAGTCATATTTCAAATCAAAGAATTCTTCTTCCAATTGCTTCACAACAATTGTATCACTAAGACTGATGTAAGAGACATCATACTCACGAGAAGCATATTTACCGGTGGTTTGAATTAATTTGTTATCGAGCTTCACATTATCCGTTACTTCTTTCTTATAAAGTATTTGTCGCATTGCTTGTTCTTTTCTTCCCTGCAAATAAGTTTTAATATTCTGCTTGTTCATTAAGCCATATTTTCTTTCAGCTTCCAATGAGAAAAGTTTTTCAGCAATAAGTGAATTAAGAATAATCTTTTTATCAACGTTAGTGTTATTGCTACAATACCTTGGGCGGATTGTATACTCCGCCCTTCTTAGAAATTCATTTAACGAAATTGTTTTATCACCAACTCTAGCTAATATAGTTTCAGTTGCAACTTCATTTTTATTACATGATGGAACACATAATAGTCCCAATACACCTGTTAATAATATCTTATAAAATATTTTCAACACTAATAAACCTTTTAAATTTTACTATTTGATTACAGCAAACTTACCCGCTTTCTCATCCCCGGTTAAAGTTGATTTGATGTGATAAATATAATAACCGGCAGCTATATCAAGGCCTTCCCTAGTTTTAAGATCCCAAAAGGTCGTACCGTTTGCGGCTGAATTTGTATCCCAGTCGGTACTTTTATTGCTTGCTGCATTATTTACTACTATTTCATCTACCAATACACCGCTAACTGTAAATATTTTAATTGTACACTGAGCGGGAATATTAGTAAACATCAATTGTCTGATTTGATTTAACTGATAATTGGTTACCGCCGCCTCAAGTGAATTAGTGACTACATAAGGATTGGGAACAACTTTTACAGCATCTAAACCATCCTTTAATTTATCTTCATCTAATTCATCGGGAGGTAAAACAGTAAATTCAATATAATCGTCACTCGTAAACGGCCTTAAGAAATCTACCTGGTAAACATTATCGACGACGGGTAAATCATTATTGTTTGCCGCTTCAGAAAAATCAATAGTAAATACAGTACCTGCCCAATAATATCTTGATCCCGATTGAACAGTATATCCAACAACTACTTCATCTTTCTCCTTTTCAAATGCTCCGCTTAGATTTTTGTCATAAACCACCATATCAAGTCTTTCAAATTCACCGCTGCTATCCGGCAAGGATTTGTTGATTACATAAAAATCAAAGCTTTGATCGAATAGTATTTCTGTCGGCCCTAAAGTTTCGTTTTCAGAGTTGGTAATTTTTTTAGTTGATGTAGTCAAAGTTGTATATTCATCGGAGTTGCTTGTAAAAACAATCTGATACTGCCACGGGAAAAAAACACTTTCCGACTCATTAACTTTAATGACAACTGGAGAATCTCCATTAACCCATCCGGTTTTTGATGAGTTTATTTCCGGATAAATAATAGGTTCTGTAATTTGGATTTGAAGACCATCAAACATTCCGGTAGTTACTAAGTTTTCATTAAACCTGTAGAATTCATATTCCAATCCACCCGGTGATGTGTATTTTTCATATTGAAGATTTTCACCTGAGTAATTGTTTTCATCTTCGGAATAAACAATTTCATTATTTTCAGTTACATCTACAATACTGAATCCGTTATTTATGAATAATGCATCTGCAGGATGACGCAATTTGTCCGTTAATCTTAAATAAGTGACTGTATCCGCATTAAAAAATATTCTATATGTATGTTGAGATTTTATTGCATTGTCAACAATTATACTAGGCTGAACTACAGAACTTCCTAATGTTTCAACATCCTCATTCATATCAATGTCGGGTGAAACATAACCGGCAGCCAATTGATGAGGCTTAACGATGGCAACGTTTTTACTTATTTCAACAACATCTTCCGATTCATCCAACTCTATTGTAAAACTATTTTCAGACGGACTAATTCCGTCCCCTACATCCGGCAAACCATAGTCATAAGCAACTAATACATAGTAGTAGGTTCTTCCGTTATCAACATCTTCATCAATATAATAATGTTTAATACCGCTATCATCACCCAGATAATATTGAATACCGTTTACTTCTCCAAAGTCGGCAAAACCTGTTATAGTATCTATTTTATCGCATTGAAAAATCGGTTTTTTTAAAGTTGGATTGCCGTAACCGTCAGTTATTACTTCTGCATCAGACATTTTTTTATCAGTTGCTCTATATAATTTATATCCTTCAAAATCATTTGCATTTCCAACAAATTCGTCTCTTGTTTGTTGATCTGCTACATCGTCCCAGGTAAGAATAATTTTCCCATCGTTAGGAGTTGCAGTCAATGTAGGCATTAAAGGCGGTTGTGCAAATCTATAATCAGTTTCATAAATAACCTGAACAACTTCTTTTAATCTAAATAAAGCGGGAGCTGAGTGATCATCACTACTTAATCCCGACAACGGATCATAGGAATGAAGCTCTGCCATTGAAACTCGTTCGGTTCTTCCTTTATACAGTGGAAAAATTCCCGAACCAAAAAATTCCATAAAGTTAAGGGGTTCACTCTGGAAATCGTGAAATTGTCCGTCAACCATATATTTAAATAAACTTTCATCTGTTCTTATAATTGCTGTTCTTTCGATATCGGATGTGTAATGAAATGATGTTAAACCCAACATATCGGATTCACTAATATCAGTAGTAGCAAAATTCGGCTCGGAACCTACACCCTCTTGGTAGTCAGGTTTATGATTACATTCTGTCCCATCCGCATCCGGTCCGGTATAATTTGTATCATATGGCCCAACTCCATCCAGCCCAACATCATCACCGGCGTCTTCATTATTATCATAAACCCCGTTATCATTTTCATCGTTGCCATCTTGCCAATCCTGGTCTTCATCAGCATCCCAGTGTTCTTTTAAATCGCTTTCAGACAAATTATAATAAGCCAAAAAATTGTCTAAATTATCAATACCGTCCGTTGCTCCAATTTTAACAGTAGCATTATTATCTCTTTTTTCATCCAGCAAACCATCCTCATCATTATCAATGTTATCATAAGCTAATCCAGGACTTTCCAAATATGCAAATCCTAAAGTACCGGGTTCTACACCGCCGCCGACAGGAACAAAATCTACATCCCATGAATAAGCCATATTTAAATCTTTATCATAATATGCTAAATCATCACCTGTACCTTCCTCACCGCCGACAGCATTATCCATCCAAAATCCAAATACCATTTCCGGTAAATCATAGTCCGAAATATTGGCAATATTATGTTCCCAAAATATTGCATCATTTGCAGAAGGATTACTCCACTGGAATCCTCTGGTTTCAATACGAACACCAATACCACCCCATGGCTTTCCTTTTTGAATTGTCACATCTGATTTTATATCCCCAATTTTAACATCTGGCCTGGGATAATATTTAACTCTATTTTTATCCTCTAAATATTCTTGATCCTGCGCATCATTAGTTACAAAGAATGTTTCCAGATCAGCTTTCATAATTCCGCGGCCAAATCGTCCATTCCATTCACCCTGCCACTTTGTACCACTACTTGACGGCCAGCCCTCTGTAGGCCAGGAGTCCTCTGAATTACTCATAGCAGGTGTTTCACTTAATTCGTTAAAGTATCCAAATACAGGATATAAACCGTATTCAATAGTAAGTGAAGGATCTTCATCCATATGTTCTCTATAACTGCTTTGAATGTAATATAAGGTATCTAAATCGGTGCGTCCTTCGTAACCGGAAGGAACAGGGATTGTATCATTTTCCAGGTATACCCTTGCCCCAACGAGTGTTGCAATACCGTCATGCATTTTTGTACCGTCATAATTATTTGGCCATTTTGAAACATCATATCCTAAACCGCAACAATCACTTAACTCTGTGGTATTTCTATAAAATAACAATACTCTGTTACCGGTCATAAATCCTGTTCTTTCAGCAGCTACATCACCGGCAGGATCATCAGGCCCATCATAAATTCTACCCTGAGAAAATATTTCTGTATAAAAGGACAATACCAATGTTATAATCATCAGAAAAGTTCTTAAGATTCTTTTCATTTTTTATTACTCCCAGCTTTCGCTAATTCAATTTCATTCTTAGTTTATATTAAAACTGATAACCTATTGAATAAGAATAAATACTACCAAGTGTCTCATGATCTCTATAAGAATAATCAAATTTTATTGATTGGTTTCCGAATACATTTAAGATGAAACCAATTCCGAGTGAAAGGCCATAGTTAGATTCATCCAAGAAAAATCCTTTATAACCGCCTCTCAGAAAGATAGAACCATAGGTTGGAATCTTTAATGAGTATTCTGCACCAACATTTACAGATTCGCTGTTATTGTTGGGATGAAGTGCATCAACTGCAACAATTACTTTATGCGTTTCATCCAGGTACGGATTAAATGAAATACCTAATCTGAAGATTAACGGTAATTCCCAGGCATCTAATTCATATCTAGCCGCAACATTAGCATAGTTTCCATCTTCGTCGGGTAATATATCTACACTTTCCTTTAAATCGATACCGTCATACGCTAACTTTGTCCCATAATTAGAAATCGACATCCCAATATTCAGACCGTCTCCGGGTTTGTCGCTCCATGAAAGAAAATTGGTATTAACAATAGCTCCAAGGTCTATTGCCATTGCACTTGCTGTTTCATGCCAAATTTGAGAAGATATATATTTTGCAGTAAAACCAAATGCAAACCAGTCTGCTAATTTTCTACCATATGATAAACTAAAAGAGATATCGGAGCCGTCAAAATTTTCACCGGTACCGGTTGGGTAGGCTACGGTAGTAACTTCTTCTGCACCGTAATCCATCATAATCAAACCGATAGCAAATGTACCAAGCCTCGGGTGTACGTAAGCTAAGCCGGTCATTGATGTATTAATATCAACAAACCAAGGTTGTACAGAAAAAGTAGCTTCACTTCTGTCCATATAACCTAAACCAGCCGGGTTCCAGTAAATTGATGATAAGCCCTTGGCAACACTCACATAAGCGTCCCCCATTGCCGTAGCAGCACTTCCATAACCTATCTCAAGAAAGTTTGCCGCCGTGGTTCCAACTCTGTAAGGCTCTTGTGCAAAACTGCTCGACGAGAGCGCAAGTAATAAAATTACTGTTAATAATATTTTTAATTTTGTCATAACAAAACCTTTGGATGAATCTCAAATTTTAATTTGTTTTTAAAAAACTATTCCTAAACCGATTTTCACTTCTCTTGGAGCTGCATACATTGACGGATCTTTTACTGCATCATAAATATCATTGTAATTACTTTTGAAAGTAGATATTTCTGTTGGTCTCACTATTGCCGAATAAGCACGACCAGTTGTCGCATCAACTCTTTCTTCATTAAGTGTGTCAAATAAATTATAAATTGAAAGGGTTAATCTTGTTTTTACATTTTCAAAAATTCCAATATCATAATGGCTTCTCAAATCTAGGCTTATTGTTGAAGGTCTGTGTTCATTGTTCGGATATAAAGCTTGTTTATATAACGGACTTTCGGGAATAGGTTCATAAGTATAAGCTAAACCTGAGTTTAAATACCCGGTTAAGTTAACGCCGTAATTATCTTCATTATACCCGACACTTAAATTAAGTGTATGTCTTTGGTCCCATTTCAAAGGTATAAGTTTTGGAATTTCATCTAAGCTTTCCCCAGCCCTATCAAAGTTTGATGTCGGATTGTCGGCATTTCCTCTTGTGAATTGCAAAGTATAATTAACAAAGCAAGAAAGCGGACCGGTGAAATAATCAAACTTAAGTTCGAAACCTTTTGTGTTTCCATAATCCTTATTACTAAAGAAACCGTATTTAATCTGATTGTATGTTGTTATGACTATAGCACTTTGCAAATCATAAATATCTCTGTAGAAAACATTTAACTCTAATCCCATACGGGGCATAATTTCCTGCCAGATACCCATTTCATATTGAACCGTTTTTTCTGCTTTTAGATTAGGGTTTCCTAATACTATCTCATAGTCCCCTAATGGAATTAGATTACGGCTGTTTTGATATAATGCATAAAGAGGCGGCATCTGGAAAAAATGTCCGTAACTAAAATGTAAAACGGCCGAAGTACCTAATGTATAGGATAATCCGAATCTTGGACTAAATTGATACTGTGGTTCTGCATCGGGGTATGTTGACATTCTTTCAGGATTATCCGGGAATGATAACTGATTAGCAGGATTTCGCATTTGCGAAGGATAAGTTGTGTTGGAATTAAAATAATCAAATCTTATTCCGAAGTTTAATACTAAATCATCATATTCCATTTTATCCTGAATGTATGCGGAAATTTCATAAGGCTTTTTGTTATAGTTATCGGAAAAAACAGATGAATCTAAAATTTCAGGTTCATACGGATAAAAAACTATCTTTTCTTTGTCTGAATCATAATAAAACTCATCTAACTCGCTTGAACCATACTTTTTATCTCTTACAACCACCGTATCCCTTGATAAGTCATAACCGGTATAAATAATTCCTGTTTTAATACTATTATTATTGTTTACCTGCCATGTTAAATCATATTTAATATTCATATCGTTTAATTCGACACTTCCATATCCTCTATCTTGCCCTCCCGATGCAAATCCTCCTGCCTCAGAATTATAATTGGTTGCAACATACCTGCTGTCAAAAGGGTCTTTGTATAAATAATTTTCGTTATGGGTTCTTTTGTAAGAGAGCTTCAAATCATGAAACATACTTTTTGACAAAACATGGTTCATTTGCAACAAAAACAAATCGCTTTTTTCATAATATATTCTTCTGCCGTCAGGTCTATAGTTATAATAATGATTGTACTTCTGATATTCTTTTTGATTCTTCGTGTACATCAATGAAGCCTTGAAGCCGGACAGCGGTCGAAAAGTCAGCTTGCCGATAAACGAAGTTGCTTCATTGGAAGCCATTGGAATATATTCATTATCACCGGTGGCCTCGGAATAGTATTTAGTGCCATCAATTACCGCATCCCATTTTGTAGTTGTTTCACCTAACATATCCGCATTTGAAAAATTGGAATAATCATCAACGTTGAATCTTCTTATCCCGTTTAAATAACCATCGTTTTTCTGGTATCTAACGTTTGTAAAAAAAGTAATGTAATCTTTGTAAACAGGCCCCTCCAATTGAATTTTATAGTCTTGGTTTCGTGTTACATCACCAACATCCGACCCAATAAATATATCATCATGACTTGTCATGTAGTTTGATAAGGAACTCGAAAAACTACCGTGCAACTCTTTAGAGCCTTCTTTTGTAACAATGTTGACAATTCCGCTCATAGCGCGACCATACTCTGCATTAAATGTACCCGTTATTACTTCCAAATCCTGAACAGCTTCGGTTTCAATTGAAACACTATTACTGGTTCTATTAAATCCTTCGGTAACCGCAACGCCATCAACCAAATATGAAACTTCGGTTGTTCTGCCCCCGCGAAAGTGTCCTTTTACAACACCTGCCTGCATTTCAATTACATCACCAATGTTTTCAACAGGTAATTGTTTTATTTGATCGGCCGAAACGTTTTTTACGGAACTGGTTTGATCTTTCTTCTTTGAAACTGCTTTAACAGACACGACAATCTGCTCAAGTTCCAAATCGTCCATTGATAATTCTGCATTAATTGTTGTTGTTCTGTTGACGGAAATCTGAACACCACTATAGGTTACGGGGGCATAACCAACCATAGAAACTTTTACATCATATTTTCCGGGAGATATATTTATTATAAAATACTCCCCCGAATAATCTACTGCAGCTCCCATTGTTGTTCCAAGAATTACAACATTAGCCCCGTAAAGAGGTTCTTGTGTATTCTTGTCTACAACTTTACCTGAAATTTTACCTGTAGTTTGACCATAGGCTAATTGACCAAGTAAGAGAAACGTTATTACTGTAAGTACAATCTTGAAATGTTTATTCATTACGATTAACCTTTAATGATAATTACAATTCTTCATTTATATATTTGTTCTATTGCATTATTAGTTTGATAAATACAGGCTTCATTTTAACACCTTGTTTTTTACCGTTTACTGCATCCACCACTTCAAAATCAATCCCGGACTTCCGCTTGTAATACCCTATCCAATAGGGATAATTAAATACGGTTTCCAGTTGTAATTCTATTTTTTCCAAATCTGTGCCTTTACCTTTCTGAACCATTAGCATTGACTTAACAGCATTCTTCGCAATCAGTGAAGCTTCATTTTCATCCAAATTAGATTTATTAATTTCTATTTCGTTTTCTGTAAGATTTAATTTTTCCCTTTCTACAAAAGCATATTCTCCGTTTATCGTATCAACACAAATGTGTTGAGTAATACTTTGATCTTTTTTGAAAGTCATTTCCGCTTTAAATAAATAATAAGGCAGGTACTTCAGTTCTAAATTCTCCACACGTTTCTTTATTGAAAAGACATTATCTTTTTTCTCAATTTTTTGAATTGCTAATTCACAATCTATTTTGACCGTTGCTTGCATATTTAACTTTTGTTTTCGTTATTTTTTTTTGAAATAAAAACCGCTCCAATTGCAGACACAATAAAAAACAAGCCGCAAGTTAGATTAACAATTGCCCCGCGCTCTGTGGCTGTAAAAAATATTGCAACAAGTAATGTTAGCCCAAACACTAAAAAGAAAATGCTTATTAAAGAAAACACATTATCTTTAGGTAAATATTTTGAAATAAATTTCTTCACAATTTTTCCAATCATTAAAAGTATAGGTAAACGGTAATCATAAATGCTGTCAGTACTGTTATCCAAATTTTTAAATTTCTCCAAGGTTTCATATCGGAAGCACCTTTGTAGATGTAGCTCTTTTTAAGAAAGAGACTGAATATCAATGGCGCTAAGAAAGCACATAGAATCAAAAATTTTGCTACACTTAAATCTATTCCGCTAATCCAATCAAAATTGAACATTGAGTTTTTATCCTTATTCTACTTTTGATTTTAGTCTTTCTTGTAAATCATTATCATTTAGAATCAATCCGTAAACCAGCCCTCTTAATTTTTCAACCGGGTCCGGTTTTGTAAACACACTAACCAATAGCGTTACTATTACAGAGCCTAAAAAACTCCACCAAGAGATGTATAAAAACGGATCATCAATAGAGAATAAACTTTCTTTAATGTTATATAGAATACCGGAGAATATTATTCCGCTTATGAGACCAAACAATCCACCCCATTGTGTAACTCTTTTAATGAAGATACCCAGCAGGAGTACTGCAAATATTGGACCCTGCACAAATGAGTTTATTGTTTGCACATAAACATAGATACCGGGAAACTGATCACTTAAAGGTGATGTTATAACGGCAAGTATTAGTATTAGTCCGGTTACGTAACGGCCTACAACTAAATAGTGTTTATCATCAGCGTCTTTTTTAATAAATAATTCGTAAATATCTTTAGTCCAAACAGTGGCTACTGAATTTACGATTGCACTGACGCTTGACATCAATGCTGCAAGAAAAGCTGCAAATACAAGTCCCGTTAAGCCCGGCGGTAATAATTCTTTTATCAATTTCGCATACACTCCATCACCATCCTCGGCATTGGGAAAAAGAACAACTGCTATCAAACCTGGAATAACCACTAATATTGGAATTAGTACTTTTAGGAATGCCCCAAAAATCATACTTGCTTTAGCATTCCATTCGTCTTTTGCTCCAAGAGATCTCTGAATAATTACCTGGTTGCCTATGAAATAAGCCGGGGCCAGAACAAATGTTAATCCAAACAAAATACCTGTCCAAGGGTAGGGTGTGTTTGTTTCAGTGGAAACGACTAAACTAAAATGGTTTGCATACTGGGGTCCCATTGCCCTTACTTTATCAAACAATAAACCAACACCGCCAATTTCCCAGAATTCTAAAACCAAAATTGCTAAACTTCCAATAATCATTATGACTACTTGAATAACATCAGTCATAACAACAGCAGATAACCCGCCTGTAATAGTGTATATTCCGACAACAACAACAGTCATAATTATCGAAAGTATTATGGGCCAACCGAGCATCTCCTGAAGTAAAACTCCGGTAGCCCACAATATTACACCAAGTGTAAAAGCAATAAATATAAGCCAAATTACAGCACTTAATGCACGGAGATAAACGTTATACCTTCTCCCCAAATATTCAGGAATTGTATAAACACCAGCTCGCCAGTAGTAAGGTATAAATATTAAACCCGCAATTATCATTGCCGGAACCGAACCAATCCAATCAAAGTTTGCAACTACAATACCGTATCTATATGCTTGTCCTGTTAAACCAACAAAATCAACAGCGCCAATATCAGAACCAACTATAGAAATGGCTATTGCCCAAAATGGAAGTAATTTGCCTGCAAGGAAATAATCCGATGATGAAGAAATATATTTCTCGTAATACAAACCTACGGCTATAGTACCTGCCAAATAGAGAAAAACAATAAAATAATCGATACTAATAAGATTCATAAACTTCTCGATGAATTATGAAAACTAAATAGCCATGGTGTATCTTTACAGCTTAATATCTCCCAAACTCCATCTAGCCTAGTTATACCGGTCAAGAATTTTCTCCGCTAAAATTATTGAGTTTTGATTATTGATTATTTCAAATTCCTCAGTTCTTGCTGACCACTCTTCAGCCCAATCGTGCATTTCGTTCTTAAAACGATCATTATCAAAATCTGTTTTATTATTTATGCAATGCTTATGCATTTCAATAAATAATTCCCAGCGGGGCAAGTAATAGTCTCTTATTAATCCGCCCCATTGTTTATTCGCATAGTCATGGAATTCACATATTTCAGGAGTACTCCAAAGTGTGATTTGTCTTCTTGCATTCCATTCAAGTAATTCCAAATCTTTTTCATCCTTAGCTTTTGCTTTTGCTTCTTCCAACCAGCTACCCAAAGAAAATCTCTTATTAGAACTTAGCAGCAAATCCATATTTTCAAACAGTTGGAATAATTTTGAAGAGATTTTATCAATCAGTTCTATATCTTTAGCTCTAATCGCATCAACTAACTCAACATAAATTTCATTTGCTAAATTGGCTCCAACTTGTCTACATACATCAACAATGTCATTTAGATAAGTTTCGGAAGCTGCCAATTCATCTTTATCTTTTAATAAATATTTCAATGCTTCAACAAGAGTCTTATTGTCATAATAAATTTTAGTTGATCCGTTTGAACCAACTTTTTCAATATTGAGCGAAGGGAATGCGCAAATAATTGATTCGATAGGCGGATAAGACTTTGGTCCGCTATAAACAGTAATTAATAATTTTTCCCAGGCAATTCTAATATTATCTGAACAATGGCCGTATCTTCTATACGCAAAATCAGCAATCCATTTTTTTAGGTTTGGAATTTTACTGCGCCAATTCATTTCGGTTAGTAAATCATACACAACAGGATTAAAACCAATGCCTTCCGGCGCTAAGCCAACACCTATTAGTTCACCTTTATTATTACTGGACAATGTTTTGGGTATTTCATTTGCAATCAAACTTAATTTTCCGCCAAGGCCAGATCTACCGCCAAAGTTATTTATGATATTCCAAATCCATGGGTGTCCATGAAACGCATTTGTAGTTTTCCACTTTGGTTCCGAATCACAATAAAGATCTAAAATTATCACATGGTTTCCATCCAGTATATCTATATTTTCATCTCTAATAGACCAGCTCTGCAATATCCATTGCGATTGTTCATCAGCATACAATAATCCTTCTTGTATACCTTTATATATTCTTTTCAAGTAATTATCGTTTTCTATAGGAGAATCAATTTCGTGAAAAACATCACCGGCAAAAAAATGATAGTTCCCATATAACTTGGTTTGCTCCTCGATAAATTGTTTGCTTAATTCTTTAAATAATTCTTCCGTCGGGTCTAAAAAGTAAACGCCTTCATAGCCGTACCAGCTCGGCAGTTGATAGATTTTTGCATTTTTATATTTTTCTTTAAAACATTTTGGCACTCTGCCGGTAAAGGCTTGCAATACAGGGATAATGCCGAGTTCAATTAAACGATCTATTATTTTTTTCTGTAATTCTTTTTGGTTATCAATCCAGTTTTGAGTTGTTGGTCCGCCCCATCCATCAAAATTACCTAACCATCCCCAGGCCAAATAAGCAGGTCCGGGTAAAAACTCGAACACATGTTCATCAGTGAATCCTTGTGCCTTTATCAGGTTTTGCCAAACAGCTTCTTGCCCAGTAATTGATAAGGCTAAATTTATTCCGTGCAAAATCATCAGGTCAATTTCACGTTCCCATTTTTTCCAATCCCACCAGGGCATTGAGTAACTAAATGTACAATAGTTCAAATAATACCTGTAATCAAAGTTAGCCCGATGGATAATTTCTTCAGTTGGGATAAGAAGTTCTTTCGGTAATTTTAATTGATCACCGCTCCATGATATGTGGCATTTACAAATATACTTTAAGTACCAGTAAACCCCAGAGCCTATGGCTACCGGGTTATTTCCTTCTATTTCTATTTGACCATTTCTATTCCTAATGGAAAAGAAATCCTTTTCAATATCTTCATTAATTGTAACGATAAAGCTGCTGCAATAATCCGGCAAAATCCTTTTTATAAATTCCTCAGCTGCCTTTTTACCATTTTTACACTTAATCTTATCACTTAATTGAACCGTATTAGAATTAATCAACTTCAAAATCTCCGCTTTATTCAGTATCAAAATGTTGGCCCGTTTATATCAATTAAACCTTCCGGCCATTCCATATCCGCAAGTTTTTTAACCATAACATCTTTTGCTTTTTCAATTTTGACTTCATTAGTCTCATGATTGACATACTTAATATCATTTGTTATTTCAACATAACCGCTTGAGTTATATACTTTGGTTTCTCCAAACAATACCGAAAACTTGTGACCACTCCGTATTGAATATTTATTTGCTTTTTCGAGAAGCACTTTAACCAAGCCCCTTCCCCGATAATCAGGATGTACACAAACTTCTGCAATTCCGCCTATAAGAGCTTTGCCATTTTTAGTAGTTATCTCTTTTTCATGTAATGCAGCATGTGCAACGATTTTACCTTCATGATTACAATACCAGCGTAAGGAAGGCATTTCTGTATAATATCTCTGTTTTTTAAAAATCGATTGCCTTGGAAAACATATAGATAGAATTTGAATAAGTTTTTTATTCAATTCTTCATTCACATCTCGATCAAAAGTAAAATTCACTTTATAATTACACATACTTTCCGGGGTGATTTTTTTTATTTCTAACTTCCCTACTTTATTTCCATGTAGATACTTTTGCTTTTGAATAACCTGCAAGGCATCTTATCCGGAGACCTGAAGCAGTGGATCGTTATCCAGTACATCTACTAATAATTTAAGGTGATAAGGGTCAATATATCTTTCCATAAGAATTTAGTAGTGATTCTCTTCTCTTGTAATCACGTTGAAGAACTATAAATGGATTGGTTGTAAACCCAACTGCGCCTGTGTGATAGCGTCCGACAATTCTTAAATACAATATGAGTTATTCCTGAACTGAGTAATAGTATTATTTGCTTGTTCCATTCTTCTTTTACAAACACAAAAAATTAATTTCTTTTTATAAAAGTGGTTTCGGGTGTAATAACACTAAAATTGTCTGAACCATAATTATGTTTGAATTATGATTTTGATATGCAAATCTCTTAGTGTATATTTTACAATAACAATATAAAGCCTTAGTGTAGAAAACACAATTATTTTCTAATTGTTTAAAAATAATTTCATATTTTAGTAACATAGATTTAACAAAAACATAACATTAGGGTGTTGTAAATTATTTAAGGAATATTTCAATGACTAAATCTTCAAGAAAAATTGTTAAAAATCTCTCAACTGATTGTGTAGTTTTTGGTTTTGATAATTCCCAGCTTAAAGTACTTTTAATTAAATTAGCTGTCGAACCGGGCAAAGGAAAATGGGCATTACCTGGCAGTAATATTCTGCAGAATGAAGATTTGGATTCTGCCGCTAGACGTGTTTTATATGAACTAACCGGCTTGGATAATTTGTATATGGAACAATTCCATACTTTTGGTAATGTTAATAGGTTTCCCCTTTTTAGGGTTATTACTGTAGCATATTTTGCATTAGTAAAAATAGAAGATTATTTACCAAAGCCGGGACCAAAAGCAAGTGATGCGAAATGGTTTCCGGTAGAGAAATTACCAAGACTTCCGTTTGATCACAAAGAAATTATTCGGCTTGCTCAAAAAAGATTAAAACAAAGAGTTAGGATTAGACCTATTGGGTTTGAATTATTGTCAAAGAAATTTACTCTTACGCAAATCCAGAGTTTGTATGAAACAATACTAGGAATAACCTTTGACAAAAGAAATTTCAGAAAAAAAATTCTCAGTTTGAATATGTTAATAGACTTAAGCGAAATGCAGAAAGGTGTTCCTCACAGAGCGGCAAAACTTTATAAGTTTGATAAAAGGAAATATAACAAACTCAAAGAAAAAGGATTTAACTTTGAGCTTTAGTTATATTGAATAAACCCATTGTTCGAAACAAAATTTTCTCATATAGGATTTGTCTTCCGACTCGTATAAGACTTGGGTTTCTACTCTTATATGAGTCGGTTTCCTAAACATATATGAGTTTGCTTCCTACTCATAATGGAGCCTGTTCCCCACTCACATAAGACTTAGATTCCTACTCTTATGTAATCTTGTTCCCTACTCATATATGATCTCATTGACTACTCTTATATGAGTTTGCTGCTTGTCAATATATGACCTTATGCCCGGTTCCAACAATGCTATAATTAACTCGTTGTTCTAAACTTAATTGAATAATACTAAAAAATCAGCATAGAATATACAAACCTGTATGTTTACGGACTAGAGTTGGCGGCAATATAGGCACACAGGTTAGAAAATCCGTGCTACATCTGTAACTTAGACTTTCTAGTCTGTGGAGTATATTTATTTCGAACAATGAGTTGAATAATTGTTAATGAAAAAAAACATTTTGAGGAACTAACTGCTTAGGAAAGTTTTCCGACTTATAATAAAGCTTTAGTTCCTCTCCTTCACAATCTTCAAAATATTCCAAATAGAATTTATGAAATCCTTTCTTTAACCCGACATTGCCGCTTCTTGTTCTCGGGCTGTGTGAACCATTGTTATCTACTACTAATTCATCATCAATAAAAAGCCCGTCATCGGATAAAACATAAAAATCGTATACTCCGCTTTCTTCAATTTTTATATAACCGCTATAAGTAATAGCGAACTGATCTTCCTGATCTTTTATTTCTCCAATTTTTACATTTTCGATGATCCCGCTTTTCTTGCTATTTAGCTCATTAAAGTTTGGCAAAAACGACCAGTTTTCACCTGTGTAATAATTATATTTTAGTCCGGCTGAGTTTAGAAATATTTTTACACCCTCTTTACCTTCGGTTTTAATAAAACTTTTTGCAGTTGATTTACTTACATCACCATTATTAAATACTGCTGCTTTTACTGTTATGGTGCTATTAATATCAATCGCATTTTTATATAAAGTTGATTCAATGTTAGGTTCACTGCCGTCAGTAGTAAATCTAATTTCGCCGGCTTCATTATAATTTATTATAGTAAGTTTTATATTATCCATAAACTTATTGCTTGGGAATTTGAAAACCGGTGCACTTAAATTCATATCTTTTGTCACAGGGTTTGATCGATACTCTGTTCTATCTATTTCGTAATAATCAAATAGTGTTCCCTCATCATCTATCGCAGATAAAAATAATTTAGGACCATTAACTGAAATCAAACTAAAGAAATGATCGCTTTTAACTTTTGCAGTAAACCAGGATCGGATAGTCCCGCTGATCTCATTATTACCACCTGCTCCGCCACATTGAACATATACCACCCCATCCTCATCAACTTTTTTATTTAGAAGAGGCCAGGTTCTTTCATAACTATGAATGTGCCCGTAGAAAACCAAGTCAACACCATACTTTTCATACAAAGGAATTATAGGATCAAAATTGGGGTCGCCTTCTAAAGGTAGTGAAGTAACAGTGTTTCCATAATCATCAAAGTCTGATGAATAAGGCGGATGATGATGCGCTGCTATTTTCCATAATGATTTCGATTTTGCTAATTCATCAACAAGCCATTCATACTGCGGACTTCCGGGTTCCATGTCATTATTGCTGTCTAAAATAAAGAACTGAATATTTCCATAAATAAAAGTATAATAATTTTTTGTTCCGGGATGTTTCATGTAAGTATGATAATTTTTTGCTTCTCCATTTACTTCAACATCGTGATTGCCTAAAACCGGGAACAAAGGAATACTTTTCATGAACTCGTGCCCGTCGGATAAAAATTGATATCTCCAATGGTTAAGATTACTTCCCGCTTCTACTAAGTCGCCTACTATAAGACCAAAGTTGGGTCTCTCTAATAAAGCCAGTTTCGAAACCCTCTTCCAAACAGTGGAATCAGTCTGCTGCTGGCTATCTCCAAATACGGCAAATGTTACAGGACGTTCAGAGGAAATAGAAGTCATAAATGAATTGATTTCAAAAATCAAAGTATCCGAATCAACAAAAGTTATTACCCGGTAAAAATATTTTTTTTCGGAAGATAACTCATTCAAACGAACAGAAAGTATTTTTGTTTTTGATTCCGATATTTTTTCATTTTCTAATAATGGGGAATTACTATTTAATTTAGCTTCACCATATTTCACAAGACCTTTTGACGGTAAATTTGTTTCCCATAAAATAGTTATACCGTCTTTTGCAACATTCTGGATATAAGGTTTAACAACAAATTTTAATTCTCCGCTATTTACCGGTATTTGTGCTGCTGTAAATAACAATAAAGCAAATACATATTTAAACAAATTTGATCTCTCCTCATTTTCCTTTTTTATAATTTTTTCTTGTATTAAAAATTACTTCCGCATCTTCCAATGTGATTTCATAATCAATATTATCTTTTAACAGTTCATATAATTCTTTTGCACTTTTTGCTTTCCCAAAATCTCTGTGAATTGCTCTTTTTTGTTTTTTTAGTTTTAAGAAGTTTTCAAATAATAGAGGATCGGTTTTACTTGTCCATGTATCCCCGCTTTTTAATTCTTTTACAAATTTATTTTCATCTGTTCTCTTAGTGTATGAAATCGAAAGCCCGCCTGTTTCGTGGTCGGCAGTAAAGATTAATAATGTTTTCTTTTTATTCTTTTGATATTCATTATAGCAAACTCCCAGCAGTTCATTCATTTCTTCCGTTGCTCTATACACGGAACCGCCGTCATTATCGTGAGCTTCCCAGTCAATTCTGGCAGCTTCAATCATTATAAAATAATTTTGCTTTTTGTGATTCAAAATTTCAAAAGCTTTTTCCGCCATTTGAACTAAAGATGGTTCCCCAGTATCTTCGATATCTCTGTCTATTGCAGCGGCCAAACCTCCGGGAGCAAATAAACCCAGTAGCCTGTCGGTATTTTTATTAACTGTTAACAAATCATTTTTATTGGATACAATTTGATAACCATTTTCAACAAATTCTTCTAATAGATTCTTATCATCATTTCTATCCGATTTGGAATTTCTCATTTGATCTGAATTTTGAAAGTATATATAGTCTTTAATATGTGTACCTTCGGGAATAAAACGGGCAGCTCCTCCGCCAAAAATAATATCTATTTTATGGTTTATTAATTGTGCGGCTATATTGTTTTCCAAATCCCTGTTATAGGAATGAGCATAAAAAGCAGCAGGAGTTCCATCGGTAATTCCCGCATCAGTTATTATTGCGGTTGAATAATTGTTCTCTTTAGCTAGTGCTATACTTGACTTCAGCGGGTACCCGTTTGTATCAATTCCAACAGTTTCTAAATAACTTTTTATACCCGTTGCTAATGACGTCGCCGATGTTGCCGATCCTGTAACCAGTCCCCTGACCGGATTTGTCAATGTTATACCGCAGCTTCCTTCATTCAATATTTTTTCGAAGTAAGTTTCTTCATCTGACTTTTCAGCAATACGCATGTATATAGGTAAGCTCATATGATTCATACCCATACCGTCACCAATAACCAGAATTACATTTTGCCCTTCTTTTATTGCTTCGTGGGTAACTTTACCAATGTCCGTGTTTTGAATTAGCCCGTTTAACTTTTTTATATATTTTTCTTGTCCAACAGCCCCGCAAGGAACCGGGGAAGCCGTATGGTTACCTGTACTCCAGGCAAAATGAGATTCATCAGCTAACGTCCTGTTTAACAATAAATGCGCCAGTTTGCTATTTGAAGAATAATATGTTCCGCCTTTATAGCCAATTACATCAACTGTTTGATTGCCCCAAACCAAATATGATATGGCAAGTGTTAAAACTACTACTGTGATGTATCCAATAATTTTTTTCATTGTGCTTCCGCTTTTTGGGTTTAACTTAAATTTATTTCCGCCGATCAGATCTATACCGGAGAAATATTTATTTGTTTTTCTATTAATAGAAAAACTTATTGTTTCATTCATCTATCTGAACAATACAGATTTCGGCAATTTCTCTTTTTTTATTTCACTGCTTTCCCAATAAACATCTATACTATTGCCTTCATAATCTTCAAAGTATAATAACGTAAAGGGGTGAATTCCCTTTTCAAGCGCTATTGAACCGGAAGCAAAAATTGCAGAATGCGAACCGTCATTATTAACAATTTCTTTATCATTTATAAATAGTATACTGCCGTCGTCGGACTTGCAATAAAAGGTATAGATATTATCTTTAGGAATTTCTATATATCCGGTATAAATGAATCCATAGTAATCTTCCTTTTCAGCTCTATCTAAATTAAAATATCCCAGTTCTCCGCTTTTAACTACTTCTGTATTTTTCAAATCGTATGCACTTGAAAATTTTCCTTCAACATATTGGAATTTTATACCGGGTGTTATTTTATCGGTTTTAATCGACTTTAAAAATTCCGCTTTTACAGCATTTACTTTTAGAATAGGTCCTGGTAAAAATCCGTCTTTATAAGCCCGGGCTTTTATCACAACTGATTTTTCTATTTCAAACGTTTCATTAAATAATTTAGAATTCTTAGTTGGTTCGGATCCGTCAAGTGTGTAATAAATTTTTACTTCTTTTGTTCTACAAGCAAAATCAATTGATATTTTATTTAAGAAGTACCCTACATCATTTTTAATATACGGAATACTTGTTGTTTCATTGTTTGTTAACGAATATGATTGATTATCAACTCCCCAATTTTTATTTGGTTTACTACTCATTTCGAATACTAGACTCCCGCCATTTGCAATATCATTGTGGTTGATAAACGGACCGTTTATTTTTTTCCCGTTTAATGTTAATGACTGGACATATATATTTTTCTCGGATAGATTTTCAGTTTTGATAATAATCTTTTTTCCGTTTTCCAGATTTATTTCAGCTTCTTCAAAATACGGAGACCCAATTTGATACTCATCAGTTCCGGGACAAAACGGGTATAAACCTAATGATGAGAAATTAAACCATGAGGACATCTGGCCGCAATCCTCATTACCAATCAAACCTCCAGGTTTAATTGTGTACATCTCTTTGTTAATTTGATTTATTCTTTCTTGAGTTTTCCAAGGCTGTCCAACAAGGTTATATAAATATGCAACATGATGGCTCGGCTCATTGCCGTGTACATATTGACCAATCAGTCCCGTAACATCTGGTATATCATGTCCCGACAACTCTCCTTCAGCAGTAAATAATTTATCAAGATGATTTATTAAATTATTTTCATTCCCGTGCAAATTAATTAGTCCTTTTACATCGTGAGGCACAAACATTGAATACTGCCAGGCATTTGCTTCAGTATAATTTCTGGAGATTTCAAAAGGATCAAACGGGGAATCCCAATTGCCATTTGATCTTTTAGCCCTAAAGAAGCCGGTACTTCCGTCAAAAAGATTTATATAGTTAAGTGCACGTTCCTTGAATTCGGCTGCAACAGCTTTGTTACCGATTGATTCTGCAAACCCGTATATGCACCAGTCATCATAAGCATATTCCAATGTTTTGGAGACTGATTCAATTCTTTTATCCGATGGTAAATAACTTAGTTCATCGTACAAATTCATTTCAATGCTGTTGTTCTTTGCAGTAGCAATCATAGCTTCTAAAGCAAGCTCGGTATCAAAGCCGCGAATACCTTTTGCATATGCATCGGCAATAACTGAAACAGAATGATAGCCAATCATTGTTCCGGTTTCATTTCCAGCCAATTCCCATTTGGGCAGTAGTCCGCTTTCTTTATACTTTATTAACATCGACTTAATCATATTTTCCGTTTTGGTTGGTTCAATCAAAACAAATAGAGGATGCGTTGCTCTAAAAGTATCCCATAATGAAAATATGGTATAGTTGTCAAATTCTTCGCTTAAGTGAATCTTCCTATCGTTGCCTCTGTATCTCCTATCAACATCATAAAATATATTGGGAATAATACTGGAGTGATAAAGTGCAGTATAAAATATTTTTTTCTTTTCGTCGGATTTATCCTTTACAATAATTTTACTTAACTGTTTATTCCATTTTTCTTTTGCTTCTTTTCTAACTTTTTCAAAATCCCAATTTGGAATTTCAGTTTTCAAATTATTTTTTGCCCCTTCATAATCAACAGCAGAAATACCAACTTTTATCAATAACGGTTTCTCATTATTAGTAAATCTTAAAAATGCTTTTAGATCATTACCTTTTACGAGTTTTTTATTTTTAGCGACACTTCCGTTTTCACTAATTCCAAAATCAATTATCGGTTTTGAAAATTCAGCATAAAAATATACAATCTGATCTTCAGCCCAACCTGCCGATCTTCTCATACCCCGGATAGTATTCTCATTCACAATTTGTAATTCTAATTCTTTAATTCTTTCACCCGGTTCGAGCTGATGTGTTAAATCAATTATTAAATTAGCATCGCTATTTTTTGGGTAAGTATATTTATGAAAGCCGGCTCTGGTTGTTGCGGTTAATTCAACATTTATATCATAATCTTTTAACAAGACAGAATAATATCCTGGCCCGGCTGTTTCAGAAGTATGATCAAATTTACTTCTGTAACCACTTTTAGTATCCTCTTCCGTTCCTTTGTTTAATTTAATTTCGCCGACTGTAGGCATGAATAAAATATCGCTATAATCTAAAACTCCAACCCCGCTTAAATGCTGATGTGAAAAACCTATAATGGTATTATCAGTATAATGGTAACCGCCGCATGCGTCCCAATTGCCTGTTCTTGTGTCGGGACTTAATTGTACCATTCCGAAAGGAACAGTTACACCCGGATAAGTATGACCATGTCCGCCGGTGCCGATAAACGGATCAACATATTTCGTTAGGTCCTGTGCCAAAAAATTAGCAGCTAACAAAAAACTATAAACGGTAAATTTTACTATAATATTTTTCATAATATATCTCGATAAGTCTATTTAAAATTCTTCATGATAGGATGGTTCGACAAGCTCTACATTGCCATTACCGTCTTTCCATCTACAAGTAACAACGTCCATATATTTAGCGGTTATTTTACAAATTAAAAAAGAGCCATTACCGTCATCATCGGGCCAGGCATTATTTACCTGGAATATATTTATTCCTTTCCATTTAAAATTTTCCGCCTCATGAATATGACCGTTAATTATTGCTACTATATTATAGTCTTTTATAACACTGTATAAAGTCTCTTTTTCTTCTTCGCTCCACCATCTATTAGCCCCATCATAAAATGCATAGTGTTGAATAATAATTACCGGTTTACCATTTGAAGCATTATACTTCAAATCCTTACTCAACCATTCAATGCTATTGGCATTACCATTTTCAGTATTGCCGGCAAATCTATGCGTTTGTACTAAATGCAGTTTGCCCCAATCCCATGAGTAATTTTTAGATTTATTATCAAAATTAGTTACCGGAACCGGTACATTTTTCCCGCTATGCCTCTCTGCAACATATTCCAACATATAATTTCTATAAGCAGTGGCACCATCACCCACATGCTGCAGGTCTAAATCATGATTTCCCAATCCAACATAAACAGGGAAATTAATTACCTTATCCCCGGGCCCTTTTTCATATCTCTTTTTCAACAGCTTTAGAGAACTTGGTTCAGCTCTATCGGTAATATCGCCTGCCATTATTACACCGTTCGGTTCTTCTATAGGTTCACCGACAGAACCGAAATAAGTATTTTCTTCCATTATCTTTTCCTGCCAAGTCGAAGCTTTAATATTATCTATAGTACCACAAACCGTGTTCATAGCAACTATATGGTAATACTGATCTGTTTCCGGCGGCGGGTCAAAATGTGTGTCTGCAACTACAAAAAACGTTACGGAAGATTCATTCTCATTTTTCGTTTGTGCATTGGTAATTAAACAGACAATGAATAGTACCATTAAAATACTTCTGTGCATATTATTCTTACCCCTTATTTAAACACATAATTTTTTTATTTTTAATATATCATCAGAACTAAAGAATGAGTTTAAATATTCAATTTTACTATCCTCAAAAAAGTAATTCAGTATTGCGGGGTCCTTTAGTTAGATTAACATTTTTGTTTTTTCTTATTCTTGGATATGAATCATAAATGCTTTTTCTAATTATTAAGTTACAAACTTAGTGTAATACATACAATATCAAGTCCGGTAATATTCTGAATTAATATTTAATTAATATCAAAGTCGTTTCACAAAGGTTTTATTCATCACTTTAATCTAAATTACCTTAATTTCAATAATGGGTATTCGAAACACATCACGTTTTTTTGAAGTTTTAAAAACACTAAATTATTTCTTAATAACTTATTATTTTCAATTCCAAGAAGCGCAATTAAATAGATGTAATATACTTCAAGGTATAATCCTTATTTATAATAGACAACGGTTTACCTTTATAAACAGACTATGAAAAACAAAATCGATAATGCCAGGGGGAAGCCGGGATAGAATTAATTCTCGATACGGTATTCCACTCCCGAATGTTGAAGGGCATGGTTAAATAGATTAACAATAAAAGTTTTCAAGAAAACCATTGTTGTTACTGATTCGAGTAAATTTTTAGCCGCAGTTTTGTTTTTACAGCTCCAATGAAATATGTTGACACAGTTATTACGGATACAAACTTTTAAAAACAAAAAACCTCGAAGACAGTTTAATTTAACTGTAATCGAGGTTTATTTTTAATTTGCGAGAGTAAAGGATTCTCACCAGTATTAAATTTTACTTACTTTTCTTCTTTTTTACAATTGTTAAGAATTAAATCATATTTATTATTAAGTGTCGTATATCATTTACGAATAATGCTTACCAAGGTAATTAAAGTACAAAACCTCGAATTCTAAACGAGAACGGGGTTCTATATAATTTAAAATAATAGAAGGTTCCTATTTTCTTTTATAGGGAATCTAACTACTATTGTTAATTAAGTTATCACATAAAAAAATTTATCAATGAATTACCCTGCCGCAAGCGAGGGGAATTGAGCCCATAGAGATTAAAGATTAAAAAACTTAAGAGGAGTATCACTAACGAACCATTGAGTTAAAATCTGTCAAAAAAATTCTGGGAATTATTTGTTTAAGAATATCTTATTTCGTATGTTTGACATATACGTCAAACAGTGTTGTCAAGCTTTATGGTCGATACAAATTCAGAAGTAACAGAAGTTGAAGAAAAAATTCTTGAAGTTGCCTGTGATGTTTTTTTAAAATATGGAATAAATCAGGCAACAATGAAACAGATAGCTGAAGGTGCCGGCATCAGTCGTACTTTGTTGAACTATTATTACAGAAGTAAAAAGCACTTGATTCAAAAATTCCTGATTATTATTGAAAATAAAATTATACCGGCAGTATCCAATATTATTGAAGATGAGAATTTGACTGTACTTATGAAAATCGAATTATTTATAGATGAATATATTGGTTTGATATCCAAATACCCTATGATTCCGTCCTTTATGCTTTCAGAAACAACACGCGATCCAAATTGGGTTATAAAATTCTTCAAACAAAAGGCAATAAACTTTCAAAAATTTTCAAGTCAAATAGAAGCTGAAATTTCTCAAGGGAAAATAAATCCATTCAAATTAGAAGAATTATTTGTCAATATTCTCGGTTTGTGTGCTTTCCCTTTATTGAGTAAACCAATACTAATAGAATTTTTTTTTAATTCGAATGAAAACGAATTTAATAAATTTATGGAATCACGCAAACAAGCAGTAAAACTGATGATAAATAACTGGTTAAAAGCATCATAATTTTTTTGTATAAATTTGACGTATGCGTCAAACAATATTGTCAAGCACTAAAAAAATGACGGCATATAAAATCGGAATCGATATAGGCTCAACTACTGCAAAAGTAGTTTTGACAGATGAGTCGGATACAACTATTTATACTGATTATATCAGGCATAACACACTAATAAGTGAAACGCTCCTTACTCTACTAAATAATATTTATTCAACCTACGGTGATATTATTGTAAGACCGGTATTTTCAGGTTCAGCGGCTATGGGGATTGCTGAGAATTCTAACTTTCCTTTTGTTCAGGAGGTGATTGCAGCAGCCTCTCTTGTCCGATCAAAACATCCTGCCATCAACAGTCTTATTGACATCGGAGGGGAAGATGCTAAGCTAATATTATTCAACAACTTAAAAAAGCCTGATATTAAAATGAATGGGAATTGTGCGGGCGGTACAGGCGCCTATATTGACCAAATGGCAACCATTTTAAATGTTTCAATACCTGGACTTAACGATTTAGCCTGGCAATCTTCCAAAATATATCCAATTGCATCGCGTTGCGGTGTATTTGCTAAAACCGATGTTCAGAATCTGATAAGCCGTAAAATCAGTACGGCTGATATTGCAGCATCTATTTTCGAAGCAGTGGCATGTCAAACCATAAATTCTTTGGCAAGGGGCTGTACCATCAAATCACCAGTTTTATTCTGCGGAGGTCCGCTAACTTATATTAATTACTTGCGCAAAGCGTTCTCCGGTCTCCTCAATATAAAACATGAAAACATTATTGTCCCTGAACATGCAGAATTATTTACTGCAATGGGAGCATCTTTATCAACTAACGGTAATTCAAAGGCACTGAAAATTTCTGAAGTCATCCGGCTTATAAATTCTCCAAGAAAAATATTTAAAGACAGTAACACATTAAATCCATTGTTTAATAACGAAGCTGAAGTCACTCATTGGAATAGACATAGACATGTTATAAACATACCGGCTCGAAAACCTGAAAACGGTACAACTTGTTTTTTGGGTATAGATTCCGGCTCTACCACAACAAAAATAGTTGTTACTGATTCAGACGCAAAATTACTTTACCGGTATTACAGAAATAACAATGGTCATCCCTTGGAAACAGTTATTGCCGGACTCAATGAATTTAGCAGACAACTTGCAGAGAGTAATACAACTATTCATATTGCTAAATCAGCAGTAACCGGCTATGGCGAAGAGTTAATAAAATCAGCATTAGATATTGATTATGGGTTAGTTGAAACAGTAGCTCATTTCCTGGCAGCTAAACGTATAGAACCGGAAGTGTCCTTTATTCTTGACATAGGAGGTCAGGATATTAAAGCAATTTTTGTTCAGAATAATACTATCTCGAAAATCGAAATTAACGAAGCTTGTTCTTCAGGGTGCGGGTCTTTTATAGAAGGTTTCGCAAATACACTCGGCTATAGTCCCGGCAATTTTGCTAACCTTGCATTGTCGTCCCGAGCTCCTTACGATTTAGGTTCCCGTTGTACTGTCTTTATGAACTCAAAAGTAAAACAGGCTTTGCGAGACGGAGCTACCGTTGCCGATTTATCAGCAGGATTAGCATACTCGGTTATAAAAAATTGCCTTAATAAAGTATTACGAATCACGAATTATGATGAACTTGGGAAAAATATTGTAGTACAAGGAGGGGCATTCAAGAACAAAGCCGTATTCAGGTCTCTCGAAATTCTTTCCGGGAAAAAAATAGTAATATCCGATAAGCCGGAATTAACGGGCGCTTATGGAGCTGCTTTATTTGCAATGGATAAATTTACTTCCAGAAAAACCGAAAGTAGTTTTGTTGGATTGAGTAATCTCGAAAGTTTAGCCAGACACGACACAAAATTATCTGTTTGTAAAGGTTGTACAAATCATTGTCAAATCACCATCTACAAGTTTCCTCACGGCGGGTTATGCTATTCCGGCAACAAATGCGAAAAAACATATTCCAACAATTCGACCATGCAGACTAAGGGGAGGAATATTTTTGATTACAAACGGCAAATACTGTTCAGTCAGCATAAAAACCTTATGCCTTCAAACAATGTACGTATCGGTATACCTCGTACGTTGAACATGTACGAAAATTATCCCTTCTGGCAAGCGTTATTTTCTAACTGTGGTTTTGAGGTGGTACTTTCCGATGAAAGCAGTTATAAATTATACAAAAATGGGACCGGGGAGATAATGTCCGACAATATTTGTTTCCCGGCAAAACTTGCACATGGTCATATTGTCAATCTTCTGAAAAAAAAGGTAGAACGGATATTTTTACCAATCGTGCTTTATGAAAAAAAGCAATTTAAAAAGTCTGCAAATAGTTATAACTGTCCCATTATTACAGGTTATCCCGAGGTTCTCAAAAACATCTGTCTATCGCCCGATACTGTTAAGGTTCCATTTGATTCACCCTGCATAAATTTTAACGATCCTCATTTACTTAAGAAAGCCTGCCAGACGTATTTCAAGAGTTTGGGCATTACCGGAACAATATTCAACAAAGCCTTTGAAACAGCTTTAGCAGTTCAGTCTCGATATAAATTCTTAATAAAACGAAAAAACGAAGAAATTCTTGAAGATGCTGTTAAAAATAGCAATCCGGTGGTAATGGTCGCAGGTCATCCGTACCATGCCGACAAGCTAGTACATCAAGAAATATCACAAATACTCTCTGATTTTGGGGTGAATATTATAAATGAAGAGATTGCAATAAATAATAAGGATGAAGCTTTTGATTCCTTTTATCTAATTTCTCAATGGGAATATCCTAGTCGTATACTACAAGCCGCATGGTGGGTATCTCAACAAAAATACGATATTGGTTTTATCCAGTTAAATTCTTTCGGTTGTGGTCCCGATTCATTTTTATTAGACGAAATAGGCGACTTCATTAAGCGCGTAGGTTTATCGTATTCACAAATCCGTATTGATGAAATTTCCAGTCCCGGATCAATTAAATTACGGCTAAGGTCTCTCATCGAATCGCAAAAATTAAAACAAACTCCATCTAAAGAGAGAGTTCATTGGGAAACTAAGACAAAAAGAGTCTTTAAGGAATCCGACAAAAAAAGAACAATTTTGGCACCCTGGTTTTCCGATTTTTATTCTCCATTTATTCCTGTCCTGGGTAAAATTGCCGGTTACAAGATTGTGAATCTTCCGCCGTCTGACAGTCAGTCTGTTTCTTATGGTCTGGAGTATGCCAATAACGAAATTTGTTATCCGGCTACCCTGGTGGTTGGAGATACCATAAAAGTCCTTAAAAACAACGAATACAACCAGGAGGAAATTGCCATTGGTATTACGCAAACAGGAGGACAATGCAGGGCAACAAACTATATAGCATTAATTAAACGGGCTATGGCTAACGCAGGTTTTTCAGATATTCCCGTTGTTGCCATTGGGACTTCCAATGACTTACAAAATTTTCAATCGGGGTTTCGTCCAAACTGGCTTAACGTTATTAAACATGCCTTTGTAAGCCTTCTATTTGCCGATTCTCTTTCCCGGATGTTTTATTCTACGGTTTGCAGGGGAAAAAATGAGTTTGAATCATTCTCTCTACGGAAAAAATATCTCAATAAAGCCGTGGAGTTGCTGGAGTATAATGCTCATGATGAATTATTAGCATTATTGAAAGAAGCTATTCAGGATTTTAATTCCGTCCCTATAAAGGAACTGGAGGTTCAGACAGTGGGAATTGTAGGCGAAATTTACATCAAATATAATACTTTCGGACAATTTGGCACTATTGAGTGGTTGATCAAAAATAATGTTGAAGTAGTACTGCCTCCATTAATGGAATTTTTCACGCAATTATTTATCAATTCCAAAGTACGCATTAAAGAACATGTTAACCGACCGAAAACTTTCGGCTTTGTTAATTCCATTATCAAACCAATAGTAAATAACTATATTAATAAGTTTGAAAAAGCACTTAAAAACTTCAGGTTCTATCGTCCGGCATATAACATCGATCATTCTGCCGATCTTGCCAATGATATATTAAATCTTAACCACCAATATGGGGAAGGGTGGCTTATCCCTGCCGAAATTGCCGGTATGGCTAAACAAAATATCAATAATATTATCTGTCTACAGCCTTTTGGTTGTATAGCTAATCATATAGTAGGTAAAGGTATGGAAAAGAAAATTAAAAACCTTTACCCCGATGTAAACCTGTTATTTCTCGATTTTGACTATGGGACAAGCAAGGTTAATATTTTAAACCGAATACATTTTTTAATTAATAACACTTCACTAACGATTAATAAAGTTCGGACAGAAATGAATACGGTCTTATTTTAAGGCTGCCATGATTGAAATATCATTATACCAGCAAGGGCAGAAGACAGGAAATGTTTTGCTGGAATACCTCTCCTACTACGTACATGCGGAATAGAATTAAATGTTATACATGCGTGTCATAAAAGGAAGGACAGTTTTTTAGAAGGTAAACATATTAATGCTCATTCATTGGAATACTTATCACCTCTCAAAGAACTTGAACTTGGATTTAACAACAGAAAAGAGAGCCTTTTTGATTTACTCAAAAAAATTATTTTTTAAGAGAAATATTCTCTCTTAAGTTCTAGTTAGACCTAATTTTGCATAATTACCTAAATTTATTTGGGTAAAGAGAAAAAATTAGTTTCTATTAGCGTTATCTTTTTTCCATCGGTCAGCCATTTTTTTCATCTGTTTATCGGCATGTTCAAAAAAGGCTAAGTAAGATTCACAAAAATGGCTTACTTTATTGGGATCATTTGAATTAACTCTATCTTTAGTGCAGCCTCCCCAGCAATACTTTAGGTACTTGCATTCCTTACACTTCTGCGGAAGTGAAGATTTCATTTTTCCAAACTCGTACTGCTTATCGGAGTTAAGCATATCTCGAATAGTATCTTGATGTAAATTTCCCAGCCGCCATGCAGGCTCAACAAAGAAATCACATGAATAAACGTCACCGTTATGCTCAATAACAACATAATTTCCGCACTCCACTAAAAGTGTACATTCCGGAGCCTGCAGACCAACATAATTATAGAATACGGAATCGAAGTAACGAATAGAAGTGGTTGGAATTCCATCTTTGAAATCATGAGTCCACAGATCAAAAAGAGTGCAAAGAAATTCACCGAATTGTTTGGGGGAAACAGAGAAATCGGCAACTTTACTTTCATCATTTGGATCTTTTCCAACACAAGGTATATATTGATGAAAAGTAAGTCCGTTGCTTTTATGAAAGTTGTAAATCTCTTTTG
The DNA here is from genome assembly GCA_050117315.1 of Ignavibacteria bacterium. GTDB lineage: Bacteria > Bacteroidota > Ignavibacteria > Ignavibacteriales > Melioribacteraceae > JANQIV01. The sequence goes on from JASFMY010000008.1 coordinate 41,929, forward strand.
GGAATTGTGCTGAATAATTGTTTACAACTGTTAATGCATTAACTTGCACTTCATTATCCAGCAGCAACTTAAGTGAACTATTAACTTTATCCCAAGAACCTTGTCTGCCTTTTGTTTTCCTGTAGTAGTCATGAATTTCTTTTTGTCCGTCTATCGACAGCCCAACCAAAAAATTATAATCGTGCAGAAACTTAGCCCACTCTTTATTTATCAATGTTCCGTTTGTCTGCAGCCCATTTCCGACCGTCTTACCATCACTATACTTTTCCTGAAACTCTACAACTTTTTTGAAAAAGTTCAATCCCATTATAGTCGGCTCTCCTCCTTGCCAGCCGAATGATACTTGAGACTCGCCTTGCGTCATAATTTGTTTGATCATTTCTTCCAGAGTTGCAGTACTCATCCGGTGTTGTTTAGCTGCGCCGAAAAGTTCAGCTTTTTCCAGGTAAAAACAATAATCACAATCAAGATTACAATCCGGCCCGGCTGGTTTTACGAGCACGCTTGAGAGGGGCTTTATAAACTTATGAATAATTCTTGCTTGACCAGCTTTAGCGGTATTTACCGGCAAATAATTAATTTTTGCCGAAGCTCTAAGTTTATCCAGGTACGCTTCAATATTTTTAGACTTAGCTTCTTCCCACAGTTGGGTTCTTATTTTTTCTTCAACTTTTTCAAAAGGGATTTGTCTTTTGTATCTTTTGTCATAAACTTTTGCAATATGAAAGCCAAATTCGGATTGAAATACTTCGCTAACCTCTCCAACTTTTAGATTAAAAACAACATCTTCAAAAGACCGAACCATTTGCCCGCGAGGGAAATAACCCAAATCTCCTCCATTACCCGGGCAATCTGAATTTTGATCCGCTAATTCTTCAAAAGAACTTCCCTCTAGAATCTTTGCGTAAATATCATCAATCTTTTTTTTGGCTTCTTCAACCTCTGATGGAGTGTTAACATGTATTACAATATGAGATGCCCTCACCATTTCGGGCATGAAGTACTTCTGTCTATTTTTTTTATAAAACTTCTCAGCCTGAGATTTCCTGGGCTTTTCTATCTCATCATTAAGCTCTTTAATTAAACGCTCAATTCTCAGTTGCTTTTCAAAGTCATCTTTTATTTCTTCGATGGCAACTTTTCTGTCACCAACATCTTTCATAAAAGAATCAAAACCGCCGCTTTGTTGAACTAATGAGTTAAAAGCTTCTTCTACCAATTCTTTTGAGATCGGTCTGGGGTCCTTCCGAGCTTCTTGCAAAAGAAGAATTCTTTCAATTACATTTTCCTGTGCCCACTCTCTAAGCTGTTTTTCCTTTTGCTCTTGCGGTTGATTCCGGTATTGATTTTCATAATCCGGTTTCATTCTCTCAATTTCCGCATCGATCAATTTTTCATCTACCGGCTGATCATTTACAACAATCTGCATCACTTCTCCCAACATGAAAGGCAATAAAAACTTGCTAATATTATTTTAGACATATTTCTATTTAAGAAAAAGCGTTTCATAATAAGTGAAACGCTTTTCTCGAATTTAACCATCTATTTCAAAAGAATCATCTTTTTAGTTAGAACAAAATCCCCTGCTTGAATTGAATAGAAATATATTTAGCTTGTTAAGTTCGAAGTATTGAAATCTACTTTGTAAGTTACTTCCGCTTTAATATTCTTTATTGTTTGTTAATTTCACGACTTCCTGCTCCAGTACGTTAAACACCTTTAAGGAAAAATTGCTTGCTTTTGGAATATTAAAGAATCCACCTTCTAAGAAGGTGGATTTGGGTTGCCCCTATAAGGGGCTAAAAATCAGAAACTTTTTATTCTTTTTTGCTTTTTTTGTTGTCTTCATTTGGCTAATACTTAGGCTAAATACGTTCTGACAACTACAGCGATATATTGCTCCTTAATTGTTCTCTTAAAACAAAATTAAGACTTTTGCATAGCCGTAAGTACATTACCACCTTCGTAGAAGGTGGGTTGCTGGATTACACTAAACTCCAGGTTTTTATTAAGCTCGGAGTTTTTTCACTTTAGAGAACAATCTTGTTCCAACTTCCCCAATCCCCTTTTACACCATTTCTAACGTGGAAATTATGATTTATACTTTTGTCATTTAGCAAGCTTGAGATTTCAATGTTTTCATGTAATGTATCATCATGTTCAAATGAATAAATTGTGATTTGCATTTCATTTAAATGATTTATATACCAGTCATCTTTTAAGCCGGGAAGATAATCAACAGGATTATTAAAATAACAGTTCTCATCATAGTACCCGTAGATAAATCTTTTTATGTTGAATAGTCCGCTAAAAGTAATACATGTATGAAATTTATCAGGGTATTTTAATGCAAGGTTCAATGCATGATATCCACCCAATCCGACTCCAATCAGCCCGACTTTTTCTTGTTCTGTTTCGTATTTTGCAAACCCTACAACATCATTCAAAATAAGTTTTTCGTAGGCTAAATGTTTTTTTACTCTTTCGGCTGGATCAATTTCATAATCCAACCAACTTTCATTATCAATTGTATCAGGGCAATAAAGTTTCATTTCACTGTTATTAACTTTATCAGACAGGGCATGTACAAACCCATTATCTTTTAAATCGTAATATCTGCCTCCTGCCTGCGGAAATAAAATAAAAGGCTTTCCTGTTTCACCAAAAACCAGCATTTCAAAATTACGGCTTAGATACTGTGTATACCAATTATGAAAAAATTCGTGCATCAATTTCCCGGAGATTTGAATAAAAAAGAGAGGATTTTATAAATCCCCTAAACAATAATATAAAAAAGATAGAATTATTATCTAAAAATTTTTAATAAATCTTAATTAAGATGTGTTGTTAAAATAGATTTGACCTTTTCTAAAACTTCTTCTTCGTTTTTATAACCTAATTTTTGGGCTTCTTTCAAATAGTCTTTACTGTTTTTCCCGGTTGATACCTCAGCCAACAAAGCATATGCTTCAGCAAATTCCGAGTTTTGTTTTACGCTGTTTTTGTAGTAACTCTCTGCCTTTTCATTTTCATTTAATATTTTATGGTAAAAAAAATCAACCACAAAATTCAAATCCGCGTCTTGTGGCTCGGCTTTTTGTTTTTTGTCAATTTCTGTAAATATTAAGTAATCTTCAAAACCTACTTTCGTATAGTTTCCGGATGAAAAATAATCCAGCAATCCTAAAAATCTATCTTTGTTCTGGTAACCCGGAACTAAATAAATAAACTCAACTTCAGAAGTAAAAAATGCCGTAGCAGGATATCCCTTTAAACCGGTTGCCCGGGCAAATTGACCTGCTTCGTAGGTTTCCCCCTGATAAGTAACAGGGTCGTCTTTTTCCGGATTCAGTTTAACTGCAATAAAATATTTGTTCAGTAATTCTATTACTTCCTGGTCTGTATAAACTGTTTTGTCCATTTTCTTACACCAACCACACCAATCTGTATAGAAATCAATAAGCAGCAGTTTTTTTTCCTTTTTTGCTAATTCTACTCCTTCCTTATATGAATACCATTTGAGATCACCGGCTGATAAACTAAAGTTTATCAGCAAAAATGAAATGAGAAAATATTTCAGAACTTTCATAGAAATGCGCTTTCTTTTTAATTGCAAATATATATAAATAATAAGATGCAGAAAGGTAAAAAAGGATTTATGTATGTAATGTTTTCTAAACTATTACTCTTTCTACTCCATAGTTAAGGTTAGGTTAAATTGAATATTTTGTAATATACAGGCACTACAACTAAGATTGCTAAACACATATGAACAATTAGATATAAGTCGGTTGTGTTATTTATCAACTAATTATTCTCATATCAAATAGAAAAATACTACCAAAATTTTAGCATTGAATTTTATTGTAGAATTTCAATGAATTGATTTTTTAAGTTTTTCTCATAAAAATAACTCTAATGTCAAACATGAAGTTGCTTTTAAATCTTTTAATTGCAAATTTACCAATGCAAAATCATGTCAATATCTTTTTATTCAATAACTAAATAATGGAGACCTGGAGTAATTAAAATTATTTTATAAAGAGAACAGTGTGGCACCACTGCTCTCTAGAGTTGCAAATAACCAATTAGGCCGTCACCTAACAAAAAAGGATTACTCCCCTTTTTATTTGCTCAATCAATATAAATAAATAATCAGAATTTTGTAAAACTCATTATTTATTAAGTGCATCAGTTAATATTCATTCAACAAATTCAATTGCTGTTTTCTAAGGAGAAAAAATAGTCTTTATTTTTATCGTTTTCACAAGCATAATCAATTCTCAGAATAATCTAAAATTCCAGAACAAAGACATAAAAACTTTGAATGGTACAACAAGATACGTTGATAAAGAAGTAATGATTAAAGTAAAAAAGAATTATAATAAAGAAAGAATTGAGAAATATTTAATGAAATATAACTTCACTCTTGTAAAAAGAATAGACAAATACAATTGGACAAAAGCCGAATATAACGGTAATAACTTTATTCAAGATTTTTATAATATCAAAAACGGAAAAATGTTTGAGAACACAGAACTGAATATGTTAGGTTCTGTACTGAATTACCCGAATGATCCTAAATATTTAGATGCCAATCAGTGGTATATTTATAATAACAAAGATAGAAATACTAACTACAAAAGTGACGCAGATATTGATATTCTTGAGGCGTGGGATATTACTAAAGGAGACGAGAATATTGTAATAGCAATTTTAGATTCTGGAATACCTACGGTTAACGGTTATCTTTCTCACGAAGATTTAAGTAATTCTAATAGAATCCTATTGGGAGTAGATTATATAAATGACACATCCTCTCCTTTTAATGACACGTATAAACACGGTACAGGAGTAGCTGGGATTGCTGGCGCTGAAACCGACAATGGTGTTGGAATTGCTGGTATCGCTCCAAATTGTAAACTAATGATATATAAAATTTGTAATGCAACTGGTAACGCCTCTATTGAAGGTGCATATAATGCAATAACTGATATAATTAATTGCAAAAATCAAAATCCTAATTTGAAATTTGTTATAAATATCAGTATGGGATGGTGGGAACCAAGTAGTTTACTTGAAAACGCAATTTCATTGGCACATACTAATAATATTCTAGTAGTTTCAGGTGCAGGAAATGAAACTAATGGAAATGCAGATATAAGATACCCTGCAAAATATTCAAACAGTTATGAAAACCTAATTGCTGTTTCAGCTACAAATAGCTTAGATTCATGGGCGGATTTTTCAAGTTATGGACCGGAGGTAACAGTATCAGCTCCAGGTAAAAATATTTATACAACTTGGCCAAGTAACGGATATAGTTATAAAGGAGGGACATCCTATGCTAGTCCAATGGTAGCTGGTTTAGCTGCATTAATGCTCTCAATAGATCAAACTCTTAGCCCATCTGAAGTTAAAAATAGAATTATTAATTCATCTCATGATTTTGGTTCTTCTGGCCATGACCATTATTATGGTCATGGAAGAATAAATGCGTTTAACACTTTGGCACAGTTGCTTATTGACAAACAGCCAGAATTTACACTTTATGCAGGAAATCTGAATTTATCTTTACAAGCATCCAATTTCGCGATGATTTTAGCAGCTTCCACGCCAGTTGGAGTTGCTGCAGGACGTTACAGTGCCGATAGATATATTGCTACAAAGTCATTTAGCCACTCATTGGTAAATTCGAGTACCTGGTATTTGGGAATGCAAGGTTATGAATATACTGGTGGAAGCGGAACAAATGATACCGATTACTATTTATCTGAAAACGTAGGGAGTAATTCATTTACATTCACTACGTATTTCTACTATATAAAATATGATTTAGCCACGCTTGAGCAGATAAATAAATGGGTACCGTGGAATCCTTATGTTGAAGGTGGACTTGAATATGCGGTTCTAGGCAATAATGCTCCATTATCAGCAACAATAACAGGACCCACAAGACTAAATGCCTATCAAACAGGTACCTGGCAATGCAATCCAAGCGGTGGGAAAACACCATATTCGTACACATGGTATTACATGTATCCTAGTGACGCGATAATAAAGAAACCTGAAATAGGTACTTGGAAAAAAATAAGTAATGAAAGTTCTGTAATAAGCAGATATGATAATGAAACATTTCATCTGAAGTGTGTTGTAACTGATAACCTAAGCACTGTTGTTACCTCTAATATAATTGTTGTGAATATTAACGGGCTCAATAAATCGAATAACGAAAACGGAAAATCTCTAAATATTGAATATGCTTTGGAGGCCAACTATCCAAATCCATTTAATCCCCAAACGAGCATCAATTATTCTATAAAAGAAAAGGGATTTGTAAGTTTGAAAGTATTCAATACTCTGGGCGAAGAAGTTGCAAGCTTAGTTGATGAAGTGCAAGAAGCAGGGAAATATTCAGCACAATTTGACGCTTCACATTTATCAAGCGGTTTGTATTTATACAGATTGCAAACCGGTAAATTTGTTCAAACAAAAAAAATGATTTTACTAAAATAGCTTTATAAATCGAATTATACATTTATAACACTCCCCAAATAATGGGGAGTAAATATAAAGGTGGTGTTATGGGTATATTAAAAAAATTATTTTTAACAGTTATTTTTATTTCACTATATGTAACTCAAGATATCTTCTCACAGAATATCGGAATTACTATAGGTGTTATGAGAAATTATTCTTCGGAAAAACTATCGAATAGTCTCTATTCAATTTCACCGGGAATTTCATTATCCGGAAAATTTTTCTCAAAAAATATTAATTGGGAAATGTCGCTTAGTTATGTCAAAGATGGACTAGACCCAGATGAAATAACAAGCGGACTTTTTTATAATAGTTCAGATTATATAATTTCTCCTAAACTTATCATAAATTCTAAAAAGATTTTAATGAACGAATATATACCGGATGTTATAGCAGGTATATCCTATCATATTGTGAATTCTGAATTTGTTTATACCGAAAATTTTAACCCCCTAACTGTCGTTGAGGATAAAAACAATGAACGGTCTTATTTTGATTTAGGCTTAGAACAAAAAATAGCTAAGGTTATTGGTATAGATCTAATACTAAGGTACCTATCACTAATACCGCTCGATAAAAGCAGCTTTTTACATAATCAGGTAAAACACTCATTTGTATTATCGTTCAAATATTAACCATGGAAAAAAATGATTCTAAAAAAAATCTTTATATTCATTTTTTGTCGTTTCTCCAAATGTAAATTATTCGCAACATTATAATCTCAAAACAAAAGATTTCGATGGGGAAAAAGTTAAGAGAAAAAACGAAAAAACTGGTTCACCTCATAAAATATATGATTTCAGTAAGAATTATCACGTCAACGGTTTTCGAAAAGATATAGACAAAATGGAAATAGTTAATTTTGCAAGAAGAATATTAAAAGACTTTGCCATAAAATTAAATGATGAAAATTTCAGAGTAAAAACAATAGAAAAGAATAATCATTTTTATTCGGTGAACTTAGAACAGACTTTTAAGAACCTCCCAGTGGGAAGAAGTGAAATTGGGTATACGTTATATATGAGCGTCAATTTGATAATGTTAGGAGCAGATAAGTATCCAGATATTCAAATCTCCACAGCACCAAATATTTCCTATTTGGAAGAGCAGAACAAATTGCGCTAAGAAGAAATGTGTGTCAGGTGAAATTACGCAAACCTATTGTTGAACTAAAAAGTAGTTGATTAAAGAGGGTTACATTGTCTTTAGTAAATTTTTAAAAATATAAATAGGCTAATGTTATTCAATTATTCATAAATATTCCATCCAGCATGCTGGATGGAATATTACAAATCGACACTTTAAATAAGTGTCTTATAACTATGAAGAGTTTTCATATAATTAGCACGTTCAAAGGCTGCAGGTTCTTCAACTGATTTCTGGCTCATGCTGCCTTTCATTTGTTCTATTGATTGATATTCGTTTTCTTCCATCCATTGAGTTAAGCCGTCCAACACGTCGGCAACTCTGCCGGTGCCGTTCATTAATAATTCCGAACACATCATTGAAACATCAGCGCCGGCCATCACTGATTTAATTACATCTTCGTAACTATGAACACCGCTGGTTAAAGCCATTGATGCTTTTATTTTACCATAAAGAATTGCAATCCATCTTAAAGGAAGCCTCATTTCCCAGTTGGTACTTAAAACCAAATTAGGAGATACTTCCAATTTTTCCAGGTTGAAATCCGGCTGGTAGAATCTATTGAACATTACCAATGCATCTGCACCTGCAACATCCAATCTTTTAGCCATATTAGACATTGATGAGAAAAACGGGCTTAATTTAATTGCTACAGGAATATTAAGTTTTTCTTTCACAGCTTTTAATGTATCGATATAAATATTTTCAACTTCGGAGCCTGTAATATTGGCATTAGTAGGAATGTAGTAAACATTTAATTCAAGAGCGTCTGCACCTGCTTGTTCAATGTTTTTACCATATTCAACCCAGCCGCCTTTGCTAACACCGTTTAAGCTTCCGATAACAGGAATATTAACAGATTTTTTCATATCTGCGATATGATCCAAATATTCAACGGGGCCTAATTTATATTCATCTTGATCAGGAAAGTATGATGTAGCTTCTGCATATGATTCCGCTCCTGCTGTTAAATAATGATCCAATTCACCTGATTCATGTGAGATTTGTTCTTCGAATAATGAATGAACTACTATAGCTGCTGCACCGGCATCTTCAAGAGCTTTTACTGTATCAAGATTCTGAGTAAGCGGTGATGCAGACGGGACAACAGGATTCTTAAGTTTTAATCCCATATATGTTGTTTCTAAATTCATTTTATCTCCAAATTTAATTTTTTTGATTATTATTTTTCATTTCCGTTTTTACCGTTAGAGAAATCCATTCCGGCAAGATATTCATAGTATTTCCAATTATTCAGTACAACTTCCTGAGCTTTTGCCATTAACTCTTTGGCAGCTTCAGGGTTTGATTTTGTCAGCATTTTATATCTTGTTTCGTTATAAGCGTAATCTTCTAATTTTATTTTTGGAGGTTTTGAATCTAATTTTAACGGATTTTTACCGGCTTCAACGTTATCAGGATTATATCTAAATAAAGGCCAGTGCCCTGAATCAACTGCTAATTTCTGGCTGTCTAATCCTTTCTGCATGTTTATACCGTGAGCGATACAGTGAGAATATGCAATTATCAATGAAGGACCGTCATAAGCTTCAGCTTCCAGAATTGCCCTGATTGTCTGAACATCATTTGCACCCATTGCAATTTTTGCTACATAAACATTTCCGTAATTCATAGCCATCATTGCAAGGTCTTTTTTACCTGTCGGTTTACCGCCTGCAGCAAATTTGGCAACAGCTCCCATACTGGTAGATTTAGAACATTGACCGCCTGTGTTTGAGTAAACTTCGGTATCGAGAACAAGCACGTTTACATTTTTACCGGATGCTAATACGTGATCCAAACCGCCGTAACCAATATCATAAGCCCATCCGTCACCACCCATGATCCAGACAGATTTTTTAACGAGATAGTCGGCTTCGGATAATAACAATTTCGCATCCATGGAATCGATACCTTGCAGTTTATCTTTTAATGCCGTCACTCTTTGTCTCTGTTCGTATATATCTGTTTCTGTTTTTTGTTCTGCATTTAATATTGAATCAACCAAATCCTGTCCTACTTCACCGGCTAATTTTGCTAATAATTCTGCTGCGTATTGAGCATGTTTATCAATTGATAATCTCATACCGAAACCGAACTCTGCGTTATCTTCAAACAATGAATTTGACCATGCCGGGCCGCGTCCGTCTTTATTTTTAGCCCAAGGAGTGGTTGGTAAGTTACCTCCGTAAATTGATGAACAACCGGTGGCATTAGCGATGATAGTTCTGTCGCCAAATAATTGTGATACCAATTTAACATAAGCAGTTTCGCCACAGCCGGAGCATGCGCCGCTGTATTCAAATAAAGGCTGCAATAACTGGCTTCCTTTAACTGTTGCCATGTTAACTGCTGTTCTATCGTATTCGGGAATATCGAGGAAAAATTTGTAATTGTCTCTTTCCTGTTCTCTAATTGGTAATTGGTCAACCATATTGAGAGCACGTAACTTTGTTTCCTGTTTATTCTTAGCGGGGCACACTTCATAACATAGTACGCATCCGGTACAATCTTCTGCAGCTATTTGAATTGTGTAGGCTTTTCCGTCAAATTCTTTGCCTCTTGCCTTTGTCCACTTAAATGTTTCGGGAGCATTCTTTGTTAATTCTTCATCATATACTTTAATTCTAATAGAAGCATGAGGACAAACCAAGGCACATTTACCGCATTGAATACATGTTTGAGGATCCCATTCAGGAATTTCAAGAGCAATATTTCTTTTTTCCCATTGTGTAGTTGCTGAAGGAAATGTACCGTCAATCGGCATCTGGCTGACTTTTACATCATCCCCTTTTCCTTCCATCATTCTGGCTAATACTTCTTTTACATAATCGGGAGCTTCATCTGAAACAATCGGCGGTAATTCAAGATCACTAGAAACAGCAGAGGGAACATCAATTTTATGAAGGTGTGCTAATGTCTGATCAACAGCGTTGAAATTCTTTTTAACTACTTCTTCACCTTTTGCACCGTAAGTTTTTTTGATAGCCTCTTTTATCTTGGCAATCGCTTCATCTTTTTCAAGTATACCGGAAATTGCAAAGAAGCAAGTCTGCATAATAGTGTTAATTCTTGCGCCCATTCCTGTTTCTTTAGCAACAGAGTAACCGTCAATTACGTAGAAATTCAATTTTTTATCAATTATTTCTTGCTGCACTTTTTTCGGTAATTTATCCCAAACTTCATCCGTGCCGTAGGTACTGTTTAATAAGAAAGTACCGCCTTCAACTATTTTACCTAAAACGTCAAATTTTTCCAATAAACCAAATTGGTGACAGCCGATAAAGTTTGAAGTTTGGATTAAATATGTAGATTTAATGGGGTTTGGACCAAAGCGCAAGTGAGAGGTAGTGGTTGAGCCAGATTTCTTAGAATCATAAACAAAATAACCCTGAGCATAATTATCGGTTTCTTCCCCGATAATTTTGATTGAGTTTTTATTTGCTCCCACAGTACCGTCTGCTCCCAAACCGAAGAACATACATCTTGAAACCTCATCACCTTCAATAATAAAATTCGGATCGTATTCCAAACTTGTGTTTGTAACATCGTCATTAATACCAACAGTAAAATGATTTTTAGGAGCATCCTTTTTCAAGTCATCATAAACAGCTTTAGCCATTGCAGGAGTAAATTCTTTTGACGATAATCCGTAACGTCCGCCAACTATTTTTGGCATTTTTTCAAAAATCGGATCGCCTGAAGTCATATTTTCGGTAATAGCTGTAACTATGTCTACATAAAGAGGTTCACCTGCTGAGCCCGGTTCTTTGGTTCTATCTAAAACAGATATTTTTTCAACTGTCTTTGGAAGTGCTTCAAGGAAATGTTTAACTGAAAACGGCCTGTACAATCTTACCTTTAATAGGCCTATTTTCTCTTCCATTCTTTCGCTCATATATTTAACGGTTCCTTCCACTGTTTCACTTCCTGATCCCATCATTACAACTACTCTTTTAGCATCGGGAGCACCGTAATAATCAAATAAATTATATTGTCTTCCTGTTAACTTAGCAAATTCGTTCATTGCATTTTCCACAACTTCAGGACATTCATCATAAAATTTATTTACTGTTTCCCTGCCCTGGAAGTAAACATCCGGATTTTGAGCCGTACCTCTTATAAAAGGATTATCCGGAGTTAACGCACGTTTTTTATGTTCAATAACAAAATTATCATTTATTAATGATCTGATATCTTCAGTAGATAATTGTTCAATTTTTTGGACTTCATGAGAAGAACGGAAACCGTCAAAGAAATGGATAAAAGGAACCCTCGATTCAAGTGTTGACTTATGAGCAATTGCCGCTAAATCCATAACTTCCTGGATTGAACCGGAAGAAAGTAAACCAAAACCTGTTTGACGGGCAGCCATTACGTCGCTGTGATCCCCAAAAATGGAAAGAGCGGAAGCAGCAATTGAACGGGCTGAAACATGGAATACGGTTGGGCTCAATTCACCGGCAATTTTATACATATTTGGAATCATTAAAAGCAAACCTTGTGAAGCAGTAAAAGTTGCAGTTAACGATCCGCTTTGAATAGCGCCGTGAACTGCACCGGAAGCGCCTCCTTCACTTTGTAATTCTGATACTACGGGAACCGTGTCCCAAATGTTTTTTCTTCCTTTAGCAGACCATGCGTCGGACATTTCACCCATACCGGAAGAGGGAGTAATCGGATAGATTGCGATGACTTCACTACATTGATATGCTACATAAGCCGCCGCTTCATTTCCGTCAATTGTTATTTTCTTTCTTTCCATAAATATTACCTCTATTTATTTAGAATTAAATGAATTCTTTTAAACTAAAATACAGCAAATCAAAATCTAAGCCAATTAACAGAACTTTATATCTTCTTTTTTTTAATTATTTTTAACTTTTTTGAAATTTTGCATTAAAATTTCTTTATGTTTTTAGAATTTGCCGCTTATAAAAATCTCAATTTTAGGAATAAGACCGGACAAAACAATCTTAATAATATGAATATTTCACATAAAAATAAAGATATATTCGTCGGGAAATTTGCACTTAAAAATAATTTAATGTATTGCATTTGATAAATCTTTTTCTTTTTTTAGCTAACAGTGTTAGCTAATTGGAGTTACAGGTTTTGCAGGTAAATATTCACGAAGCAAAAACAAAATTATCCAAACTTATTCAGAAGGCTTTGGAAGGGGAAGAAATTATCATTGCTAAAAATCACCAGCCAATTGCAAAACTAATAGGTTTACCTGAATCACAAAAAAAAAGGGAAATCGGGAAAGGAAAAGGAAAGGTTAAAATTTTAAAAGACTTTGATAATATACCTGAAGGATTTGAGGGATTTTTGTAATGAAATATTTAATTGATACAAATGTATTTCTATGGTTTATTGAAGGAAGTTCAAAATTATCTCCAAAAGCAATTAACATTTTCAGTGATCCATCAAATGAAATTTATTTGAGTATTGTGAGTTTATGGGAGATTGCAATTAAGTTAAGTATTAATAAACTCTGGATTGCAGAACCTTTTTCGATTTTTATAAAAAAATATGTTTATGAAAATAACATTGAAATTCTCCACTTAAATGTTGAGGATATTACCCAGTTAAAAGACCTAAATTTTTACCACAAAGACCTCTTTGACCGTACCATTATAGCCCAGTGCATAGATGAAAATTTACCGATAATTACTTCAAATAAAACTTTCATGGAATATCCTGTAAAGGTTATATGGTAATTAAGCTTATTTAAATTTTCCTCCCAGATGAAAAGGATTTGTAAAAGCATTGTTATCCTTTTCTACCCTGCCGAACTGTACTGTAGAATACCCGTAGCTGTCTCTTATTTTTGTTACTGCTATCAGTAGAGTCTTTTCCGTTTTATTTCTTCAAAATCAAAAAGGCATTCTTGTTCACAGAATTCGTTAAAATTGTTTAACCGGATCCCAATTAATCTAACGCCGTGGATTTTATTATAATTCTTTCTGAATAATTTAAGAGCAGTGCCGTAAATCTCTTTATCGTCATTAGAGGGTTTTACTGCTTTTGAGCGTGTAATTGTGTGAAAATTTGCATAACGTAATTTTATACTTACAATAGCAGCCTGCCAATTTTATCGCGTAATAATTGACAAACCTGGGCGGTAGGTTTGAATAAAATATCTTCTATTTTATTTCTGTCTTTTATATCAATGCCGAACGTTCTTTCTTTTGATATGCTTTTTGATATTGAGGGGGTAATAAATGTTCTTTACCTTTACCGTTTGCTTTATTTATAAGGCTGATATCGCTTTTATACAACTCGGAAACAGAGTTAACACTTAAGAGTCTCTTTATATCCGCTACTTTAAAAATTTTCTTTTCATGCAATTTTTTTAACGTTGATTTACCAACTCCAGGAATAGCCTGTACCGGTAATGGTGCAAGCAATTCTTTTTCCATTCCCGGCATTACATATGTAATTGCTTCAGGTTTCATAAAATCTGAAGCAATTTTTGCGATTTGAGCACGGCAACCCTAAGTTGTGTTTTATTTCTCTCTGAAGTTTTGATGCTAGCAAATAGTATGCTCCGTAAATATGCCGACAACCGGTAAAATCCATAAAGAATTCGTCTATAGTTGACTGTTGAATCATCGAAGCATATTTTTCCAAAATTCTTTTTACAGCTTTACTAAAGCGTGAATATTCCTTATGATGACCGCCGATATAAATTCCGTGTGGGCACTTTTTTTATCGGCATCGCAGACTTCCGGGCTTCATAAGAGCAGCTTGCCGCCCTATTCACCAAATCTAAATCTCATTGAAAGGTTATGGAAACTGATGCGTAAAAAAGTGATAAACAATAGGTATTATGAAAGATTTAAGGATTTTAGAGATGCTGTATTAGGATTTTTTGAAAATGCTGAGAATATCAAAGAGGAATTAGAAAAATTTATTGGGACTCAACTGCATCTTTTGAAGCATACCTAATTGCCCTAAAACCAATTTGGCTTGTGTATAGTAAATATAGAAATGGAAAAAATATTGCTCTCGAAGTATTGAAAAAATTATTGAATGACGAAATAAAATCACGCTTAAAAACTAATCTTGTTCAAAGCAAATCTTTAATGGAAATGCTTGAGAATTCTATAAGAAAATATCTCAATAAAATATTAACCGCCGCAGAAGTGATCGAAGAACTGATAAAACTCAGTAAAGAAATTAAAAAAATGGACAAAGAGCCTGCAGAGATGTGTCTATCGGAATTTGAATATTCATTTTATACAGCAGTAGCAAATAATAAAAGTGCCAGAGAATTAATGCAGAAAGATAAATTACGTGAACTTGCGATTGTATTATTTGAACGTGTTAAACAAAATGCATCTATTGACTGGACTATAAAAGAAAGTGTAAAAGCTAAGTTAAAGGTTATAGTCAAAAGAACATTACGGCAATATGGCTATCCGCCGGACATGCAGAAGCTTGCAACAGATACGGTATTAAAACAGGCTGAGCTTATTGCTGATGAATTAACAAAGGGTCAATAAAAAAGCACCATAGATTATTTTGATGAGAATTAGAAAAGGACCTCTCCCTTAATCCCTTTCCTTATTACGAAGGAGAGGGATTAAGGGAGAGGTTTCTATTCATACTTAATTGACTTAACCGGGTCTGTAAGTGCTGCTTTTATTGCCTGGTAACTCATGGTTAGAAAGGCAATAACAAAAGTAAATAACGCAGCCAAAATAAAAGGGATTAAATCGATTTCAATCTGGGTTGTAAAATCCTGAAGCCATAAGTCCATTACAAAATAAGCAACGGGCCATGCTATTACGTTTGCTATTAAAATTAGTATAATAAACTGTTTGGACAGCAGCATAACAATATTAGAAACTGTTGCGCCGATAACTTTCCTAATCCCAATTTCTTTTGTTTTCTGTTCGGCAGTAAATGACGCCAGCCCGAATAAACCAAGACATGCTACAACAATTGCAAAAAAAGAAAACACTGTTGCAACTTTACCGAGCGAATCTTCCGCCTGGTAAAGCCGGTTAAGCCTGTCATCCAAAAAGAAATATTCAAAAGGACGCTCCGGAACAAACTCTTTAAATTTAGTTTCGAGAAAATCTATTGTTGATGAAAAGTTTTCAGTTGCCAGTCTTACATAAATAAAGTTTGTAAAAAAGTTACGTGACTGTATATTCGGCCCGAGATTCATAATAAACGGACCAATAGGCTGCCTAAGCGGATTGAAGTGAAAATCATTAACAACGCCGATTATTCTCAATTCACCTTCCAATGTTCCCTGCAGTCTTTTACCGATTGCAGATTGCGGATCACCCCAGCCTGCTTTTTTTACAAACGACTCATTAACCACTACATTTGCATTACTGTCGTCAACCACAGCAAAATCTTTTGTAAAACCTCTTCCGGCTAAAAGCTCAATTCCCGTTGTTTTTATAAAATCATGTCTTATAAAATAAGCGCTTATCTGCTGCTGGGTTTCCCGGCCTTCATAAGTGTATGTTGCCGACTGCGTTTCAGCGCCTATAATCATATTTGAAGCGGAAACGGATTTTATGTTTTCGTGGAGTTCTATTTGATCTTTAAACTGTTGATATCTCGGTAATAATGACGACCTTGCAGATGGAATTAAAATTACTTGCTCTTTGTCAAAACCGAGGTTAGCATTTCTTAAATGTTTAAGTTGGTTATACGTAATTATTGTTCCTACAATCAGAAAAATGGAGACGGCAAACTGCGAGACCACCAATGTTTTTCTTAAAAACGCCCCGGCTCCGAGTTTATCTATTTTGCCGCTTAAAACTTTTACAGGCTGAAAAGCTGAAAGAAACAAAGCAGGATATAGCCCGGCGAAAAATCCAATTACTATTATTATTGCAAATAATGAAACCCAAAGGGGAAAATTACTTAGTAACGAAAACTCAATTTGTTTTACTGCAAGGGCATTTAGAGCAGGTAGAGTTAAATATACTAAAGGAATGGAAACAATAATTGCTATAATACTTATTAAAACAGATTCGGCCAGAAACTGGTAAATCAACTGGGATTTAACGGCACCCATTACTTTTCTTACGCCAACTTCACGTGCCCGTTTAATTGAGCGGGCAGTTGAGAGATTTATAAAATTAATTGCGGCAATAATTAATACAAACACTGCGATAATACTAAAAATATAAACAAGGGTTACATCGCTGTTTGCAGTTATTTCAAAATCTCTATGTGAATATAGATGTATGTCCGTCAACGGCTGTAAATCCATCTTTACCAAATCTTTAATGGCTTGCCGAAAATATTTATTAATAAATTCCGGGAACTGTGCTTTAAGGTCTTCTGGGTTTGTATTTTTAGAGAGAACAATATAAGTCCAGCAAGGATTCCAGTACCAGTTTGCAAACTGCAAAAGACCGGGTGCAACGGTACGTAAGGTAGTCATTGTCAAAAGGATATCATATTTAAAATGTGTGTTTTTCGGAGTATCTTCAACAACGCCGGTAACATTTATATCGAACTGCCCGTCAAGCCTTATTATTTTTCCAACCGGATTTTCATTTCCGAAGTACCGCTTTGCAGTTGATTCGGAAAGCAATGCTGAATTCGGGTTTGCAAATGCATCAACAGGATTGCCCCGGAGAAGCTTAAAATCAAACACTTCAAACAAAGTAGTATCTGCATAAAAAATATTCGGTTCGTTTACCTGTGTTCTCTGCCCGCTACTATTTTCATATTCCACCACAAATGTCGGCGTCTGAAAATCAAACAGCCGCACATAACTTTCCACCATATCCGGGAAATCGGTTTTTAATGCTTCTGCAACCGGGAACGGCATACTTGCGGATCTTTCGGACGGTTCAATGTCTTCTGTTATTCTAAAAATTCTACCTGCTTTGGAATGATATTCATCATAAGAGATTTCATCCTGCACATAAAGGAAAATTAAAATTGTACAGGTTATTCCAATTGTTAAGCCCAAAATATTAATTAAAGAAAAAGCTTTATACTTGAGAAGATTTCTCAACGCAATTAAAAAGTAATTTTTCAGCAAACTATCCCCCTCGCCTTTTATTTATCTATGCCGGTATGTTAATGAAATGAGAAATATTAGTGCAAAACTATACAATAGACGCATCAAAGGACAAATTGTTGTATTATCTTATAGAACAAAAAAGCGAATACAGTCATTGACCATACCCGCTTTTTATCTATAGTTAGGAGTGGGTTAATTTTACAAACAATTCTTCAGGCTTTTTAAATTAGCCTGTTTGAAAAGCCGCCTATTTATGTAACTCTTTCTAATCCTTTATATTCTTCCGTAGTTAGTATTTTTTCAAGATCGAGGAGTATTAACAGCCTGTCGTCAAGCTTTCCGACCGCAGTAATAAAATCGGAATTGATACCGGCAACCATATCCGGCGGGGGTTCGGTAATATCTTTCGATATTCTTAAAACTTCATTTACTTCGTCAACTATAAAACCTATTACCTTTTCCTTTAATTCGACAACAATAATTCTTGTTTTATTATCATATTCTTTTTTTTCAATATTCAGTCTTTTACGCAAACTGATTACTGGAATTATTTTTCCTCTCAGGTTCACTATTCCTTCAACATAATCAGGAGAATTGGGAACCTGGGTTATTTCCATTATCCTGTTTATTTCGTGTACCTCAAGAATGTTAACCCCAAATTCTTCAACACCAATTTTAAAGCTCACTAATTGAAGTAAATCGGTTGATTCTGTTTTATTGTCATTTGCTAAATTCATACTTACTCCTACTATAATAGTTATTACGTAACTCTTAACCGTCTTAGTATGTCAGTACTAAACTTTTATTTGTTTTACATATTTAAGATGAACGTTGGGTTTTCCAAATCCCCGAAATCTTTTCCCGGACAGGAGAAGTAAAAATTCCGGGGATTTACATACCCGTTTTTTGCTTTATCAACAGTTCCGGAGTAAGGCAACTCAACTCTGTTCACCATGACAAAGCCGAAAATTTATACCAACCGATTGTATTGATCGGATGCGCCGTTGTCGCCTATATAGGAATTATGTTCCATGTTAGTTGAATAACTCTGATCCACTTTAAATTGTGAAATCAAATTTTGAAGCGATAATGTGAGATTATTTAAATCCTCAGCCGCTTTTGCTATTTGCTGTGTCGATAATGCCGCCTCATGACTAACTGAATTTATTCCTTCAATATTTTTGCTGATTTGTTCCGAAGCTGTTGATTGTTCTTCGCTAGCAGCAGCTACCTGGTTTATCTCATCAGAGACAACTTCTGTTTTAGATTTAATAGAAAGTAAGGCTTCACCAACTTCTCTTGTCAATTTCATACCTTCATTTACTACTCCGCTGGCTTTATGCATTGACTCATCCGCTTCTTTAGCTTCTTGCTGTATTGCGCTGATAGTTTCCGCAATTTCTTTTGTTGCCTTAGTAGTTCTTTCAGCCAGTTTTCTTACTTCGTCCGCCACAACTGCGAAGCCTCTTCCCTGTTCGCCTGCTCTCGCGGCCTCAATTGCGGCATTCAAAGCGAGGAGATTCGTTTGATCTGCTATATCATCAATTACCTGAGCTATCTCCCCTATTTGGTCGGTCTTGCCTGCCAATGATGCTATTATCTTGGCAGTATACTCGGCAGACTCCATAATTCTTTCAATGCCTTGTCTATTTTCTTCAACCTTTACATTTCCTTTTTCGGCAAGTTCATTTGCTTCTTTTGAGGATTCTGCAGCCCTGCTTGCATTATTTGCAGTGGACATAATAGTCTTAGTCATCTCTTCAACTGCAGATGCAACCTCAGCAGCCTGGGCACTTTGTTCCTGAGAACCTGCCGCCATTTCTTCCGCACTTGAAGATATCTCGCTGCTTGCACTTGCCGTAGCACGTGTTGCTTCACCTACATTTAAAATCATTTCTTTGATTTTTTTAACAGCATTATTGAAGCCGATAAATAACCTGGCAACATCATCGTCTTTTTCCAATTCTTCCAATGAAACGCTTAAATCACCGTCTGCAAATTTTGACATTTCATCGAGCATAATTCTGGTTTTTTCCGCTAAATAATTGCTTTGCTCCTGGGCAAACTGCTGGGCTTCTTCTGCATCAGCCGCAGCTCTTTCCGCTGCCTCGCTTTTTTCTTTAATTTCCTGCATTGAAAGCCTAATGTTCTCTACCATCTTGTTGAATGAATTCGCAAGCTTTCCAACCTCGTTTTCACTCTTAATATCAACATGAACATCAACATTACCATTTGCAACTTTATCAGCGCTTTCAGCCAACAATGTTACTCTGCTTGAAACTTGTTTTGCAATAAAGAAACCTACTAACAATGCTCCAACTGCTATGATAACTACAACTGTAACTACTTTTGAATTAAATGATGAAACTTGATCTTCTACATCGTCTATGTAAATGCCACTGCCTATTACCCACCCCCAGTCATCCAGCAATTTCACATATGACATCTTTGGTACTATTTTATTTGTACCCGGTTTTTCCCATGAATATTCAACAAAGCCACTGCCGTTTTGCCTACAAATATCAACCGATTCTTTGAACAGATAGACTCCGTTAGGATCCTTAACATTTTTTACCGATGTCCCGTCCATCTCGGGCTTTAAAGGATGCATAATCATTTTTACATCCATATCGTTAATCCAGAAGTAGTTATCTCCGTCAAATCTAAATTCTTTCACTTCACTAATTGCTTTTTCCTGAGCCTCTTCAGTGAGCATCTCCCCGCTTACAGCTTTATCGCTATAATATTTGATGGTACTATATGCCGTTTCTACAGTATGAGCTACTTGATCTTTTTTCTCATTTACTAATTCATTCTCAATCGAAGGAAGTAATCCGAATTGTATGTAGATAAAAAATGATAGTAAAATTATAAAAGTTAGAGTCATAATTTTGGGGAAAATATTCCAGTTCCCAAAACTTTTCATTTTCATTGCCCTCTCCTCACTATGTTATATTATTAATTATTTAACATTATTAGGCTATTTTCCCAGATAACTTTATTTCATTTATTGAAAAAAGTGAAATAATAGCCCCAATAATTTTGACCTATTATCGTTGTAAAGTGTTGGATATAAATCTAAATGAGATAAACAGACCAAAGCTCACGATGAACGGAACATATTTACTATTAAACGAGTAAATTGCTTTACAGTGATGGTTTTTTAGAATGATATTAATTTTTGCTTAAATTATAGAAGTCAAACATTCCTATTCATATTTAATTGTATCAATCGGATTAGTTAGTGCCGCTTTAATTGATTGAAAACTAATTGTTAATAATGCAATACAAAGAGCTATTAATGCTGATAAGACAAACGTAAAAATAGATATATCGGTTGAGTAGGCAAATGTACTAAGCCAGCTATTCATAGAATAGAAGGCCATAGGCCAGGCAATCAAATTAGCAATTAAAACGAGTTTTACAAAATCCAACGACAACAAATGAACAATACTGCCAATAGAAGCACCTAGAGTTTTACGAATGCCGATTTCTTTAGTTTTCTGTTCTGCCGTGAATGATGCAAGGCCGAATAAACCTAAACACGCAATAATTATTGCTAAAATTGAAAAGTACTTAAAGATTGTCTCAAGCTTTTGTTCGGACTGATACAATCCGTTAAACTCTTCATCCAAAAAATTATATTCAAATGGATAATCTTTCCGGTATTCTTTCCAGATACCGGCTAAAAAAGTGAGCATCTGCGCAACATTTTCATTATCAATTTTTACCGAGACTTTATAAACTTCCGGTTGTATCAGATAAATCTGCGGACAAATTTTATTATGCAATGATTCGAAATAAACATTTTCCACAACTCCAACAACTCTTCCCGTTCTATTACCATATTTAAACGGACGGTCGACAGCTTTTTCAACCGGTATCCATCCTAATTGTTTTGCAGCTTCAACGTTTATTACAAATGCTTCAAGTGAATCTGTTTCAAATTCTTTTGACTGCTTCCTACCGGCAACTATTTTCATTTCATAAGTATCAAAGAAGTCGTAATCAATTTCTACAACTGCAAGCCTAAACCCGAGTTGCCCCGGATTATCTCCGTCAAGTGTTCTGCCTCCCCAGGAATTTAATAATTTATCGGAAGGAATTAATTTTGAAAAAGCAACATTTTTAATTCCGGTATTGTTAAGCAGTCTATTCTTAAATGATTCTTGGTTATCAAACATTGAAGGCGCAGCCGGCAGCACAACTATTTGATCTTTGTTAAAACCAAGCTTTTTGTCTTTTAAATAATCCATCTGATTTGATACAACACCAACGCAGACAATTAATACTATTGAAACTGCAAATTGAGTAACCACCAGAACTTTTCTGAATGTAGAAGTAGCGGAATTTAACAAGCTGTTACCTTTTAAAACTTTAACAGGCAAAAATCCTGAAAGTAAAAAAGCAGGGTAACTGCCGGAAATAATGCCTACTAAAAAGAATAAAAAAATTAATCCAACGCTTATTAGAGGATCGCAAAAAAAAGTTAGAGACAATTGCTTACCTACAAAATTATTAAAGAACGGAAGTATTAGTAATGTTATTAGAACTGCGAGAACTGTTGAAATAAATGATATAAATAAAGATTCACTTAAAAATTGGGAAATTAGTTGTGTTCTTTCAGCACCCAGAACTTTTCTAACTCCAATTTCACATGCCCTTTTGGATGAACGTGCTGTAGCAAGATTCATAAAATTTATACACGCAATTAACAAAGTAAAAAACGCAATAACAGAAAAGATATAAATGTTGTTAATATCCCCGTTGACTTCTACTTCAGTGGTTAAATGTGAGTGTAAGTGTATATCCGTCAATCTTTGTAAATGCAAAATATTGCTTTTACTCGGTTTAATTTCCGGCAGTTTGTTTGAATAATCTTTATATGCAACAGTCAAGTGTTTATCAAGGAAATTGGGTATTTCCCTTTTTAATTCCTCATGAGTTACATTCTTTTGAAGCAGTAAATAAGTCAAATAGTTGTTTCTTCCCCAATTGGAAATAAAGAAATCTTCTCCGAAAATAGGAATAAGTGTTTTGAATGAGCCTAAAATATCAAATTTAAAATGTGTGTTAACCGGAATATTTTCAATTACACCTGTCACTTTTAGATCGAATGAATCTTCGCCGTCTACATATTTAACAATTTGACCAACAGGATTAATTGTTCCAAAATATTTTTCGGCAATACTTTTTGTGAGAACTATTGTATTTGGTTCTTCCAATGCTCCTTCTAAATTCCCATAAATAAAATTGTGTTTAAATATTTTTAAATAACTTTGTTCAGCCCAATAAACCCTATCCTCAACGAATGTACGATCGTCAACTTTAATTAGTGTTTGATAATCTGCCCGTACCCTTGCTGTTTCTTCTATTAAATGCGGGTAATCATTTTTCAACAAAGGAGCTATTGGAGGTGCACAACGTGCCAGGTGAAGGCTTGATTCACCGTCTTTGCTATTTAACCATTCCCTTGTAACTCTGAATATCCTATCATTGTCCTGATAAAATTTATCGTAGCTTAATTCATCATTTACATAAAGAAAAATAAGAATGCATACTGTTATTCCAAGCACTAACCCAAATATATTTATGAATGAATAAGCTTTATTCTTCTTTATATTCCTTAAACCTACTTTAATATAATTACCTACCATGATAAAACTCCAATAAAATGAATTTTTAAAAAACGTTGGAATTGCTAAAAAAATTCGACCCCAAAGCCAAAATCTTGCCGCAAAAAAACCGCTGTTCTTACGGACTTTACTATACATTTCCTCAAAATCGCCCAACAATGTGTCCGGGTGATTATGATTTATTAAAAATCGCAAAATGGATTTCTCAATGAACGATATTTTTATCGGCTTATTCATTAGTATTATAATTTTTCAGTGGATAGATCAGGCATATCACCCCATAGTGTGGAGTTCATTCTTTGAATTTCACGCAAAGCTTCCAGACCGTCATTGGTAATTTTATAATATCTTTTGCTCTTGCCGCCTCTTTCAGGTGTAGGATTGGCAAGATACGATTCCACGTATCCTTTGTTCTCTAATCTGTCTAATGGGACATATATTGCACCGATTGACCAGTATTTCCCTGTTATATCGGAAACATACTGCCTGATATTCACACCATAAGGCTCATCTGTAATTTTCCAGAGAGCCAACAATAGTAATTCTTCAGCCCTGGATAAAAATTTCATTTATTCCCCCTCCTATATTTTCTATAAAATAGAAATTAAAAGTAAAAAAATATTTTCTAACCTGTAGAAAATATTGTAATTAAAAAAACGTCAGCTAAGACGGTTTCTCTCTTTTAGAAATTTGGACGATCGTATAAAGAAAAAGTTTATAGAGGTTATTCCTCTATCCATCCATCCATTAAGTTAATTATGCGATGGCCGTATTTCGCATTTTCTTCGCTATGAGTAACCTGAACAATAGTTGTTCCCTCTTCATTAAGGTTTTTTAGAAGTTCCATTATTTCTTTTCCTTGTGAAGAATGTAAGTTACCAGTCGGTTCATCTGCAAGAATTAATTTTGGATTTGCAATAACTGCGCGGGCTACAGCAACAAGCTGTTGATGCCCCCCGGATAGTTGGTTGGGAAATAAATCTTTTTTTGCAACCATATTAAACTTATCCAGTATATCTGCAACCATTCCCTTTCGGTCTTTCGACTTAACTTTTTGATAAAGCAGCGGAGTTTCAAGATTTTCGTAAACTGTTAATTCATCAATTAAGTGGTACTGTTGAAATACAAAACCGATATATAGTTTATGCAGATCGGATAATTTTCTTTCGCTGAATTTATGAACGGGTTCATCATAAAAAAAATATTCACCGTTAGAAGGTGAGTCGAGCATACCCATTATATGCAGCAGTGTGGATTTACCGGAACCTGAAGGCCCCATAATCGAAACAAACTCACCTTCTTCAATCTCGAGATTGATATTTCTCAAAACATAGGTTTTTACAAGTTTGTTTTTGTAATACTTTTCAATACCGGACATTTTTATCATTTTGAACTCTTAGTAAAGTTGATATAATGTTAATTGTTTATAAAAGCAAATCGTACTATGTGCTGTGCAAAGGGCATAGGACAAAGTGTCATTAGTGTATTAACTATTCTTGTCATAAAGTTTTTTTGAAATTTGTAATCATTCTACATTCTTTATCTAATTTTTCAAGAAGGCGGTTTAGTGTTTCCTCCGTAATAAGTTTTCTTCTGTAAAGTATCATCAAGATATTGGCATTTTCAAATGTCGATCTCCGAGCAATATTTAAAAAGTATTTAAATTCTTTATTTGAGGTTGAACCCGAACTCTCGGAGATGTTATTTGTCATGCTCATTGCTGAACCGCATAATTGTTCTGAAAATCCGAATAACTTCTTCTCCTCTAAAAAAACTGCTATATCAAAAAGCTCATCAGTTATCTCCATTGCAAACTGCCATATTTTCAAATCTTGAGATCCAAATTTCACTTTATTTTTTATTTTGCTTATTACTCTTTGCCCTTAACACTTTGCGCTAAACGTGGAATTTTTCTTTTTCTTTTACATTTTCAGTTACAATGTGCCCGTCAAATAAATGCACTACTCTATTTCCGTATTCTGCATATGTCGGGGAGTGAGTAACCATAACTATAGTTGTACCCTGCTCATTTAAGTTTGTCAACAAGCTCATAACTTCATCACCGCGTTCGGAATCTAAGTTACCGGTAGGCTCATCCGCAAGTATAACTTTCGGCGTACTAACAATTGCTCTTGCAACCGCAACTCTCTGCTGCTGTCCGCCGGAAAGCTGTTGCGGGAAGTGATTGACCCTGTGCATAATTTCCATTCTTTCAAGAACTTCGTTTACTTTTTTCTTTCTTTCGCTTGAAGGAACACCAAGATAAAGTAACGGTAGTTCAACATTTTCAAAAATTGTTAATTCATCTATTAAGTTAAAACTCTGGAAAACAAAACCGATATTTTCTTTTCTTAATTGAGCTCTTTGCCTTTCTGAAAATTTGGAGACTTCATGCCCAACGAAGTGGAGTTCGCCATCGGAAGGATTATCCAGCAAACCGAGAATATTAAGTAATGTAGATTTACCGCACCCCGAGGGTCCCATAATTGAAACGAATTCGCCTTTTTCTATATCCAAATTTACATTATTAAGCGCAGTTGTCTCTACTTCTTCAGTCATATAGACTTTTTTTAGATTAACTGTTTTTATCATTTTGTTCTCCATTGATGTTTTTTATTACCTAATTTATTAAAAAATTATAAACTAATCTTTTAAAACTAACTTCTCTATGTCGCCGTAATTATCATAAGAGGAAGTAACTACTTTTTCTCCCGGATTCAAACCTTCGAGTACTTCAAATACTTGCGGATTTTGGCTACCCAGTCTGATTCTTCTGCGTGTTGCCTCAGTTTCGGAATCGTTAATAACAAAAATCCATTGACCGCCTGTTGTCTGGTAAAATCCTCCCCGGTCTACCAATATAGCTTCTTGTGATTCTCCGAGTTCAAGTTTGATATGCACGGTTTGCCCCCTTCTTATACCTGAAGGAATCTGACCGGTAAAAAACATATCGACTTCGAACCTTCCGTTGCTTACTTCTGGGTAAACGGTTTTAATTACAAGGTCGTGAGTATTATTAGCAAAAGTAAAAGTACCGTTTTGATTAGGACTTACCCTTGCAATATAGTGTTCGTCAATAGCAACTCTAACTTTATAAGAATCTATGTTATCAATCTGCCCAAGATTCTGCCCCGAAGAAATTGATTCGCCAATCTCTCCGTTCAACGAGGTCAATTGCCCTTTAATAGGCGCACGCACTGTCAAACTCTCGAGCTGCTGCTTTGTAACTTGCAGGTTGCGCTGTAATTGATCTACCTGGCTTTCCAAATTTTTTATTTGACTTGATTGAAATAATGAATCCTGTATATAGTTTTCATAAGTTAGTTCTTTTTTTCTTTTTGCAAATTCGTACTTGTCCCTGGCAATCTCAAATTCGGTTTTTGATATAAGTTTTTTTTCATACAATTCTTTATTGATTTTAAAGTCTCTTTCCTTTTCCATTATATCTAATTCTAAATCAAGCAATTGTGATCTTAAGCTTAGTCGGTTTTGTTCAAAATTAAATTTTGTTGATCTCAAGTTATTTACCTGCTGAAACACTTGAGCTTCGTTATAAATTATATTCAAAGTCAGGTTCGGGTTTTCCAATCTAATTATGGGGTCGCCAACTTTAAGAAAAGCGCCTTCTTCAACATACTTTTCTACTACCCGACCACCGTCCTGGACATCAAGATAAAAAGTTTCTATAGGTTGTACAGTACCTGTTACAGGAATAAATTCCTGGAACGGTCCCTTTCTAACTGTTGAGATTGTGATTCTTTCTTTCTGCACATTCAGTTTTGTACTTTGATCACCCAATACAAAAGTGTAAAAAATAATTACAACCAATATTCCTCCCCCTAAAACAGACGCAATTTTTTTTGGAGGCCATTTTTTCTTTTCTATTTTTTTGTCCATGGTTTCTCTTTTTTGTTTGACTTATAATTTATTTAATTGTTGCTTTCACAATATTCATGCCTGTTGTTTTTGTTTAATTTAATTTCATATTTGTAGTATTTGTATAACAAATTTATTTACCTTGTTCGTTTTTGCACATAGTCGTACGATTACGTACATTAAGATGTCTATTTTCGTTCATTTTTATCATAATTTTATGGGAATACTTTTTGTTTGTCACTTAATAAACAATTTGTAAAGGCTATGACTACAAAAAATTCCAAAATATTAATTATTGATGATAATGAAGACGTATTACTCGCTGCAAAGTTGCTTTTAAAACCGTATACCGGTTTTGTAACCACTGAAAAAAATCCTGATAACATCCCTCAACTATTGATGAACGAAAAATACGACGTAATTTTTCTGGATATGAATTTCACCCAGGATATGACGAGCGGGCAGGAAGGATTTTACTGGTTAAATGAAATTCTGAAAATTGATCCCTCGGCAATTGTTATTCTTATTACCGCTTATGGAGACGTTGAGACTGCCGTAAAAGCCGTGAAAGAAGGAGCAACCGACTTTGTTCTTAAACCCTGGCAGAATGAAAAGTTTCTTGCAACTCTTTCCTCGGCTTTAAAACTGCGGGAATCGCGTATTGAAATCCAGACCCTAAAAGACAAACAAAAATTCTTCAATGAAGATGTCAGTAAATTCCGCGATATAATCGGGAAATCTGAAGCCATTCAAAGAGTATTTAAAACTATTGAAAAAGTTGCAGATACCGATGCTAATGTTTTAATACTTGGTGAAAATGGAACCGGCAAAGAGCTTGTTGCAAGGGCACTTCATAAGCAATCCAAAAGAAAAGACGAATCGTTCGTGAATGTTGATATGGGAGCTATAACCCAAACCTTGTTTGAGAGCGAATTGTTTGGACATGTTAAAGGAGCATTCACTGATGCAAAGGAAGACAGAGCCGGAAGATTTGAAGTTGCAAATAAAGGTTCACTGTTTTTGGATGAAATAGGAAATATCCCGGTTGAACTTCAATCGAAGTTATTAACAGCTATTCAAAATAGGGTGGTATCTAGAGTTGGATCACACAAACAAATACCGATAGATATAAGACTAATCTGCGCAACGAATAAAAATATTTATCAAATGGTCGCCGAGAATAAATTCAGGCAGGACCTATTATACAGGATAAATACAGTCGAAATAAAAATTCCTCCTTTAAGAGAAAGAAGAGAAGATATTCCTCTGATTGCCGAATTCTTTTTAATGCAGTATAAAAATAAATATGATAAGCCGAATTTGAGGTTAAGTCCGGCGGCGGTTATAAAACTTGAAAAATATGATTGGCCTGGTAACGTACGTGAACTCCAGCATTCGATTGAGAGAAGTGTTATTTTAAGTGAAGACGATGTTCTTCAGCCTGCCGACTTTCTTTTTGAAAAAACAAAAAGTGTTGATGAAGATAAAAATATTGTGTTCGATAATTACAAACTCGATGAGATTGAAAAGATGGTAATAATCAAAGCAATCAATAAACATAGCGGCAATATTACCAAAGCAGCTAAGGAACTTGGGCTAACAAGAACATCACTCTACAGAAGAATGGAAAAGTATAATTTGTAGATATAATAGAATTATGTCAGCGGAATGAGAAATCTTTTTTTGAACTAACTAAAACGAAAAGATTCTCACGTCGCTTCACCTGTCCGTCGAACTTTGTTCTGTGGAAGGCGGGCTCTTCAGAATGACAATACTTAATTAAGTATTAGAAATATTCAATAAGTCAAAATCAATGAAAAAATTTCATTTACAACTTATCTTTAGAATCCTTCTACTAAGCTCTACAATGTTTTTAGTATTTTACATTTTTTATAACACGGAATTGCATGCCACTCTTTTCATAATTATACTTACCATATTATACCAAATAATAGCTCTGATAAAATTTATTAACCATACAAACGACGAATTAGCGAGATTTATATTATCAATAAAGTACTCGGACTTTTCGCAATCTTTTTCTTCCCCGCGGCTGGGAAAATCATTTTCCGATCTGTCAAACGCTTTTAACGAAGTAATGAAAAAATTCAGGGAAACAAGAAGTGAAAAAGAAGAGCATGCTAAATTTCTGCAAACCGTTATGCAGCATATAGGTATAGGCTTAATAGCTTTTGACAACAAGGGAAAGATTACATTAATTAATAATGCCGCTAAGAGGATTTTTAAAATACAATTTTTAAACAATATAGCTTCATTGAATAGGGTCTCTCAAAATCTTGGTAATGAGTTAGCTGCTATGAAACTGGGAGATAAAATTACAATAAAACTAATTGACGCAAACGAAATTATTCAATTGCTTGCTTATGCAACTGAATTGAAAATGAGAAATGAAGATTATACTTTGATAGCAATCCAAAACATACAAAGTGAGCTTGAAGAAAAAGAAATGGAAGCTTGGCAAAAGTTGATAAGAGTTTTGACTCATGAGATAATGAACTCTATCACACCGATTTCATCGCTTGCTTCAACTATAAATACAATGATCTCAGAACCGCACAAAAACAATATTTTTGACAGCGACGATATTGATGATATAAAATCTGCCATGAGCACAATACAAAAAAGAAGCGACGGGTTAATTCATTTTGTAAATAACTACAGAAACTTAACTAAAATTCCTAAGCCTAATTTTCAAATATTCCCTGTTAAGAATTTATTCGAGCGGGTAGAAAAACTTACCGAAAAAAAAATAAAAGAAAACGGTATTTCTTCTGAGTGTTTAATACTACCGGAAAATTTGGAACTTACCGCAGATATTGAAATGCTGGAGCAGGTACTGTTGAACTTAGTTATTAACTCTATACATGCTTTAAGAAATACGGTTAATGCAGAAATCCGTTTGATAGCCCGTTTAAACGAAAGAGGTAAAACAATTATAAAGGTAATTGATAACGGACCCGGCATACCGGATGAAGTGTATGAAAAAATATTTATCCCGTTCTTTACAACTAAAAAAGACGGCTCGGGTATCGGGTTAAGTTTGTCGCGTCAAATTGTTAGAGCGCACGGTGGTAATATTAGAGTAAGCTCAATTCCTAATAAAGAAACTTCTTTTACGTTGAGATTTTAAGTTCTTCGTGCTTCTTAAAGTTAGACTCGAATATCTTAAACAAATTTAAAGTCATGCTCCTTTGTTATTACTTTCAATTTATGATATGTACTGCTCGAAAGAGATGGATAAAATACAAATGTACAAATAATATCCCCCCCAATGATTCACTTGAACGAGACAAAATACGGGAATTTTCACACGGACGGTTACATGAACTATTCGCAACGCATTTATCGTAGAATTCCAAGCTTACTAAAGCTAAAGAAAGATTGAGGGAGTTAAAAGAGAAAAAAATTCATAGATAGTAGGGGCAAGATTAGCCAATACCACCCTTGATTTGATAAAACAAATTCATAACAGATTACAAGATAAAGATGGTGCTGTCCCTCGCATACCATCAATTCATGGTGATCTGATATGTGATTTCTCTATTAAGCGCTACAAAAAGAAGTTCAACGATTTCAATAAGCAGTAGGAATATCATCGATAGCCCATTAGTAAAACTAATAAGGCATTGGTAACTTCTACCGCACTAATTGTCAAAAGTCAGGACCTGCAATTATAAGCAATAGTTAACATTTAATTATTTTTGTAAAATCAGCTTTGTTGTTTTCATTTTAGTCCCAGCCATTATGCGTGCTAAATAAACCCCGCTCGATAATCCTTCCGGCTGCCAAACCACCTGATGCTCTCCAGCCGAACGGATACCATTAATCAATTCCGCCACTTCCTGGCCAACAATGTTGTAGATTTTTAAAACAACGTTACCCGGTTTTTGCAAATTATATTTTATTGTTGTACTTGGGTTAAAAGGATTGGGGAAGTTCTGATATAGAGTAAAATTATTTGGAATCTCGTTTGATTTTATATCACTTATTCCGGTAGCGATATTATCTTTTATACAGCGAACGCAAAAACCTGATTTTTTCCCATGTCCTGCTCTGAATATTTCCGATCTTGAATAGTCTAAGGTTCGATGGAATGCGTTATCAGTATCAGTATTTGTTGCTGTCCAATAAGTTGTTAAAATTCCAATATGTGAAAACCTGCCTTCTCCCCATTCCTTGCCGCCTGCTCTACTACCTGATGGTGTAGCTGAAAATCCCGTCTCATTTGTTGCACCTTCATTGGGATAATACCAGTGAACAGTACCCAATTCTTTTAGTTTCCCGCCTATACCTTGCCCGCGCCATGTTGCTTTATCAGCATCGGCCTCACTCATCCCAAGAAATATCTCAAGTTCTTTCCATTCTTCATCGTCAGGCACATGCCATCCAATCGGACAAAGATTATTGGTCTCAACAGCATACCAGTTATAAAGTGCTCCATAGATAGTGGAATAAGCTGTTGAGTCGTTATTGTAGAAACAATATCCCGGAGTTAATAAATTGCTCCACTCAATGTTATCGGTAACTTGGGGAATGCTTGTACCATCATTGAAGTGAGTTACTCTAATATTTTCAGCAGTCCATATTTGATTGCCAATCTTTACAGTTTTATACACATTCCCGTCATAATCGGTAACGGTACTATCACCAATTTCTTGTGAATAGGCCTTTACTCCTAATAGAAAAATCAAAAGAAGAATGAATGAATTTTCCAAGATATTCATGGTATCTCCTTCCTATTTTTGCAAAACCAATTTTTTAGTTTTAAACTTATTTCCTGTTTCTAATCGCACAAAATAGATCCCGCTGGCGAATCCTTCCGGCTGCCATTTCACTTCATGTTCTCCCGCTGCTTTAAATCCATTTACCAGTGTTTCCACTTCTTCGCCGGAGAGGTTATAGATTGTTAAAATAACTTTACCCGGTTTTTGCAAATTATATTTTATTGTTGTATTGGGATTAAAGGGATTGGGATAATTCTGATATAGTTGAAAATTGTTGAGTACATTCGTTTGATTATCTTGAATGTCTGTAAGATTTATTAAATTTTCATACCATTCAATGCGATTATTCGCTGCTACAAATAAATCGTTATCGTTATCTGCATCAAAATCCGCAACACAAAATGCCGGAAATTCGCATTCCTCTAATATAGTTGTTTTTTCACCGAATGATCCTTTACCATCTAAATTTTCATATAAAGCGATTTCTTTTCCTATATCCCATGATGAAAGAACATCTAAATCACCATCACCATCAAAATCAATTAGACATATTCCCTGTACCCTTTTAGCTGTTTGATAGCTATCAGCAAATTCACTGATGGGTTTCTGATCTCCAAATTGTCCCATTCCATCAATATTTTCATACCATGATATATTATCTATAAAACCAGATGAACCAATAATATCTAAGTCTCCATCAAGGTCCAGGTCCTTTAAAAGCATTGTTTTAATGTGTTCATGTTCGTTTGAAATGATTTTCTTATTGGAAAAAGTCCCTTTCCCGTCTGTATTTTCAAACCATATTATATTAGCATCGTGTCGTACGGCTGCAATAATATCCATATCATTATCGTCATCAATATCAGCCGCAGTTACAAAAACTGCTTGTTCGCATGTTTCGCATAATACTTTTTGTTCGCTAAAATTTCCAGTTGCATCAATATTCTCATACCAGGCGATTTTATTATCCCCTTCAATAGCTGAAAGAACATCGTTGTCACCATCATTATCCAGATCAGCAGAAAAAACAGATAATGGATGATTAACAGTTGATGAAATGCTTTTCGGTGTATCAAAAGTGCCTTTCCCGTCAACATTTTCAAGCCAGATGATGTTTTCATACCCGTGGGAATCATAAATCGCAACGACAATGTCTTTATCATTGTCGTTATCCAAATCTTTCAGGTATACTGATTTGGGATATTGTGAGAAGGAAGTAATAGTTTTTGTAGCACTAAACTGACCTTTACCGTCAAGATTTTCAAAACAAATCAGCTTTCTGTCTCGAGACATGATAATGTCGAGATCACCGTCTCCATCAAAATCACTGGCGCATATTGCTTCGGTTGATCCGGATGGGCAGTTAAGCATGTGTGGATTATTGAATTCAAGTTGACCCCATACAGGAATTGACAGGTAAAACACAATCGAGATTTGTGTAAATACTTTGAACATAATAAACTCCTTAACCGTAATATCATTTTTGTAAAATTAGCTTTCTTGTTTGGATTCTTGATCCAGCCCGCAATTTTGCCACATAAACCCCACTGGCCAATCCCCTAGGTTCCCAAATCATCTGATGCTCTCCAACTGAACGAATTTCGTTAATCAGCTCTGCCACTTCCTGCCCAAGGATATTATATATTTTAAGTGTAATGTGTCCGGATTTAGGTAAAGTGAAGCGGATAGTTGTAGATGGATTAAAAGGATTTGGGTAGTTCTGCATTAAAACAAAATCACAAGGAATCACTTCAGTATGCTTGCCAATAGATGTAATACTTTTTTCGATAATAGGTTTCAATGAATAAAACATCCCGCGTTGTATGCGATAGTGGAAAAAACCTTCAATTGTGATAAAATTTCCATTTTCATAATAATTCAAGGGACTATGGCTTCCTACTCCAAGTACCAGATACTGTTCGTTATCTGTAAAAAATAGTGAACTGCCACTTTGTCCAAGAATGCTTTGTCCGATATAGGCAATACGAATGTCGGATGAATAACTAAGAGTCCCATAATTATAAAACAATGTATCTCCAGTATAATTCCTTCCGGTTTCCATATCCAAACGCGGGTAACTAAATTTATGAAACACTTTACCACTACAATACCGGTCTTCTGAATGAAATGCAATGCCCATCCAACCGGTCTGGATACCAATGGGTTCGTGTAGTTCGATAATGGCAATATCATCCCAATCGCTCCGCACTTTGCTATTATCATAAAAGGTTTTTGGGATATAGTAACTTCTGCTTATACTTTTGCCATAGGGTGGATTATCCTTATTATAATAATCATATGCCGGAATAATTAGAAGGCTATCTTCAAATCCTTCGGGATAATAATATGGAGAGTGCGCACAAGTCACCACCATATTGGGCGCGACTAATGTCCCCGTATTCCAATGTTCTAAAGTATCATCTACAAAACGAAATATGTTTACAGTTGTTCTGATTGGATAACGCGTAACATCAAAATGATTTTGTGCATATGCTATATCAGTAAAACCGGCGTTTTGATACGTGTTTTGCGGGGGATTTAAATCTAATTGCGAAATCCCCCTTGATGTTCCCATGTTCCAATCGGTATAATCAAATTCTTTTTGTAAGTCAACCATTGCCGGGGGAACGATTTTTACATGTTTTGTTCGACAGTTATAACAAATCAATGTATCAGATTGGGCAAAATTATAACATGTCGAGTAAAATACGATTAATAAAAAGATAATTTGCTTCTTCAATTTCAGTTTCCTTATTTTTGAAATAAAAGTTTTATAGATCTAGTTTTTTTACCTGACTGCAACTTTGCAAAATAAATCCCGCTGGCGAATCCTTCCGGCCGCCATTTTGCTTCATGTTCACCTGCTACATTATATTCACTTACCAATGTTTCCACTTCTTCGCCGGAAAGGTTGTAGATTTTCAAAACAACATAACCTGGCTTATGTAAATTGTATTTTATTGTTGTACTCGGATTAAAGGGATTGGGGTAATTTTGATAAAGCTTAAAACTGTTTGGTAAATTAACTTCATCGTTTTGAACAGATGTAGGATTTGTTAAATTTTCATACCATGAAATTTTATTATCTTCTTCAGAAACACTTAGCACATCCATGTCGCCATCATTGTCAAGATCAGCAGCATGAATAGAATTTATTTTTTTTGCATCCGTTGTAATAATTTTTTCTGAACTAAAAGTACCTGTCCCATCAATATTTTCATACCAGGCAACTTTATTGTCAAGTTTTGAAGCTGACAATACATCCAGATCACTATCACAATCAAGGTCAACAGCATATACGTCGGAAGCACCAACAGTAGAATTAGATATTATTTGTTGAGTTCCAAACTGACCTTGTCCATCTATATTCTCATACCAGGAAATTTTGTCATCACCATAAGATGCTGACAAGACATCTAAATCTGAATCACCATCTAAATCTGCTGTATGAACAGCTAAAGCATTATCAGCCAAAATTGTAATTATTTGTTGTGGTCCAAATTGCCCATTTCCATCTATATTTCTGTACCAGGCAATTTTATTATCATCTTCTGATGCAGATAATACATCTACATAGCCATCATTATTAATATCAGCCGCCAACACATCTTTAGCACCAAAAGCAGAATCACTTACTATAATTTGTTCACTGAAAGTACTATTATTATTTATATCATTCCTATACCAGGCAATTCTATTATTACCCCATGAAGCTGACAATATGTCTAAATCATTATCACTATCAATGTCGGCAGCATAAACAGATTCGATATGATGAACTTTATACACTCCTGAAGTAATAATTCTTTCCTCAAAATAATTTCCGCTATCTATATTTTTAAACCAAGCTAATTCCCAATCTACTTCTGAATTGACAGCCCAGGCACCCGAAAGAATATCTATATGCTTATCTCCATCAAAATCAGCAGCGTAAATAGAAAAAGGTTCTCCAATAGATGGTACAACATTGATCGGCTCTCCAAATGTGCCGTCACCATTATTATTTTTGAACCATATAATCTTATTATCTTTATTATATGCAGCACAAATTATATCTAGGTATCCATCACCATCTATATCGGATGTATAAATATCTTTTGGTTTATTTACTAACGTCGAAATTACAGATTGACTATTGAACCGCTCTTGTGCCGATAAATTAATTTGAATAAGTATTATGAAAAATATTGTAGTAAAAATTATTTTTATCATAATAGTTGCTTCCTTTTTATCTTAGTAATATCAGTTTCCTTGTTTCCGAATAATCACCGGCTTGTAACCTGTAAAAATATACACCGGAAGCGTATCCGCCTTTGGAATGCCATTTTGCTGCATGTTCACCCGCTACCTTAAATCCATTCACCAATGTTTCTACTTCTTCACCGGAAAGGTTGTAGATTTTCAAAGTAACATTTCCCGATTTATACAAAGTATATTTAATTGTTGTACTGGGATTAAATGGATTTGGGTAATTTTGATATAGTCTAAAATTGCCCGGTAAACTTACTTCATCGTTTTGAACCGATGCGGGATTTGTTAAATTTTCATACCATGCAACTTTATGGTCATACTCGGATGTTGACAAAATATCTATATCGCCATCACCATCCATGTCAGCCGCGTGTACGGAAGTAGCACCACCTGCCTTATCAGTGATAATGATTTGATCGCTGAAATCTCCTTTCCCGTCTTGATTTTCAAACCAGCATATTTTGTCATCGCCGATAGAAGCGGATAAAATATCAATATCATTATCCAAATCAAGATCAGCGGCATAAAGATATAATACACTGTCTGTTTTTGTTGTAATAACTTTTTTATCACTAAAGCTGCCTGCTCCATCTTGGTTTTCAAACCATGCAACCATATCGTTATGATAAGAGCAAGAAACAATATCAAAATCAGCATCACCATCAATATCGCTTGCCAAAACAGATCTTGGACAATCCAATGAACCTATTTGATACTTTTGATTGCTAAAAGTGCCGTTGCCATCCAAATGTTGAAACCAACCGACAAAATCATCATCACAAGAACAAACAATAATGTCCTTATCATTATCGTTGTCCAGATCAGATGCAAATACGTCGTTAACACTGGTA
Organism: Ignavibacteria bacterium; assembly: GCA_050117315.1. Classification (GTDB taxonomy): domain Bacteria; phylum Bacteroidota; class Ignavibacteria; order Ignavibacteriales; family Melioribacteraceae; genus JANQIV01. The sequence goes on from JASFMY010000008.1 coordinate 78,986, forward strand.
AAGGATGAATTGATTACTTTTTTCTCACCAAAATGACCTAAATCATCTTGGTTTTGATACCAGACAACCTGATGATGAATGTATAAAGACGGAATAATATCAATATTTCCATCATTATCAATATCGGTCACAAATAGATCCGACGGATTGCCTATTTCGTCTACACGATGAATCTCGGAAAATTCTCCAATGCCATCCTTGTTTTCAAACCATGCAATACTATAGTTGCCTGCTTCACTGGCAACTATAATGTCTAAATCCCCATCATTATCCAAATCCGCTGTCGTTATTTCTAAATTAAACATACAATCCCAGGAGGTACTGATTATTACTTTCCTGTCACTAAATGAACCTTGACCATCGAGGTTTTCATACCAGACAACGGCATCACGAAAAGTCCAGCAGCATACAACAATATCCAGATCATTATCACCGTCCAGGTCAGCGGCATTAACAGAGGTTGGCCACTCGATTGGATCAATAATTATTTGTTCACTGAATATAGTTTGAGATAATGCGGCTATCGGTATCATGAAAAACACACTAACAATCATATTAATTATTTTTTTCATTGCTGCCTCATTTGATTTATCTTAACAACAGCATCTTTTTAGTTTGGGTGTGTTCACCCGCTTTTATTTGATAGAAATATACGCCTGAGGCGTATCTGCCTTTGGAGGACATCCCGCTCGGCAATCCATCCGCCTGCCACAGAACCTGGTGTTCTCCGGCCGAACGGACGCCATTAATCAATTCCGCCACTTCCCGGCCGACAACGTTGTAGATTTTTAGTGAAATGTGTTCTGATTTTTGCAGTGTAAACCGAATCGTGGTGGACGGATTGAATGGATTAGGATAATTTGGGTAAAGACGAAATTTATTTAATAATTCAGATTCACTTTCTTGAGCAGATGTTATATTTGTTAGATTCTTAAACCAGTAGAGTTCATCTGAAATACCGGCGATAATATCAATATCTCCATCCGCATCCAAGTCATTCGCATAAATCGATTGCGGACTAGTTGTCTCACAAGTTATTATTTTGTGTGAAACAAAGCTTTCGGTTTCTACAATATTCTCATGTAGATAAATATCTTTACTTTTCTTCGAAAGTATATCTAAATCCCCATCAAGGTCAAAATCAATGGGAATAATTTTGCCGGATGTCTGCTCTGAAATAATTTGCTGATTTCCAAATTCCCCAATACCATCTATATTTTCATACCAGAAAACTATGTTGGGGTCCCAAGAACTTGCTAATACATCCAAATCATTGTCATTATCAATATCAACAGCATATATACATCTGGTATTTTCTGCTTCTGAGGTAATAGTTATTGGCGCGCTAAAGGTATTGTTAGTATTTTCATACCAAACCAGGTTATCATAATGTCTACAAGATGATAGAATATCCAAGTCGTTATCACCATCTAGATCACCAGTGGAAACGAAAGTTGCTTGTACGGCAGATGTATTTAGAACTATTTGACTACTAAAGCTACCTTTTCCATCGGTATTTTCATACCAGGCAATTTTATCATCATAGTGTGATGCCGATACAATATCATTATCTGAATCATTGTCCAAATCGGCAGCACGAACACACCATATATTCTTCATTGATGACGATATAACTTTACGAGGCGCAAAAGTACCTTCTCCATCAGTGTTTTCATACAAACATATTTTTCCTATTTCCTCCAAAGTGCCGTTATTTGATACCAATTCATTTTCACCCGAAATTACATCAATGTCGTTGTCACCATCAATATCTATGGGGTAAAGCGATGATAACTCAGTAGCTGTGTTTGTTATAATCTTTTGTGAGCTGAAAGTACCATTTCCATCAACATTATTAAACCAAGCTATTGTACTGCCTGAAACAATTGATAAAATATCTTCACTTCCATCATCATCTACATCACATGTAAAAATTGATTTTTTTATGCCTTCCGAATTATCAATCTGAATTTGGCTACTAAACTGAAATTGTCCAAAAATAATACTAGGTATTATCAACAATAACCACGTTGGAATTAATTTCATATTCGTATCTCCCTTTCTATTTTAGCAACACTAATTTTATAGTTTTTATTATTGCTCCAGCTTTCAACCTCGCCAGATAAATTCCACTCGGTAACCCTTCCGGCTGCCATTTCACTTCATGTTCTCCCGCTACCTTATATTCACTTACCAATGTTTCTACTTCTTCACCGGAAAGGTTGTAGATTTTCAAAGTAACATTTCCCGATTTATACAAAGTATATTTAACTGTTGTACTAGGATTAAATGGATTGGGATAATTCTGCAATAGAATATGCCGAGATGGCATTGAATTTCCATTCCATTCAACAGATGTTATCACTTGATTTTTGAATAACAATATTTCTTGATTATCATACGAAACCGCAATCACATCATCATCGTTATCAGCATCAACATCGACAGTGTAAACCAGCATTGCACCACTTACACTATTTGATATTAACCGCTCTGAACCAAACGCACCTTCTCCATTTAAGTTTTCGTACCAGACAATTTTGTTGTCCCAGTGAGATGCCGACAACACATCCATATCACCATCGTTATCAAGGTCTGCGGCAGAGATGGAGTACAATCCGTTGCTGCTCCTGGAAATAATTTTTTGATTACTAAATGCACCTGTCCCATTTATGTTTTCATACCATGCAAATTTATTATCCTGGTAAGATGCAGATAATATATCCAAATGCTGATCACTATTAATATCAGCGACAAACAATGACCAGGCGATAATTGTTGAATTCGAAATAATCTTTTCATCACTAAAGTTTCCTGCCCCATCCGTATTTTCATACCATACAATTTTATCATCACCGGCGCAACAAACATCGGCATCTCCATCGCTATCAATATCAAATGAATAAATGTAGTTGGGATATTGCATGGAAGTGCTGATAATTTTTTGAGTGCTGAAAGTTCCTACCCCATCGGTATTTTCGTGCCAGCAAATTCTTTCTAATGCACCGTACATAATATCATTGTCTCCATCTCCGTCAAGATCAGCCGAATAACAACAATTGGAATGATGCGCAACTGATTCCCCGTTTATTCTTGATTGCGTTATTACATTTATATTTCCGAAAGAATTGTTTGCTTGTAAATTTTCAAACCATCCAACAGCGTTAACCGCAAATCCTGAATAGAATATATCATGATACCCGTCATTGTTTAAATCCACGGCACAAACGGATATTGGACTTCCCAGTGTTTGGTCGTATGCTGCAATGACCTGTTCAGTGAAATCCCCGTTGCCGTTAATATTTTCATACAGAAATATTTCTCCATTGTAGGATGCAGCAATTAAATCGATATCGCCATCGTTATCCATATCGGCAGCATCCAGGCATTCGGATGCTCTTGGGTTAAATGATGATGAAAGAATCTGTGCTTCACCGAACTGAACCTGAGTATAAATTTGGGAAATACCTATAATTAGAAAAACAATAATTAAATTTCTTTTCATGAAGTTTCTCTCCTTAGGTCAAACTGTAAAAACTCTACCTCAACAACAGCATCTTTTTAGTCTCGTTGTATCCATCAGCTTTCATTTGATAGAAATATATCCCACTCGTCAAGCCTTCTGCTTCCAATTGGATGGAATGTTCTCCTGTCACATAAAATCCATTAATCAATTCCGCTACTTCCTGCCCAGCAATATTATAAACTTTTAGTGAAATGTGTTCTGATTTAGGCAGCGTAAACCGAATCGTGGTGGACGGATTGAAAGGATTGGGATAATTCTGATATAGTTGAAAATTGTCTGGTACATTCGTTTGATTATTTTTGACAGACGTTATATTTGTTGAATTTTCATACCACGCAATTTTGCTGTCAAACTTTGATGATGATAAAACGTCAATATCGCCGTCATTATCTAAATCACAAGCATAAACCGATGAGGCGCCGTCTGCGTTTGTTGAGATTATTTTTTGATCACCAAAAGAACCATCTCCAAGATTTCTATACCATGCGATTTTATCATCATCTTGTGTGGCTGAAAGCACATCATTTCTTCCATCACAATCTAAATCAATTGCAAAAATTGTATTAGCGCCGCCAACTGCATCTGCCGAGGTGCTTATTACTTTTTGTGAACTAAACGTTCCCTTACCGTCAGTATTTTCATACCATGCTACTTTATCATCATATTTTGATAAAGACAAAATATCAATGTCGGAATCATTATCGAGGTCAGAAGTATATATTGACCAAAGCCCATCAACATTTGTCGTAATAATTTGCTGTTCCCCAAAGTTACCTTTTCCATCGATATTACTATACCACGCGATTTTACTGTCGCCAGCTGAAGCTGATATTACATCCATATCTTCATCACCATCCAAATCACCGGCAATGAATTGAGATGTTAGTGAAACATCCGAACTAATGATTTTTTTATTACCAAAATTCCCTTTGCCATCTATATTTTCATACCAGACAACTTCATTTGTGCCTAATGCCGGCAGTATATCAATATCGCCATCGCCATCTAAATCTGCCGCAAACACGGAATTTGTGTGTCCTTCATTTCCAACTACAGTCCTTGGAGAACTAAAATTTCCTTCCCCGTCTTCATTTTCAAACCAGGTGATATGATAATTACCAAACGGATTTGCAGTTATCACATCCATATCGTTATCGCCATCAATATCTATTGCAAATACACCCAGCATCATAGTAGCAATCATATCAACATCATGTTCATATATTAATTTTTCATCGCTAAAATTTCCTAATCCATCCTGGTTTTCATACCACATGACTTTTCCAGCATAATATGAACATGCTACAACATCCAAATCGTTATCACCATCAATATCTATTGAATAAACACATGATGCACCAAATGCTGTATCAGAAATAATTTTCTCTTCACTAAAAATATTTTGGCCAAATATATTTTTGTAAAAGACAAATAATATAATCCATATCAGTATTATTACTATTTTCATTTTCAAATTATTTGTTTTGGTTAAATACTATGTTTCGCTTATTTCAACAGCAACATTTTTTTAGTTTGTGTGTATTCACTTGCTTTCAATTGATAAAAATATATTCCGCTCGAGAACCCTTCAGGCTGCCAATTCACTTCATGTTCTCCCGCTGTTTGAAACCCATTTGCCAATGTTTCCACTTCTTCACCGGAAAGGTTGTAGATTTTTAAAACAACATAACCTGGTTTATGTAAATTGTATTTTATCGTTGTACTTGGATTAAAAGGATTAGGGTAGTTTTGATATAGCTGAAATTTGTTTGGTATATTCGTTTGATTATTTTTGACAGATGTTATATTTGTTGAATTTTCAAACCAGCAGATTTTATCTTTTCCTATGGCGATAACATCCATATCATTATCGTTGTCAAGATCAGCAGCGCACACATCCCTGGCACCGGTTTGTGAGCTGCTTATTGTTTTTGGGGAACTAAAATTACCATTGCCATCCAAATTTTTGTACCAGGCAATTTTGTTATCAAAGGCTGATGCGGAAAGAACATCCACATAATTATCATTATCCAGATCAGCGGCAAAAACGGCTCTTGCTCCGAGTGCATTATTTGTAATCATCTTTTGAGTGCTGAATGAACCATTGCCGTCTGTGTTTTCAAACCAGTGGATTTTATTGTCACCAAAGGATGCGGACAACACATCTTGATCGCCATCATTGTCGATATCTACAGTTGTGACAGAAACTACAGATTGAAAAGAAGAATTGATTTGTTTTTTAGAACCAAAGTTCCCGTTTGTTAAATTTTGAAACCAGGCTATTTCATTACCCGTTGCAACAAGTATGTCTGCATATCCATCCAGGTCAAAATCAGCCGCATAAATTGAATGTGCAACCACAGGTGCATTATATATTTCTTTGGGAGTGTCAAAAGTCCCGCTTCCATTGATATTTGTAAATAGAACAAAGGAAAGCGTGTGGGCTAGTAACAGATCGATATCTCCGTCGTTATCCATATCTGCCGGGAAAATAGAATTTGTGTGACCGTTATTATTTATAATAGTTTTTGCTTCGCTGAATGTGCCGTTATTATCAATGTTTTGAAACCATGCAAGTTGGAAGGATTCATTTGTTGGAGAGGCTGCTATTATGTCCGGGTCGTTATCATTATCCAGATCAGCGGTGCACACATCTCCGCCCCCATGCATTGATGTCGATAATACATTGGGAGTGCCAAAATTCCCTTGACCATCCAAATTTTCATACCATGACAAAATGTTATCCTGAGTGGAAATAGATATAACATCCAAATCATTATCATTATCTAAATCTGATGAACAAATTGCACAACCGCCATCAATAGAGTCTGAAATTATTTTTTGACTGCTGAATATGTTTTGAGATAATGCGGTTATCGGTATTATGAAAAAAACACAAACAATCACATTTATTATTTTTTTCATCAATATCTCCTTTTATGGTTAACAGTTTGATTTACCTTAGCAACAGCATCTTTTTCATTTCATTAAATTCTTTTAAAACAAGATGATAAAACCTCTATAGAGTTTCTGCAAGATTAGATATCTAAACGTTTTGTCATTTAGACCGGAGGGAGAAATCTTTGAAATCATCCTCTAATTGAAAGATTTCCCGCCCAAAGAACGGGTTCGAAATGACCGACTTTTTATTTTGCAGAAACTCTTATGAAATTCTATGAGTCTACTAAAGTTTTTATATGTGTAATCAAAGAAAATAAATTTATAATCTATTGATATTTATACCAGAGAAATTTCAGTCTAATAAGCTCAGGTAAATTATCTGCCTAATAAGATTTAAATTCATTTATAAATGTGAGTATGTATTGTCCTTTGGGTTAAGATATGTTTAGATTTATCTAATTTTCAAACTCAATCATAGCAAAATAAAATTCTTAATCAATAAATCTATCGGAATTTAAAATACAACAATAGTGTCAATTATCAAACGGATATGATATTAATTTTTTTAAGAATCAATTTTGAACTGCAATAAATCTTAAGCTGAGCTTGTGCCGTATGAAGCTGCTGTCAAGGAAATCAACACTGCTTTGCTTATAGAATGAAAATAAGTTAAACCTGCGGAATGCAGCATCACCAATACGGAATTTGGTCCAAATATTGCAAAATATTTTTATTTACTATCTTTAATAACGGGCTGATTCCTTCATAAATTATGTTACTCTTATTATGTTAATCTGTATCTTAAATACCAGGTTGACACCGATGGATTTGCGTATTATATAGCATTTTAATTTTATGGTTTTTTATACTCTATATCTCCGTGAACTTTAGGAATTACTTTTCTGGTCGGAACCTCCAAATGTAATCTAACTAAACCTTCTTTTCGATCATAAGAATTATTCCCGTAATATAAATCAATAAGTAATTGATACTGCCCCGCAATTAAATAAGAAGATAATAGTGTAACATCTTTTCCTTCGGGCTTATCTTCCAACCATACAACAATAGAATCACTTGTCGGGATACCAAAACTTAATGTTGTAAATCTTTGTGTTGGATTCGGATAAACCGGGTTTACGTAAAAAGAATGAATTGGCGGAATTGTATCGTTTGGCGAATAATTAAATTGCAGAAGCCAATCATCCGGGTCAATATTTCCTATTGCTTTAGGACCCTCCGGGCCGGTTTCGGTTATACCGGTAAATCCTTCATCAACTTCAACCGGATTGTCGTTATTACATCCAAAGAAAAGCAGAAAAAAAGAAACAACTATAATCGAACTTATTATTGAGAAATATTTTTTTGATTTCATAATAAACCTCGTGTTTTTGTTTACTACCGTGTGCCTGCATGCCTATCTTTGGCATGGTTCGGCACCCCTGGAGAGCTCCCTGTTAAATCTTAGGCTGCCACACTTAATAGTGACAGCCTTGTATATAGCGACCAATTATGATTAGGGATTTACCGTTTCCCTCACTACCAAATTATCAAAATATACATTGGCATCCTCAATAAAAAAACCGTAATAGTCTCCATTCAAAGTAGGTGAATAAGAAGTCTGCATAACAAGATACTCATCAACATAAACATAAAATGTGGAATTCTCATAACTTATTTCAACATGATGCCAATCACTAAAACCCGGTGAATAAGAGGCCGTTCCAAAGGTATAATAAGGATGCCTCAATCTTATATCACCATTTTTGTTAAAAGTTATAAATATCCCGGAAGGTGTCCAATACCCGTCGTCATATGGAACATCCGTATAATCATCCTTAAACATGTGAAAGGCAGCCCAAGTATCACTTTGTAATGTCTGTACAATTTTAATGTCAAAGGAAGCATATAAACCACCTATAGACCTGTTCAAAGGAGTATTGCAAGCCAAAATTCCATTACCGGGATTACCAATGCTTCCTCCAAAATGAAAATTCCTCTCGGAGGCACTATAATTACCATATATATAAGGATATTGTGTAGCCCACTCTCCAGATTGGTCGTCATAAATTTGTTGATCGTTAAAATTATCTACAATCGTATTAAAAAGAGAAGGTATAGGATCCGCACTACCGTCCGGATCATTCCTTGCATATCCCGTAATTGTAAACATATCATTATAACTGATCGACAAATTATGATAATAAATTAACATACCTGCCATATGCGGGGCAGCCATAGAGGTTCCATCAAAAGTAATATAATCTCCTCCCATTCCAGTCGAATAAACGTCGACACCAGGAAGCGCAAATTCAACCGAGTTCCCCCAATTTGAAAATGATGCAAAATTATCAGTAGAATCAATTGCCGATAAAACAAAAGTATTTAAATGTGAAATATTACCTGCCGGTCTATAATTTACGACCGATTCATCATCATTTCCTGCTGCTACTGTAAGCAAGAAACCTAATTGTGCAGTATATACGACTGCATAGCTTATGTTAGTATTAAGACGAGGGTTATCATATCTCCACCCCCAGCTACAATTTATCACATCTCCGGCACTTCCATTATTTATGACGTATTGCAAAGCATCAACACAAATTGAAGCTAAAGATACTCCATCACAGTTGAAGGCCCGAACTGAAACAACTGTTGCCCCGGATGCAACACCCACAACTCCAAAATCATTATCTTTTGCTCCAATTATGCCCGCAACGTGAGTGCCGTGGTTATAACAATCTTCAGGGGAAGAACCAATGAAATAGGTTGATAATGACTGATCAACATTCAAATCAGGATGGTCCATATCAATGCCTGAATCAATAATCCATGCAATTCTACTGGATTGAGTTCCATCAAAGGGTCCCCCGACTCTTTGCACTCCCCATGGTATTACTTGATCCGTGCTTGTAGTTTTTTTTAGGGAATTTACTCCTGAATTTGGAGATCGATGATTCTTTTTGTCCAACCTTATAACAAAATCATTTTTAATTGATTTAACACGCGGGTCCTGCTCAAGTCTCTTTACTTGTTCCTCGCTTAATTTTGCTGCAAATCCTCCAATTATTGTGGAATAAAGAGCTGTAACTTCTATATTTTCATTTTTTGTATTGACAAGTAAATCTGAGATTACAGAGGCAACATTACTCTGAATTTCATTTTTCCTATCCTGTATTTGTTTAAGATTAAGGCTACTATAACTACTAATTTTATTATCTGTTAAAGTTACTATATATCGATCCGAAATAATTTCTCCATTTTTAAAATTTGAATATTCTTCTAAACTTGTTATTACGGATTTTGCTATTGTTTCCCTGCTGTTTATTGATTTTACTGAGCTTTCCTCAATTTCAGGTGGAAACCTTTCACAAAAATTTAACAAAATTGCTATACAGGATATTAGAATAACAGCTATAAAATGATTAGACTTTTTTTTCATAATAAAAACCTCCTATTTTTATGTTTAGATTTTAAAAAGAACAATAAAAATGTTGAATATATTAACTTTTTATTGAAGCACCGACCATTGAGGCTGTCTCAAATGTAACGCAGACCCGTCTGCCGATCGGAGTGTGTTGCAGAATTCTTAGTTTGACATTGCGAGAAGCCTGTCTGCCAACATGGCAGGCAATCTCCTCTTTTGGTCTATTCCGGCGGGATAGAGATTGCTTCACCCCCAAAACGGGATTCGCAATGTCATTATTTTACTTCAGCAACAGGCTCGATCGGACAGGCTAATCTGCGTTACGGATCATTTGAAAAACAATTTTTTGCACAGACCCCGCAGTCCTCAAAGAGTCAAATTAATCTCTCAAAGAATCTCGCGAGTCTCTAAAAGAGTCAAATTAATCTCTCAAAGAATCTCACGAGTATCTAAAAGAGTCAAATTAATCTCTCAAAGAATCTCACGAGTATCTAAAAGAATCAAATTAATCTCTCAAAGAATCTCACGAGTATCTAAAAGAATCAAATTAATCTCTCAAAGAGTCTCGCGAGTATCTAAAAGAATCAAATTAATCTCTCAAGGAATCTCTTGCGAGTCTCTCAAAGAGTCTCGCAAGTCTCTCAGAGAGTCAAATTAATAACCTTTTGCTTCAAAATTCTGCCTTTTAGATTCAAATTTGAAGCTAAAAGCCTAAATCTTCAGGCTTATAGCTTCAACAAATAATAATGTTACTCTACTGTTTCGCTAACCGAGCTTGTTTTGGATTTCTTAAATCTGGTTTTCAAATCTTCATATATAGTTTTTGAATTAGGTATATCCATCTTGGATGCAAGTTTTACGCTGTTGTAATAAGAAAGCGCAGCGACATATGCTTCGCTTCCGGCAAGCATGATTGTGTCATCAAGGTTGGCTAATATTTGATTTAACGGGTTAAAAATTGCCGTTAAATCTTCAACTGATTTCATATCAATCTTAAATGCATCTTTGTCCATATAAGGAGAGGCAAACTCCGGATTAGTATCAAGGTAATCCATTACCTTCTGCACAAAAGGCAAAGTTTTATCGCTCATCTTGGGCAGTTCTTTTCTTTCTTCGGTACTAAGAGAAATTAAATAAGGCTGTAGTTTTGTTGTTAAAACATCAATAGCGGATTTAATTTCCGTGATGTCTTCTTCGGTTACTTCAATGTTTACTTTGTTTTCTTCGTACATAATAAACCTCCAAATTAAAATTAGAAAAGAGTTAATTAGATTTATATTCTACAGAGTAGAAAGAAAGTAATTAATATTCAGTCATTTTATAATGGTGGTAATTAATAGTAAGCCAATTTTAGTTTGAAGCTAATAGTATTGAAGATAAATTTCAACTCATAAATAAGGAGGTAAGGGAGAAATAGAGTTTTATGAATCATAAAAATTCAATTTCACTTTAAGTAAGCGGGATAATATACACAAGCCAAATTGTTTTTGGGATTTTGCCATAACTCCTCTCTTTTTAAGACCTGCCCGCCGTACGAGACTTTGGGAGGCGGGGAGGATTTAGGTGAGTTTTAAACAAAAACAAAATCCCAAAAACAATTTGCAACAAGTATATATCTAATGAGACAATTATTTGTTATAATCAAAAATATTTTCTATCATTCAATAGAAAAAAACAGACAAAACTATTATCACGATCTTTTTTGAAAATCAAACTAAAATTTTGGAAATTCCTTTGCCTGCTCAAAGAATACCAAACAAAATCGGCCGTGTAAGATTGCCGTTAAATGTTATTCGCTCACAAAAGGTTCTCACTGGTGATCAAGTTAAGAGAAATTAAGCCTAAATCAATACCCATGAGTTTATTGCTGGAAGCCGATCCGTCGGAAAAATGCATCAATAAGTATTTATCCGGATCATTGTGCTTTGGAGCATTTGTTGACAATGTAATGGTGGGTGTCTGCGTTACTAAACAAATCCGGCCAAACATTTCTGAGATATTTAATATCGCTGTTAGTCCGGACTTTCAGAAAAAAGGAATTGGTACTAAGCTAATCAAATATGCTTTATCTCAACTCGTGGATAAGTCTATCAAAGTAGTCAAATTGGGTACTGGTACATTTGGATATCAATTAACGTTTTATCAACGTCTTGGTTTCCGGGTTGAATCCGTCATAAAAGATTTCTTCTTGGACAATTACGAAGCGCCTATATTTGAGCAAGGCATTCAACTCAAAGATATGCTGCGTTTATATTTGAAATTAGAATGAGTACGCATTTGGCCAGTCACCGGCGCTGAAGCAAATGGCGCGCCGCACATAGTTCACCAATTATTTTAATAGGGGGCAAAGTGATGACAAATTCTAAACTTCATATTAACTCTTCAACATCACAAATCAATCCGGTAAAAATCTCGGAACGGATACATTCACTGGATATTTTACGCGGTTTAGCTGTACTAGGTATTTTAGCTATTAACATTGAATTTTTTGCACAACCTTTAGCAAAACTAGTGAATCCATCCATAAGTAATAACTTCACCGGCTTAAATTATTATCTCTGGCTGATTAAGGAATTTTTATTTGCCGGAAAATTTTGGACAATATTTTCCTTACTTTTTGGAGCGGGAGCCTACTTGTTAATTACGCGGGCAGAAGAAAAAGGGAAAGCCGCAGGAATTGCAGATATATATTACAAAAGGCTTTTCTGGCTGCTTTTCTTTGGCCTGATACACGGCTATTTAATATGGAGCGGCGACATATTGTATGGTTATGCCGTTACCGGGTTGTTCTTATATCCTTTAAGGAAATTATCCGTTAGGGCTATGTTCATTGCGGCGGCGCTTTTACTTGTTTTGTACACGATAATCCCTTATACGGATTACAAAAATGATGCTGCAATGCACAAGCAGGTTGTGGAATTAACCGAAATGAAAGATACAGGCAAAGAATTGACGGAAGAACAACAATCCATAGTAGACAAATGGAGGAAAAGGGAGGCTGCTAATAATCCTGCACATGAGACTTTACAGAAAAATATAGAAACCATAAGTAAAGGCAGCTACTTTGAAATCATTAATTTCCATAAAAATTGGTTGCTGGAAAGGTCTACTATCTGGTTTTATAAGCAAGGTTTTCTCCGGACATTGATGAGAATGATTCTTGGTTTGGCTTTGATAAAATCCGGGATACTCTTGGCAAAGTCTAAGACCAGAACTTATTTGATGATGATGATAATCTGTTACACTATTGGGTTTTTCCTGGTAGGTTTTAGAACTCAATATCTATTTAATCACAATTTCAGTATACTTTCCCGGAACTTTGCCTTTATTACATGGGAAACAGAAGTAACAGTCATTGCATTAGGACACATTGGATTGATTTGTCTTTTATGCAAACTGAATATTCTGAGCCGGCTGAAAAAATCACTATCGGCGGTCGGGAGAATGGCGTTTACAAATTACATTATGCAAAGCCTAATCGGTACATTTGTATTTTATAGTTACGGATTCGGGTTGTTTGGAGTAATGGACAAAATAGGGCAGTTATGGGTTGTAGGCGCTGTTTGGATATTTCAGCTTATTGCCAGCCCAATTTGGTTAAAATATTTTCAATTAGGTCCTCTGGAATGGGTATGGCGATCCCTTACATATTGGAAAAGGCAGCCTATGATTATAAGGAATTAAATTCTACTGCCGTCACTATCCCGCGTTTGCGCGTAAGTATTACACTTTGTGATTTCTGAAGCCCGGAAACCTTTACTTGTCCCGTGCGTGAAGATTCCGGGGATTAGTACAGTTAACCCCTATGTATTAGAGCAAAATAAAATCAGAATGATAATCTAGTGTTATGTCAACAATGAAGCGCCGTGTCATTCCCGAATGCTTTTATCGGGATGAAGCCCGGTTTTAGTACTATTCCCCCGCCGGCCTTAAGTGTCACATTTGCACCCGAGAGAACACTTACGGTACTTTCAGTTACAATTGTGTCTTTTGCTTTGTACTCTACCGAATCGCTTATCTCCAAGGTACTGAGTGTTAATTTGCTTAACAAACCAAAACTCATTTTATACTGCAGGTTACGTATATCGTAATCTATAGAACTTATGTTTTTCTGAAGGTCGGTTGTTATGTTACCGTTTCCGTCGTATACAAAATTACCTTCGCTCTGGTCGTCTATATCATGAGGAAAGCTCGATGAAGATACGGCGTCATCAACATACAACAATCTGTTTCCCGAAGAACTTGTATTATAATTATATGTAAACTTATCCATGAGTCCGCCGTCAATATCGTAACGGTCTAGGGAAGTTATATTGCCGTTATCGTCGTACTGAAGGTTTGTTACATCGTTTTTAGAGGTGGTTTGCCATCCGCTTGAATAATGTATAACCAACAAGACCATGCGGATCTGTTAATGAAGAATTATTCCACATCATCCATGAGATATTTCCGTTGTATTGTGGAGTTGCAATGATTCTCGACAGCCATGAAATCCGTCACTGAGTGGTCAGTGACGGCTGTAGAAGGCGGAGTGTAGCGACTGGCGAGTGAACGCAGCGGAACGACTTACTAACCCATTATTTTTTTGTGCGGAGTTTATCCGCCGCGGCGGACGTTTATGCGACATCCTCACCGAAGGAACTCCATTTATTCCGTAGGTGAGGTGCTCGCATAACACGTAGCGTTATGTAAATTCTCGCTGTCTAATGCATGCCCTCCGTAGTCGCTTTTTGACGTAGGAGGGTCACGACTTATGTCTTTAAATAGCTGGCACGTGTGAATGTACCAGCCCGGAAAAACAGAGGTGGTGTCCACGACAGCCTTTGAAGTTTACCAAATAATAAACCAATATATTACTACATTCATTTTCTCATTAATTGCAAAACCCTTAGAGTAACCATTCTTCCAATTGTATGGCATGTATCTCCCATCTTTAGCGTATTCTTTTTTCCAATGAACTCCACTTTTTGCATCAAGGACGAATAATTCAAAATCTTCTTCTAGTCTTATTGGATTTTTTTTACTAGAATATTGATTAAAAAAGAAATTAGGTATCGGTAAAGAATTTTGATAACATGCTCTATCGATTAAAGAATATTCTTTCTCATTTAATTTCAATTCATAATCAAATTCATTTAATTTGTTATGAAATCTATTCACTATCAATAAACATGTATCAGTAGGATTATATTTCTCAACCGAAATATCTATAAGGGAATCTATCCTTGATCTATATGATTCTGTATTATAAATATCATCTAACATAATCATTAATGGGAATGTCCATTTCTCATTGGTAATTGAATATATTTTGATTCCAAATTCATCTTTAATTTCTTGGGGGAAATGGTCGACAAACTTATTTAAGAAAAAGGATTTTTGTTTTTGATACTCTCTATTTAACTCGTTGATATGATTCTGATTATTACAACCTAATAATAGAGTTGATATAATAATCATATATATTATTTTTTGGATACTTTTATAAGTGTTTTTCATAATTATTTGTTAACCATTGTACCTATTAAATATAATATAAAATTGATTGTCTCAGTAGAATTTATCCTTCCTTTTCTATTAGGATGATATGGAGTTTGTCCTACTTTAATGATTGTTTGATATCTAACCCTTTGACTTGATAAAGTACTACGTTCACTTAGCCAGTGTTTAAAGGTTTCTTTTCTACCTTCATTTCTTTCAATTACTTTATTAAGATTGACGTAAGTAAATTTTTCTTCGATAATATCAGTTCGATAAGAAGTTCCTGTTCTTCTAAGTTCTGGTTCTTTTTGCGAATCAACAAATGAATTCTCAATTACATCTTGTTCGCTTACCAATACATTATTTTCGTACGTATACATAAGTCTCTGAGCAACATCGGTAGCTAAAAAAGCTTCATCTAAGTCACCAATTACTGAACCATCATCCAGCAACCAATCTTGATATAAATCATCTCCACCAATATTATTCCATTGATCACCTTCGATACTCGATATGCCTCTAATAAATCTAAGTTCACCTGTCTCATCATTTTCAAACCAATCCATTCCACTTGGATCTATTCTATTTAATGGACTATTGCTTGTATAATTATAAGGACTTTCCCCTGGATATAAATGTGACATAGGATCAGTCCTACGCCATTTACCCAAATCACCGTCATAATATCTTGTACCAAAATAATATATTCTTTCGTTATTGTCATCATCCAATTCTTTTCCCGTAAACTTTTCATCTACGTTTATTCCGGCGCTTGTTGTCGATCTTGCTATTTTTC
>JASFMY010000009.1:0-86278 GCA_050117315.1 Ignavibacteria bacterium
TTTTCATTTTTTGTCCTGTTTTTGGTTGACTTTTTTTGTCAACCTATTTCAGGACTATACATCCATTTTTATAAATTAGATTCCCGCTTAATACGTGCGGGAATGACATAGTATAAGTTAATTGTAGTTTCCGGCTTAAAGTCTGCCCGTAATGTGTTAATACGGGGATTACCGGAATGTCAATACAGAATTGACATGACACTAGTATAGCAACAAAATAATTATGGTTCATAGTATTTAGATAACTTATTATCAGCATCCTGTTTTGTGAAAGTCCAATAAATTTTCTTTTTCATTTTGTTTCTCTCTTTTAGCCATGGTCTAAGCCGTTGTTTTAGTTTTTTTTCATTTCCAATTCTTTTGCCTAAACATTCTCGCTCCATTATTTCTATTTCTGCCATATTGAGCCAACTGCCATGTTTCGGAGTGTAGCAAAAAGTGATTTTTTCTAAAATCTCTTTGGCTTCTTCTTCTGAGAAGGTCTCGTAAAATGACTTTTCAAAGTGTGTATTTAGATTATCTAAAACCAATCGTATCTCAGTAGCTTCGTTATATTTATTCTTTACTAATCCTTTGACAAATCGGGCAAAGTCGTTTTTCTTTCTCGTTTTGGTAACTTTTATTGTGCGTTTTCCTGCTTTGGGCTCAACAGCTACAAATATATTTCTCGTTCCATTTCGTTTATATTCATAGTCGTGTTTTGCATGATGACCGGGTCGCATTGTAATCGGGCTTCTGATTTCTTCAATAAGTTGTTTACTCTTTTCATCTATACAAACCACCGGAGGTTTTGCATCGTATGGTTCTTCATACAAGTCTAACAAATTATACATTCGTTTTCTATACTCCGATGTTATTACCGCGATACACCACATCTTTTTTAGCCAAGGTTTACATTTGTTTTTTTAGTATCAACCGTATGCTTTCACGGTTAATTGTTTTCAGTCCTTCTCGTTTCCTTGCCGTTTTTTCCAGCAATTCCAGTGTCCATCGCTCTCGACCATCCGGTGCTCTGCTACATGCTAAGGCTATAATTTCTGCCTCTTATTTTTCTTCGGCTGTCCTGGTCGTTCCTTTTCTTTCATGGCTGATTTTTCTCCTTGTGCTAGATACTTCTGTTTTGTCCGGCTGACTGTATTTCGTCCTATATCTAAAAACTCAGCGATCTCTTTCGAGTATTTACCTTTATGCAGTAATAAAAGTATGTTTGCCCGATTTATTTCTCGCAATCTTCTTTTCCCTGTTTGCTTATATTTTCTTAAGTATTTTATTTCATCGGCGCTTAACTGAACTAATACTTTTTTCATCTTGTATGACCTTTCATCTAAATTTTTATCTTACTATGATAACTATTAGTTTTATCGCACTAAATTTATTTTGTTACTTTAATAGTCCGCCAAACTTTTTTCATAATGTCTAAATGCTTGCTCATATCTTTGTAAAGTAGAAAATATGTGCCCACTAATAGAGTCTTTAGTCCAATCATTTTTTATATGTACCTTCTCCCACTCAGTAAAAAACTTTAATCTATTAAATTTATGATTCTCTTCCAATTTAGGTACGTTGATATCATATTCTTTCATTAGCATTTCTATTATTTTTGTAGTATCATAATCAAACAAAAAGATATTATGAGGATTTCTAGCTGATATTTTGGCAAATGGTGTTCCCATTGCATGCAAATACTCTTCTCTTTTTTTAGAAAATCACCATTTTTATCTCTTGGTACGTTTTCCAGATCGTGCCATGTATAATGTTTTTCTAGCTCATTATTATAGTTTATCCAAATTATTTTTTTATCACTTTGAATAGTCCTTAGCATATGCCCGATGTCGAAATCATCATAGCCAGAGTAACCTACTACAACTAAATCGTGATTTTGCAAAATCGAATTAAAAACATATCTCTTTCCAAGCTCAAATTGCATTTCTTCTCCTGATTTTCCAACGGCTTCTAGTGTTGCTTCTATAGAATATCTTGAATCAAGCCACTCCTCACCTTCAAATTTTTTTAATGAACCGTGCAACTAAAGATTGGATAGGGATGTTTATCGGGAGAGTATTTCTTAAATTCATTGTCCGTGATAAAAGCAAAGTAATCAATATCTAAATTTTTGCATGCAAACTCTATTAGCATATCAAAATTTGTTGTGAATACCTTATGTCCTTGCTTAATAAGAGAAGCAAGAACATAATGATTTATGTTTGGGACATTACAATCAGCTAAACAATTTAGAATATCCAGATTAGGGTCTACAGAATCATGTAAAATTTGCATCAATCCCTCAAACCTTAAGAAATCCCCTTTGTTTTTCCTGTTGTATCTTTCTGAATCAGAAAGTTTCAATAAAGTTGTTTTAGTTTCTTCATCAGTTGCGATTTTGCTAATTATCCCTTCATTAAATGTCCTTCAAGACATCATATTTGATGGCGATGGTATTGATATCCCCGCACCTACTAGAAAAGCCAAAGGTTTTTCAGTACATAATAATTCATTGAGTATTTGGATCATCTTCTTTTTTTTACACTTAAATACGTAACAGCTTTTTTTTATTATAAAATTATTATTATATCACATTAGCTTTATTATTAACCTGCAGAATCACAGCAAAATTTTATTTATGTCCTGCAAAGTTCTTTATTATGTTGATTAGTAATTGCTTATTTTAAAATTTTTTAAGGATAAATTTTTTGTTTATTGCATGATATTATTCTATTTTTTCTGCTTTTTGATATAAACGATTGAAATACAAAACATGTAATACTTGTGAATTTATCAACTTAAATAAAGTGAGACGAATGGCATTATCCAATTTTGGTGCTATGCATTAATTTTCTTATCGTATAGAGAGGTTGAAAGGAGGTCTATTAATAGGAGAAAGGAGATAGAATAAAGAATACAGATTTTATTTTAGTATTTAGTTTTTATTTAGAACTCACCTAAATCCTCTCTTAAAAAGAGAGGACTTTATAGCAAAATCACAAAACCAATTTGCAACAAGTATATATAATTTTTCAAATTATTGAATTCTCTCATACCTATGCGGAACGATTGCTTACATTCACAGGATAACAATTACGTTTATATAATAGGTTCTACCGCAGCAGAATAACTGTAAAATTTGCGGGATGGATTATTTCCGTCCGGAATGACGGATTGAATTGATAGAACAACAACAAATATCACAAAATAACAATTGCATTTACAGGATAACTTTTGCATCGGCAGGATGGCAAATTACATTGAAGGAATAACAAGAAATTCAACAGAATGGCAAAAAATATCGCAGAATAACAACCGAATTTATAGAATAAAGATTGCAATAGCAGAATGACAATTTACATTGACAGAATAGCAAAAAATTCGACAGAATGGCAAAAGACTTTACAGAATGACAATTGCAACGGCGAAACGGCAATTTACATTAACGAAATGACGATTTACAACGGCGAAATGGAAGCTTACATTGACAAATGGTAGTGTCCTGAAAAAACTTTACAGTCGGTTTAGAAATTACTTATAATTATTTACACCGGAATTTATTAATTCTAATTTTATTTTACAACCGAGAGGTTTGTTGCGTTGATGAAAGGTTAATCCGTCACTGAGTGCCTGTCCACCGTAGTTATACGAAGGTGGGCCTGCCCGCCTGTACTTTGGCGTGGGTCAGTGACGGCAGTAAATTGGCGATAGATTCTGTCCAAGCTTTTTGATTTGTTTCCACAAAAGGCGTATAAACTCTTGAAACGTATCATTTCCCCAAAAGTAATTTTTTAGTTTGGCAAAAGGATAGCCGGTCAGCTTTTACGGTTTAAGAAATTATTATTGCAGGGATTTCAATAAATTGATATTTCTGCTTTCGCCGGCGACAACAAGTGTGTCATCTTCGTTAAAAATGTAATCGGGGTTGGGGATGGCTTTTATTTTTTCTTCTTTCCCTTCCAATGTTTTTATCGATAAAACATCAACGCCGTGGTTACGCCTGATGTTTAGTTCACGTATTGATTTCCCGATAAACGATTTTGGCGGAGCAATTTCAGCAATTGAATATCCTTCCAGGAATTGAACGTTTACTTCATCTTCTTTCATGCTGATGCTGCTTGCAAGGCTCGACGCTATTTCTCTTCTTTCAATTTCTTTCTGGTATGCATCCCTTATATCTTTCGGCCATACCATGCCTATAATTTTTCTGTTTGCTTCATTTTCGACTACGGGTAATCCCTCAAGGTCGTATCTTAACATTTTGTCCAATGCCGTTTGTGCATTGTCATCCTCTGTTACTGCTTCAAGATTTGTATTCATAATATCCGCAGCAATCAAAACATTTTGCAGTGAATCTTTTTCGAAAAGATGATCTTTAATTGTATCGATGGAAATAATTCCCTTTACTTTGCTGTTTCTGTCAATAACAGGAAATTCAGGACCGCGTCCCCGTATTACTTTGTTCACAACATTGCTGAAATTATCCGTGATAGAAATTAAATCGCAGTCCTTTTTATAAACATCTTTTACAAAAATTGAATTCATTACATTTACATCGGAACCTTCTTTAATCTGAATATTGCGCAACAAAAGTTTTAAAGTATAGATTGATTCGCGAGATAACCGCGATGATAAAATTGTGCTGATAATACAAGTAATCATCAACGGGAGAATGATGTTATAATCATTGGTTAATTCGAAAACGATTATAATTGCTGTTATCGGAGCCCGGGTTGTACCCGCTACTAGTCCACCCATCGCAACAAGAGCATAAGCGCCGGGTGATGCGGTAATATCGGGGAAATATGAATGAACAAAATACCCGAAGAAAGCACCGAGAGTAGCGCCCATAAAAAGCGAAGGCGCAAAAATACCGCCGGATCCTCCCGAGCCAAGCGTAAGTGACGTAGCAAATATTTTTACAAAAATCAAAATAAGCGCGACATACCAGATAAGATTACCGTGGAGCGCATTATTAATAGTATCGTAACCTACACCCATAACCTGCGGGAATACCAGCGCGGTAATGCCTATACAGAGTCCGCCGATAATCGGTTTTAAGTATTCGGGGAAATTAAATTTATTGTCAAAAAAATCTTCCGAGAAATATAAAACTTTGATAAACGCCCATGACGCCAGTCCGCTTAATGCCCCGAGTATAAAATAGAAACCAATTTCAGTGGGTGAAACATATTCGTAATCGGGAACTTGAAAAGCAGCAAAGTTGCCTTCAAACATGTGGGATATAACCGTTGCCATTACGGATGAGATAACGATCGGAGAAAATTGTGCAACCGCAAAATCCATTAAAATAATTTCAACTGCAAAAAGAGCGCCTGCAATCGGGGCGTTGAATGCCGCGGCTATACCCGCAGCAGCTCCGCATCCCACAAGGGTTTTCATCCTGTTGGTCGGAACTTTAAAGAATTGTCCGACTGTCGATCCCAAGCTCGAGCCGATTTGAATAATAGGTCCTTCACGTCCAACCGATCCGCCGGTTCCTATTGTTATCGCGGAAGCAAGAGCTTTAATCAGTGCAACCCGCGGGCGTATTCTTCCGCCCTTCATTAAAATTGCCTGCATTACTTCCGGAACACCGTGCCCTTTTGCTTCAGGGGCAAAGAAATAAATCAGAGGGCCGACTATTAATCCGCCGATAATGGGAATTAATATTTTTACATACCATGGCGCCGCGATAATATTTTCGAGCAATGTTCCTATGCCGGGGAAAGAAAGATGGGAGATGCCTTCAATTAAAGCACGTATGCCTATTGCAGCAAAGCCTGCAAAGATACCGATGATTATCGCTACAATAATCATAAACGTATGCTCGGTAAGCTTTGCTTTTTCTATAAAGTTTGAAGCGTGACTTGAGAGTTTTTTTATAATATTGCTAATGATTATCCCTGTTTATAAGTTATGCAAAATAATTAGAGATTTCGTTTTTCCCAAAAGACGGTAGCCCTGAAGATTTATAAAAGTTTTTCTCGCTCATTTTTTAGTCCTTTCTTCGTGTTGCTAAAGTTTTTGTTTCACGAAGTTTTTCGAAGGTTTATTCTGTATAATGTTTAATAACTTTTTTAATTGCTTCTTCACAGACCTTGCAGAACGGTATATCGCTTTTGGAGAACATTAAACAATCCAGCATTGGCCTGTAAACTCCCTCGGACACATAACCGGCTCCTTCGAAAGCGCCCACTTTACCGTAATGTTCCTGTGCTTTCATGTATTCATCAACCCTTTTTGAGCGTTCACGATCGCGTTTATCGTAATCCAATTCCGCAGCTTTTATCTCTTCTTTCGAGGCATTCTCTCTTTTAAGTTTTGCTATATTGTCGTTCAATTTTCTGCGCAACGCTTGCCATTTGTAATCTGTTGAATCGTATTCCTCTTTACCCCAGGGAGTAGGAATTTCAATTCCCGGCGAAAGCAAGTGTTTCCATTTTATATTTTTTTTATCAAGCAGACGCGTGATATTAGGTTCAACGGGTTCAATACCGGCAGGATAAAAATCATTATACGCTATTGACGAAGTGTAATATTCATCGGCTAACCCGGCAAACGAATGTCCGAATTCGTGAACAAACAAATATTTTTGAAACTGGTTGTCGGCTGTGAACGTACAGTAAAAATTATAAATACCGCCGCCGCCGTAACGTTTGTGATTTACCATTATATACAAAGCGTCGTAAGAGACGTGTGCTGCAATGTCTCTCAAAGCTTTGTTGTCTTCAGTCAGCAAATATCTTTCCGAACCCATAGAATTAAAGGTTGAACTCAATGCGGTGTTTTTATAAATATTTGCACGCGGTTCGTCAACGCCGCTTTCTTCCGAAGGTTTTAACACTCCGTAAATATTGAATTTATCTTTCTCCGACTTATACGGCTCAACTTCAAAAAAATACTTTGTGAATTTTTCAACGTCTTCCTTGAATTTAGTTTCTTCTTCGGCTGTGTAACCGTCGCCGATAATCGCGATGTCAACCTTTGTGTGGGGATCGCCGCTGTAATGTGATTTATAAACTTTAACATCGTTATCCGTAAAATTTTGCCTGCTGATCATTATATCCGCCGGGTCGATTTCGGTTGACCAGATTTCGTTGAGTTTATTGTATTTATCTCTTTTGCTTAATGTGAATTTAATTTTCTTTTTGGGGTAAGGAATAATCGCCGATTCGTGAAATGCCTTTATCACCCCGTCAATTGCAGGACCGCTTAACCGGTATTCTTTGAAATAGCTGTCGAACCCTTTTGAATAAATTAGTTCGCCCGATTCTGCATCATAAATTTTGTGGTAGTAAGCACCGTTGTTGAAGTTATCAATCAGTTTTGTTAAGCTGCCGGCCCAGGTGCCGTACTTGTAAATCTTATCAATTGATATAATTTCTGTTTTTGCATCGCCGGTGTGGTGATAATCGATGCGCATTGTGTGGTCTTCAAAATAATCTTCAAATTTAATCCCTTGTGCCATAACGAAACTTGATATTGTAAAAAATGTTAAAATAAATAATATTTTTGGATAGTTCATTTTTTTACTCTGATTTGTTCAAGTTTTTGTATTGTTAAAAATAAATAATTCGTTACACAATTTTATCATTCTTTAACTTATTTCTTAAATAAAAAATCGACAAATTGCGATATAGTTTGTATAAAAATTTGTTAATAAGAGTGAAACGAAGTGATCAAAAACATATAGATTACCAGCCGTGGCGGCATACAGGCTTCGTTGTGAACTCCTCATTTTAGATGTTATATAATTCCGGGATAAAATTATGAATAAAACTCTCATATCAATTGTACTTTCCTTTGTTTTTATAAACCTGTTATCGGCTCAAAGTCTGCAACTGTTCGGCGAGGCAAAACCCGGCACGGTTATGTTCGGCATAGCAGAAGATGCACAACAGGTAATGCTTGATGAAAAGATTCTGCAGCTTGACGGAAAAGGTATATTTACACTGGGTTTTGACAGGGATGCCAAGGGTAAACATTTTCTAAAAGTAAAGTATAACAACGGCGATGTTGAAGTAAAAACCTTGCAACTAGAGAAAAGAAAATATAAAGTTCAGCGTATTAATAATATGGATCAAAACAAAGTAACACCTCCGTCGGACCAAATGAATAGAATTGTAAGAGAAAGAAATGAATATAATGCTGCAAAAAAAGAAATCGGCAAAATTGATTCAGCAATGTTTGATAACGGTTTTACACGCCCGGTAAAAGGCGGCAGGATAACCGGGGTGTTCGGAAGCCAAAGGATTTTAAACGGTACGCCTAAAAGTCCCCACAACGGTTTGGATATAGCCAACCCGCGCGGCACTCCTGTTTATGCTATGGCGGATGGAAATGTAATTTTTATTGCCGATACTTTTTATTATGCCGGAAGTTTTGTGCTGATAGACCACGGGCAGGGCTTAACAAGCCGTTATCTTCATTTAAGCAAAAAAGACGTTAAACCCGGCGACTATGTTAAAAAAGGGCAGAAGATAGGCGAGATTGGATCAACGGGAAGATCAACAGGACCGCACTTGCACTGGAGCATTCAATGGTATGATAAAAGAATTGATCCGCAGTCAATACTTGATGTTGACTTTTCTTATTCGGAAAAATACAGCGATAACTTATGAGCAACAACAAAATTTATCTTGCTGTAGAATTTACTGTGTTGTTTATTTTACTGCCGGTAATCCCGTTTCTTGAATTATTCCCCATGCCTAAAATACCCGCACTAATTGCAATGACACTTTTCTGCTTGTTTGTTTTGCTGGCAGATAAATCATTTGATAGAAAAATTTTGTGGAATCCAAAAGTATTTAAACAGTTTGTAAAAAAAATATTGATTAGGTTTGTTCCGGCAGCAGTTGCTTTAACGGCATTAACGTTTATTATCCGGCCGGAAAATATATTTATCTTTCCGCGTGAAAGAATTCTTATTTGGGCAATGGTAATGGTTCTTTATCCTATTTTATCGGCTTACCCGCAGGAACTTGTATACAGAACCTTTTTATTTCACCGGTATAGAAAATTATTCACAAGCGAGAATGTTAAAATAGCCATAAGCGCATTATCATTTTCTTTTCTTCATATTATTTTTGATAATTATGTTGCGGTTATCCTTTCTTTAATAGGCGGATACCTGTTTACCATAACATACCGCAAAAGCAATTCATTATTTACGGCAGCTTTTGAACATGCTGTTTACGGCTGTTTTGTTTTTACCGTTGGCTTGGGCAATTATTTTTATGAAGGGAGACCCGGATAAAATGAAATTCAGAATTTTCACATTAACCGTTTTATCTTTTGTTGTTATAAATTCACAGGCAAAATATAAGTGGGTTGAAAAGTTTGACGGTACTTCCTTGCAAAGCCCCAAAATAGGGTTAGCAATATCAGGCGGCGGTGCGCTTGGTTTTGCGCATATTGGTGTACTTAGAATAATTGATTCATTGCAAATCCCGATAGACTACATTGCCGGGACGAGCATGGGAGCAATTACGGGAGGATTGTACGCAGCAGGATATTCAGGGATTGAGCTTGATTCAATTGTTAATATAATTGATTGGGAGCAGGTATTCAGTGATCAACCGTCGAGAGGTTTGCTGCCTTATATCGAAAAAAAATTTACAGGAAGATATCAAGTTGAGCTTGATCTAAAGGGCTTTACGCCTACAATACCAAAAGGTGTAATCTCGGGACAGAACGTAATGATGCAATTGCTGCATTACGCACATGCTTATGAAAAATTAGATAATTTTAACAAATTACCTATTCCATTCAATTGTGTTGCGGCAGATTTAATTTCAGGTAATGAAGTAATTCTAAAGAACGGCTCGTTGGTGAGAGCTATCCGTGCATCAATGTCGATCCCCTCAATTTTTAATCCTGTTGAGATTGGCGACTCTCTTCTGGTTGACGGCGGTGTGATAAACAATTATCCCGTTGATGTTGTGAAAAACATGGGTGCCGATATAATTATCGGGCTGAGGCTTAAATTCCCGGAGTATAAAAAAGAAGAGTACGACAACCTCTTTAATATTATCGATAGAGTTATGGATATACCCAGGAAAGAAAAACTGGAAGAAAATATAAGTATGACCGATATTTATATTGAAGAAGACATTAAAGGATTTTCTCTTGCCGATTTTGATAAAGATAAGATTAAACTGATAATTGAACGAGGCATAAAAGCTGCTTATAAGAATATTGATGAACTGGCGGAATTAAAAAAACAATTGGAAAACTATGGCGGTCTTTCAAAGAAAAGAAAAAAGGAAAAAGCAGAAGGAATAATTCACAGAATTAATATTACCGGGAATGAGAACCTTGAGTTTACATTTATATATAATCTTTTAAGATTAAATCCCGGCGAAAAATTTAATATTAATAAGCTGGAAGAAAGAATAAACGAATTATACGGACTCGGTTTTTTTGAATTAATAACCTATGACATAATGAAGTTGGATGATGACAGGATTGAATTAACAATTATTGTAAAAGAGAAACTGCTCCGCAACATATTTGTCGGCTTCAGGTATGATAATTTCCATAAGCTTGTTGGTCTAACGGGAGTAAAAATAAATAATTTTTTGATAGACGGGCTAAGAGTTGAAAGCGAGCTGCAGTTTTCAGGCTTAACAAGGTTTAATACAAAAATTTTATATCCTTCACGCTATCTTGATTTGCCCGTTTACCCGTTGGTCGATATCAATCATAAAAGCCTGCCGGTAAATATTTATTCTGATGGAAGTAAAATTGCACAATACCGCGATAGGTCATGGTCTGTAGGGGTAGGCTTGGGTTTTCCTCTGAGCAGATCTTTAAATATAGAAGTTCTTTACAACAGGGAGTCCATGGATATAACTGCAGATATTGCTTCTCAAGATCAAACCGACGCATTCCCGGACTGGGAAGACAATTTAGCACAACTGCTCGGGAGGTTCAGGCTTGACCTGCTTGATAATAGATTAATCCCGAGGAACGGGATTGAATTAAATGCCGATCTTGAATTGAGCAGTAAAACTCTTGGGTCGGAATTGAGTTTTGGGAAGTTTAATGTTTCGTTCGATTGGTATAATACATTTTCAAAAATACACACTATTCGTTTGTTTTCATTTTACATGAACTCATGGCGCGGTATCCCGGTTTATAAATGGTACTATTTCGGGGGTCCTGAAACTTTCGTGGGACAGGATTATACAGAGATAGCTGCCAGCACGTTTACATGTTCAAGAGTTGAATACAGGTACGCTTATAAAAAAGATATATTCTTTAAAGCAGTTTTTAACATTGGATTTAATTGCATATTAAATAATGCTAGTGAGGATTTTTTTGATGACCCCATTTACGGCCATGGTTTTGCTGTTGAGTTTAACTCAATTCTTGGTCCAATTCAAATTATGTATTCCGAAGGCGAAGAAAGAGAATTAATCCATTTCACTGCTGGGGTTAAGTTTTAAATGCAATGAATCACTTTCCCGAATTAATAACCTTAAAAGTTTTCACCAGCTATTTACTGCCATTTGCAAACTTTTTTATGTTCAACAGTAGGGTATTGTCCTAAAAATATTTCACAACCGATTTAGAGATTAGAGTTTCTGCAAAATTAGATAACTAAACGTTTTGTCATTTCGATCCCGATGTTTTTTATCGGGAGAGAAATCTTTGAAAGGATTACCGATAATCCGCCGCGGCGGAATTCGGGAATGACTCGGCACTTCATTGTTGACATAACACTAGTTTTTTATTTTGAAGAACGGGTTATTATAACATTTGGGGAGATTATTCGACATGAATAAAGGCGGATAGTTTGTCTATCGTAATTGTGTTTTAACCGTTGAAAAATGTGCTTGCTTCGGGTTAACACAAATGCAGATAAAATATGAATCAGACATAAAATGCGAAGCCGCTGACCTGCTACGTTCAATCTTTTATATTGAGAGCTTAATGCAAGAAATTGGAATGACTTGTTGACATTATTTGGAAATATAACATAATTTATCTTTTTACAATCCCATTTTTCAGTGATAGGATGAGCAACGACAGCAAATATGTGGATAACGAATTATTTGATCTTATTAAAGAAGGTGAAGGATATGCATTAAAAATATTGTTCAGAAAGTATTATGATAATCTATGCCGGTTCGCTTATACAATAATTAGAGATCGGAACTCTGCCGAAGAAATTGTTTCCGATGTATTTATGAAAATTTGGGAAAAAAGAAACGACATAAAAATTAAAACAAGTTTCAAAAGCTATCTCTATCGTTCGGTTAAAAATCAATCTCTAAATTATTTGAAAAGAGTATCCTTCAAAACTACCGGGCTTGATACTCAGGAAGCATTAAAGTTAAAAAGCAATGAAAACCCGGAAGATTTCTTGTTTTATGAAGAACTGAAAGATGTGATGAATCTGCTTGTTGACAAGCTTCCTGAAAAGAGAAGAATTATATTTGAAATGAGCCGGTTTGACGGTCTTTCATTTGATGAAATTGCCGAAATACTTTCAATATCCGTTTACACCGTTCGTAACCAGTTGGTAAAAGCCGTTAAATTTCTTTCAGAGCAATATCCCCGCCTTCAGTAATTTTTTGCTTTCTTTTAGTCATATTAACCCGGCAATAATATTCAATGCAAAAGAATAGCTCAAAATTAGTGAAGTAACAATAAATTGGTTTCGGATTTTTCCATGAATTTCTCTCTTTGTAAGAGAGATAAGAGAGAGTTCATAAAAAAACAAAATCCGAAACCAAATTTACACCACAACAATGCAACCTATATTATTGCCGGTACAATGATAAAAAAAATGCAAACCGGAGTGGTTCATTTTAAATAAAATATTGTCTTACGTATATAAAAAATTAACGGAAAATTAATAAGTAGGTAATCATGGATAACGAAAGACTTCTGGAGTTAATTACCGTTTACCTGGCAAAAGAAATTACAGGGGGAGAAAAAATAGAATTATCGAATCTTCTCCGTGATGAGAAAAATAAAAGAATATTTGATTCTACTATTGCAAAATGGAATTCGGCATCGAGAGAAAATATTGAATTCGATTCCGAAAGCGGTTTAAATCAACTAACCGGTAAACTTAAAGTATTGGACAACACATTCTCATGGAAAAATAGAAAAGTACACAACCGGGCTTTTGAATATCGTAGAAACTTACTAAAAATAGCCGCAGTTCTTATTGTGTTGTTAGGCGGTTTATCAATTTATTTCAATGTTTTTTACAATGGAAACGGCACAACTATTAATTGGAACGAAAAAATAACCGCACCCGGCGAGAAATCGGTATTTAGATATGCAGACGGAACAGTTATAACACTTAATGCCGGTAGTAAACTAAAATATCCGGATACTTACGGAGAAAAGATAAGAGAAGTTTTCTTGGAGGGAGAGGCTTATTTCGAGGTTGCGCATAATCCTTCAAAACCTTTTATAGTTCATGCAGGCAGCATTACAACGACCGTTCTAGGTACAAAATTTGACGTAAATGCTTTTCCCGGTGATAATGAAATTAAAGTCTCACTTTTAGAAGGAAGTGTAAAAGTATTGGACAAAAACGGTTCCGGGAATCAAAGTGAAATATTTTTAAAACCCGAACAACAATTTGTGCATTCTAATTCCAGCCGTTCTAACTACGTGAGAAATTTTGATCTACAGGAAGAAGTGGGATGGAAAGACAATATCCTAAAATTTAATAATGAGCAGTTAACTACGGTATTTAAAAAATTAAGCCGGGCATACGGGGTGGAATTTATACTTAGTGATACTACGTTTGCTACACGCAATCTCACCGCCAATTTTAAGAATGCATCATTTTGGACTGTTGTTACCGTTATTAAAAAGTTGAGCGGACTTGAATATAAGACAGAAAATAAGAATGAGGAAGTATATAAGATAATCTTTTACAAAAATGAATAAAATCCATAATAATTATTATTAACACACTTGGTTATGATTAAAGCATTTCCATGCAAAGTCTCTAGAATTAATAGGAGGGATTTATGAAAAAAATAAGAAAGCCGTGACAATTGGCGGATTGCCGCGGCTCTCCCGAAGGAATTCCTTCGGATAATAAGATCAAACAACTATAGTAACAAATGTTTAACCTACTCAAGGACAAAGATATGAAAAAAACTATACTAAGGTTACTGAAAATGACAGCTATTTATTCCATTTGGGGAATTATTCTTCAGGCTTTTGTGGTAAGTATACTTTTGGCTTCCTCACCTTATGATGCACAAAATTTAAGCGAAGTAAAAATCAGTATAACCTCATCGGAAATAACATTTGAAGAAGCTTTGAACATCATTGAACAGAAATCCGGATTTAACTTTTCTTATTTGGATGATGATCTCCCGCTGACACAAAAAGTTTCAATTGATGTTGAAAATGAAACTCTTTATAACATTTTATATGCATTCGCAAGTGACTACGGAATCGTTTTCCAACGGGTAAACAACCAGATTACGGTTAAAAAAGCCGATCCGGTAAAAGTTGAAGAACCGGTTGTGCAGCCTCAATCCGGCACAATTATCGGCACGATTAGAAATACGGATACAGGCGAACCGCTTATTATGGCAAATATCATTTTAAAAGGTACTTCAATCGGGACTACAACGGATGAAGACGGAAATTTTAGAATTGGAAATATTGCCCCCGGCAACTATACTCTTGTTGTGAGGTATATGGGTTATGCAACAAAAGAAGAAAACATTACAGTACAAAATAATAAATCATCACTTGTTAATCTTTCTCTTGAACCTTCCTTGGTAAATCTTGATGAAGTTATGGTAACGGCTACGTTAAGTAAAAGGAAAGCACGTTCCTTCCCGGCTTCGGTTGGTGTTATACGAGGTGAGGAGTTAGAGAACCGTAATGCTACAAACCTTGATGAGGTTATCGAATCGGTTGCGGGTATATTGACTTTGCCCGGTACTGAATCAGCTAGGAATTTAACTAGTGTTCCAACGGCATATATAAGAGGGGCTACATCAGCAAATACAGTTCCGATAAAGTATATTGTAGACGGGGTAGAAGTTTCAACTTCCAACATATTTAATACAATGGACCCGTCAAATATAGAAAAAATTGAAATATTGAAAGGACCTATGGCTTCAACATTATACGGTTCCGGTGCAGGCAGCGGTGTTATTGCAATTACTACTAAATCAGGTAAATTATCCAAGACAAAGATTAATTTAAGAACTATGTTTTCACAAACCAACAATAAATATGCTGCTTATGACGATGGCGCCTTACGGCAGGAATATAAACTTAATGTTTCAGGCGGAGGAGAAGGATTTAACTACTCATTTGGAAGCGCTTATTCTTTATACCCCACAACTAAATTGTCCGAATTAAATAACGGTATTGACCAGACAAGAAGATCATACTATGGAAAATTTCATGGGAGGATAAATAACTTGTCGGCTGATTTGTCCATAAATTATGGAATACATAGATCCGGTTCAAGCAAAAGTTCAGTAACAAATGCTAATTTTCAAAATGATATCGGGATAGAAACCAAAGTAACTCCTTCAACAAACTTAACCGATAGAGAACGTTTATATAGTTCTGAATTAATCAGTTTACATCTTTCTCACGTGTTAGGAGATGATTGGTATCAAGATTTAACAGTAGGCTATAATTCTTATGATAATGAATCTCATACTTATACAGCCAGAACTTACGGTTACGCAAATACACTTAGCTCCTCAGCCAAAAGAAGTATTCGATACTTTATGTTCTATAACCAGAAATGGTCTAATCTTATTAAATCGGCTGTCACGGCAGGTTTTGAATGGTCTGATTACAAACAAACATCCACAAGTATGTATACTGAAGAGCAACAAGATGATAATGGTACAGTCTATGCAAGTCCCTTAGAAAATAGACACTCTCTAGGTATGTCGAAAAATTCGAATTTCGGTTGGTATTCGGAAATAGTAACTGAATACAATAATATTTTATTCTTGACAACAGGTTTACGGGTAGACTATAATGATAATTACGGCGACAATATCGGTCATTATGCCATGCCAAGAGTCGGATTAACCTACGTAACCGGTTTTAGTGATTTTAAAATAAAACCGAGAATATGCTGGGGGGTATCTTCCGAAGCCCCGCGCGCTTCTTATAAAGAAACTAAAACTAAAATAAGCGGTAATTATACATACCACTATATAGGAAACCCGCATATAAAACCCACAAGAAGCGAAGGTATTGAATTCGGGGCGGATATCTTTTATGGAAATAATCTTTCTTTGGATGTAACATACTTTAATCAAAAAACAAAAGATATGATTGATGACGTATCATGGTATGATGAAAATGACTCTTACATAAAATACATTCATTATGTTAATATTGCCGATGCAATAAGTAAAGGTTTTGAAATAACATTTACCGGAAGAGTGAATCAGTTTATTCTTAATATTAATTATACCAGAACTACTAGTGAATATGGAGATGTTATCGTAGAAACCGAAACGGAAATTATTCATCCTCACGCGGCCCATCAAAATATCCCTAAAGATATGTTATATTTACAATTAACATATCTATTACCGTCGTTTCTACCGTGGACAAATAAAAGCGGAAGTATTGGTTTGGCTTGGCAATACACCGGTAGCTTCTATGGTGTAAATACAATTGGCTATTTCAAAGATTCCAATGCGTGGCGCGCGGATCCCACTTTACCTATGCCTAATATGAATGATTATTATGAATGGCAGGATGGTTATTCTGATCTTGCTCTTCAAGCAAATTGTCCGGTCAGCGATTTTGCTAACATATTTATTTACATACGCAACCTATTAGATAAACAAGGGAGCATTAATTCAATGACAATGGCCCAAAGGTTGGGTAGAACTATCAATTTTGGATTTAATATAAATTATTAAGTCCCATCACAATTTTTTGCTCTCCCTACTTTTAGGGAGAGCATTCTTACTACTTGTTTTCAAAAATTAATTATAGAAACGTGGATAATTAGATGAACAAAAAAATATATGCTACCATAATCATAATACTACTTTGCAAAACAATGCTTTTTACACAAGAGAATAATGATACATTTTCATATTCACCAATTA
Source organism: Ignavibacteria bacterium (assembly GCA_050117315.1). Taxonomy (GTDB): domain Bacteria; phylum Bacteroidota; class Ignavibacteria; order Ignavibacteriales; family Melioribacteraceae; genus JANQIV01. The sequence goes on from JASFMY010000009.1 coordinate 17,082, forward strand.
AACCAATAAATGGAGAAGAACTTACAATTAATTTTAATCCTCAAAACACAGACCTGGAGAGAGAACAAAACGTAGAGGTAATTATTTATTCGATTAGGCCGGGACATATAAACTGTTATGAATATCCAATGGAAAAGGCCGGAAAAAGTTGGATTTATAAATACATAATACCCGACACAACAAATTGTATAGCGTTAAGGTTTAGAGGCGGAGAAAAAGAGGTATATGACGACGGTAAAAATTTTCCTGTATTCTTATATGATGAAAACGGGAAAATGAAAAAAGGCACAAGAGGTAGTTTTGCAGATATATGTTTCAAGGGGGATTATAATGCTAAGCCTGATCTGCAACTTGCGTATTCGTTATATGAAAAAGAGTTAAAAGAGAATCCTTCTATGCTAAAAACTTTTGCCAAGGGATGTGCATTTTGTGCTGTTAAGAACGATGAAGCACTTACAAAATTAGTGAAACTGCTTGAAAATGAAGAAAACCCGGATGAAAATACTTTGGAAACACTCTGGTTTTTAAATCGAAAACTGAGTAATAGGGAGAGCACAAGTTACTATTATAAGTTGATTATCGAAAAATATCCTTTAGGTAGATACGCGCAACTTTTAGCGCAGAGTAAAATTAAATCCCAGGCTACAAATCCAGATAGTTTGAAAAAATCAATCTCTGAATTTCAAGCAAAGTACGGAAAGCATAGTTTGTGGTTAATTCTAACTCTACTTCGAGGTGACCTTTTAAAGATGTATTGTGAAAAAGAAATGTATTCCAGCGCAAAGGATTATATACAAAACAACATAGATGAATTTAAAGTTGAGCTTGAAGGAATAAAACAAATTTACCAAACGGCTGAAATTATAGCCAAGGCGGGAAAAGATTTTGATCCCGCTCTGGAGTTAATAGACCGTTCTCTTAAACTGGTCATGGAATTCAAAGCAGGCAAAGATAAGTATCCGCAATTAACAAAAAGTCAAATAGAATCTAAGATCAACTATTACAAAATCGAAGCACTCTACTATGCCGGGTTAGTACACGAAGAAATGGGAAAACCTGAAGAGGCAATCCGGTATGTGGAAAGAGCAAATTCATTCGGGGAACAATTTCATGAGAATGTTTTAAAGATATTGCATGCGAAATTGCTGGTTGAGCTTAATAGAGATATAGACAAAGCCCTAAAATTTAGCGAAGATATAATATCGGAAGGGACATATACCGAAGAAGTTGCTGCAATTAACAAAAAAGCTTATAGGCTTGAAAAAGGTTCGGACGAGGGTTATGAAGACTATCTAAGAGTTTTAAGAAAGCCTGTTCTGGATAAACTTAGAGAAAAGATAGAACCGCAACTTATAAATAAACCGGCCCCCGATTTTTCATTGACTGATCTTGAAGGCAATGTCGTAACATTATCGGAATTGAAAGGAAAAACAGTTATCCTCGATTTTTGGGCAACCTGGTGCGGACCTTGTAAGGCCTCCATGCCGTTAATGAAAGATGCAATAAAAAGATATGCTAATAACGAAAATGTCGCTTTTTTATTTATAGATACATTTGAAAGGGGAGAAGGTTACAAAGATAAAGTTAGGCAGTTTATATCTGATAATAACTATCCGTTCAATGTATTATTTGATGAGGGAAGTAAAGTAGCTTCAGAGTATGGTATTGTTGCGATACCGGCAAAAGTTTTCATCGATAAAGACGGGAATCAAAGATTTTTATCAAAAGGATTTAATGAGGAAGAAATTTTAGATGAAATAGATGTTTTGATAAAAATTTTAGAATAATCTGAATGAGAAATAGTATGGGGTATTTTTTATATACACAAGCCAAATTGGTTTTGGGATTTTGTTTTTTTAGAACTCACCTAAATCCTCTCTTAAAAAGAGAGGACTTTATGACAAAATCCCAAAACCAATTTGTAACAAGTATAAAGGAAAAACAAGGACAATTAGATGAGTAAAAAAATATGTGTAACCATAATTATAATATTGCTTTTCAAAACAATGTGTTTTGCACAAGAAAACAACGATATATTTTCATATTCACCATCCAAACCAATCCCCGGTGAAGAACTTACAATTAGTTTTAATCCGCAAAACACGGAACTGTCGGCTGAACAGAATATAGAGGTAATTATATATTCACTTATGCCGGAACAGATAAATAGTTGTGAATACCCGATGGAAAAAAATGGAACCATATGGAATTATAAATACAAAATACCGGATACTGCAAATTGTATAGCTCTAAGATTCAAGGGAGGTGAAAAAGAAGTATATGATGACGGCAGAAATTTCCCGGTATTCTTATATGATGAAAACGGGAAGTTGAAGGCTGGAACAAGAAGTGCTTTTGCAGACATATGTTTCAAAGGTAACTATAATGCCAGACCTGATATGAAACTTGCATATTCACTTTATCAAAAAGAGTTTAATGATAATCCGTCTATGATAAAATATTCTGCTGAATTGTATTCAGTTTGTGTCATGCAACTGGATAGAGCTAATCATAAAAACATTCTTATTGATCTTGTTAAAAATCTTGAAGCTGAAAAAGATCTTAATGAAAAAACAATAAAAAATATTTGGTTTATTTATTCCTTATTACAAGACCAAGAAAAGATTGATTACTATATGAAATTAAGCAGAGAAAGATATCCTTTAGGGGAAATGTCTAAATCATATGACTTTAATGAAATGAAGAACCGCATTTCAGACCCTGATTCTTTAGCAAGAGCAATAAACGAATATAGAGTAAAATACAAAGTTGAAGGAGGAAGAATAATTTCAATTAAAGGCAAATTGTTGAAACTATATTGTCAACATCAAATGTATGATCAAGCAAGTAAATATTTGCAAGCAAATATAGATGAATTCAATAGTAATCTTGAGTCAATAAAAGCAATTTATCAAGCCGCAGTAACGGTAGCCGATGCCGGGATAAATCCGGATTTCTCAAAAGAATTAATCGGTATTGCACTCAAGTTGATAACCAAAAACAAGCCGGAGAAAAAAGATTTGTTTAATAAAAAAGTAGCTCGGGATGAGGCCCTGTGGAGACATAATAAAATTGAGGCACTATACTACTCGGGGTTAGTTTATGAAAAAATTGAAGAACCTGAAAAAGCAATTCAATTTATAGAAGAAGCCTATTCATATGGTGAAAGTAGTTTTGATGGAAAACTAAAAAAAATTCAAGTAAGACTATTGCTTGATCTTAATAAAGATATCGATAAAGCACTCAAAATTACGGAGGATATGTTAACTAACGAAGGAGCTAAAGAAGAAATATCCGATTTAAATAAGAAAGCATACATACTATTAAAAGAATCTGATGAAGGATATGAAAGTTATTTGAACGGATTAAAAAAACTTAGTAATAAAAACATTGCCGAAAATATAAAAGCGGAAATGATAAATATAAAAGCCTCCGCATTTAGATTAAAAGACCTTGAAGGTAACAATATTTCATTATCGGACTTCAAAGGGCAGATTGTGATATTGGACTTTTGGGCTACCTGGTGCGCTCCCTGTAAAGCTTCAATGCCATATATGAAACAATCGGTTGAAAAATATGCTTCAGATAGTAACGTGAAATTTCTTTTTATAGATACCTTTGAAAAGTTAGCCGGATCAAAAGAAGCGGTTGCCAAGTTTATTAAGTCAAAAGATTACCCGTTCCATGTATTGTTGGATACGGATAACAAAGTAGCGGAGGCATACGGAGTATCTGCAATCCCGACAAAAATATTTATCGATAAAAACCAAAGTATTAGGTATATCTCAATAGGTCTGGAGCATGAAAATATCCCTCTGGAAATAGATGCTTTAATAGAAATGTTAAATTAATATACTTAGGAATTATTATGATTAAAATAAATGTTCTGTTCCTCTCGATTGTTTTGTTTGTCAATATAACGGCACAAACCGGCAAGAAAACGGAAATTAATATACCATACGAGAAGTACGAGCTTTCCAACGGATTAGATGTAATTCTTCATGAAGACCATTCCGACCCGATAGTGGCGGTGTATGTTTGTTATCATGTCGGTTCGAATCGTGAAACAAAAGGGCATACCGGTTTTGCTCATTTATTTGAACATATTATGTTTCAGGGAACACAACATGTTCCGGAAGATCAATTTCTTAAGAAAATTCAAGATGCCGGCGGCAAAGCCAATGGATATACAAGTTTTGATAGAACCGTTTACTACCAGGTAGTTCCAAAGAATGCCCTCGAAATGTCGTTGTGGTTGGAATCCGATCGCATGGGATTTTTACTTAGTAAACTAACGCAAGAATCATTCGAGAACCAGCAAAACGTTGTTCAAAATGAGAAGCGACAGAAAATAGATAATGTTCCTTACGGGAATAAAAACTATATCTTGAACAAATTGATGTACCCTGAAACTCATCCGTATAATTGGCAGGTAATAGGTTCAATGGAGGACGTATCCAACGCCACTTTGGATGATGTTGTAGCTTTTTACAAAAATTTTTACGGACCCCAAAACGCAACAGTTGCTATAGCCGGTGATTTGGATATACCGCAGACAAAAGAGTGGATTGAGAAGTACTTTGGTGAAATACAAGGGGGCAAAAAATCGGTGCCGTTACCCAAAATGTCTGCGACGTTAAAAGAGACAAAGAAAGTTTACTACGAGGATAATTATGTTAATGCCCCTCTTATGTTGATGTCGTTTCCAACTGTTGAAAGTTATAACAAAGACTCATACGCACTGCAATATTTGGCAAGTCTTCTCACCGGAAGCCGGAAGTCGCCGTTTTATAAAATATTGGTGGAAGAAAAGAAGCTTGTTCCGTCTGTCCGGATAAATCAGAATAGTCTTGAAATTGCAGGAGTGTTTAATATAGAAACAACGGCGTATCCGAATGTTGACCTTGACGATGTAGAAGATGCAATTGAAGCGGCACTTCTGGAGTTTGAAACCACAGGATTCACCGAAAAAGATTTGGAAAGATTAAAAAACGGAATTGAAGTACAGTTTTATAGCCGGGTTTTAAGTGTGGCAGACAAAGCATCACAGCTTGCTGTTTTGAATGAGTTTGCAGGTTCCCCTGCGGTATTAAATACCAGTCTCAACAATCTGTTGAATGTTACTTCCGAAGATATATGGAAAGTATATAAGAAATATATTAAAAATCAAAATTTTGCCGAGGTGTGCATTGTCCCTAAGAGAAAAAGTGATCTATCCGTAAAGGGTTCGGAAAAATTTGAAATTCCCGAAGAGTCCATTAATGAACAGGGAACTGCAAAGGGGCAAGCTGCAGATGTAAAAACAGAACCGATCCCGACAAAGTTCGATAGGACGCAAGAACCTCCCAAAGGACCTTACCCAACAGTAATTCCACCTTCAATATGGACAGGCAAAACAACAAACGGGATTGAGATATACGGAGTTACTCAAACAGAAGTTCCTTTAATTAATTTTTCAATAATTCTAAAAGGGGGAATGCTTCTTGACCCGAAAGAAAAAATCGGAACTGCAGTTTTAACTGCTGCGTTAATGAATCAAGGGACAAAAACGAAGACACCGTTGGAGCTTGAAGAGGCTAAAAGAGATTTAGGAATTTCACTAAGCGTTTCCAGCGGCGAAAACGTATTTATTGTAAAAGGCAGTTGCCTGAAAAATAAATGCGACGAAACCGTGAAGCTTTTGCACGAGATAATGTTTGAACCCCGTTGGGATGAAAAGGAATTTGAACTGATAAAACTTCGTAAGATACAATCCCTTAAGAAAAATAAAAAAAGAGCTTCCTCGATTGCCGATAATGTATTCAAGAAATTAATTTACGGCGCCGATAATATTTTGTCTAATTCAGCAACCGGAACAATTGAGTCGATAAAAACAGTTATTATTGATGACTTGAAAGAATATTATAACAAGTATTTTTCATCTTCCGTTGCCAAAATTATTGTTGTCGGAGACATCGGGGAAAAAGATGCATTGGAAATGTTTAATACATTCAGCGATTGGGAAGCAAAAGAAGTTTCATTTCCTCAAATTGAAGTAACTCCTAACCTTACAGGAGGCATTCATTTTATCGATATGGACGAAGCCAAACAATCGTTATTAGTAATTGGTAATAATGCAATGCCGATAACCGATCCTGAGTATTATAAAGCAAATTTAATGAATTACCGGCTAGGCGGCGGATTCGACAGTTATTTAAATATGGTTTTGCGTGAAGAGAAAGGATTTACATACGGTGCAAATTCGGGATTTTATGGGAATATATACTCCGGTATGTTTAGAATATTTTCAAGCGTGCAAGCAAATTCAACTTTAGAATCAATAAAATTAATTAGAGATATTGTGCAATCTTATCATAATGAAATAAAGGCGGAGGATTTATCGGCAATGAAAAAGACAATTCTCAATAGAGATGCATTGAATTATGAGACACCCAAACAGCTTATGAAAATGATGCTGCCTATCATTCTTTATGATTACTCTTTTGATTATATAAAAAAGCGGCAAGACATAGTTAAACAAATAACCTTGAATGATATAAAAGAGTTGGCACAGAAATATTTATTGCCTGATAAAATGATTTATTTAGTTGTGGGTGATAAAGCAACGCAATTTGAAGGACTAAAAAATCTTGGCTTGGGTGATCCGGTTCTTTTAAATAAAAAAGGAAAACAAATAATATTAAATGATACTAAATAATTTACTAAGGAGATAAAATGAGGGGGAAAATAAATATCCTATTTGCAGTATTATTGTTTGTTGCCGGTTGGAACAGTGTTGTTTATACCCAAATTCAGTCGGATATAGTCTCCGTAAACCTTGGAGTTGAAAATCTAAAGGCGGCAAAGGGGACTAACTTTACGACAATTCTCAAAGTGGAAATAAAACACGGATGGCATATAAACTCGAATAAACCCAACGATGAGTTTTTGATCCCGAGTGAAATTACTGCAGAGAGTAACGGGATAAAACTGGCAAATGTAAAATATCCCGAAGCACATATACTTGCGTTGGAGTTTTCCGAAAAACCGGTTTCAGTCTACGAGGGGAAAGAAGAAATCGAACTGACATTTGCGGTTGAAGAGAATGCTTCTATCGATAAGCTAACCGTGGAAGTCAAATTTGAATATCAAGCATGTAACGATAAAACATGTATGCCGCCCACAAGTATAACCGATACAATTACAGTCGAAATAAAAGATAATAAAAAAACTGTAAGCACTTCGCCCGGGAAAATTCTAAAGGAAAAAGAGAAGGAACAAGTAAATAAAGAAAAATCTAAACCCTCTGTTACGGTTAAGCAAGAAGAAACTCATACACAAAAGGTTGAAGAAAAAACTGATACTGTTCAAAATATTATAACTAAAGCACCTTTGGAAACAACCCAATTATCGGGTGAATCAATTACTGTATTCGCAGCAATAGCATTTGCTTTTTTGGGCGGAATAATATTAAACTTGATGCCGTGTGTACTGCCTGTACTGTCGTTAAAAATAATGGGTATAATAGAACAAGCCGGAGAAGCTCCGAGAGAAAAACTAAAACACGGATTGCTGTTTACCTTTGGCGTACTTGTATCGTTTTGGATATTAGCTGGATTATTGCTCGTACTTCGTGCCGGTGGTGAACAACTTGGCTGGGGTTTCCAATTACAGTCGCCAGGATTTGTGATTGTACTTTCTATTTTCCTTTTCCTATTTGGATTAAGCATGTTTGGAGTTTTCGAAATAGGCACAACTCTTACGGCTGTTGGACAAGGGAAAAAAAACAGATCCGCGTACATGGGTTCATTTACAAGCGGAGTACTTGCAACAGTTGTCGCCACACCCTGTACCGCTCCGTTTATGGGTTCCGCTCTTGGGTTTGCGTTAAGCCAGCCTGCATATGTCTCTTTGCTTGTGTTTACCATTTTAGGGTTAGGTATGGCTGCTCCGTATCTTGTTTTAACCAGTATTCCAAAACTGCTAAGGTTCATCCCTAAACCGGGGGCGTGGATGGAAACAATGAAACAGTTTATGGGATTTCTATTAATGGCAACTGTGCTTTGGCTCTTGTGGGTATTGAGTTTACAAACCGGTTCCGAAGGAGTGATAATACTATTAGCTTCGTTAATTTTGATAAGTATAAGCGGCTGGATATACGGTCGCTGGGGAAATATAGCGAAAGAAATAAAGGTGAGAAGAACAGCGCAAGTTGCGGCAGCGTTGATACTTATAGTTGCTCTTTCCTTTTCATTAAAAAATATAGAGGCTAAAACTTCAGAAACAACGGGTATATATATACAAGGTACAATAGAATGGCAGCAATTCAGTCCTGAGTTGGTAGAAGAACTGAGATTGGAAAATAAACCTGTATTTATTGACTTCACGGCTGCATGGTGTTTAAGCTGCCAGGTAAATGAGGAAGTAGCATTCGGAAGTGAAGAAGTACAAAAAGCTTTTGCTGAAAAAGGAATAGTTACATTAAAAGCGGACTGGACAAACAAAGACGAAACAATAACAAAAGCTTTGGCTGAGTTTGGGCGCAACAGTGTGCCGTTGTATGTCTATTATGCGCCCGGTGAAGAGGTGAAAATTCTTCCCGAAATAATTACAGCCGGTATAGTATTGGAATATCTGGGAAGTAATTAAACAGGCAACATGACAAGCAAAAACTTCCTAAAGAGGATTGTTTTTTTATATAATACAAAATATGCTGAGTTTTTTATTTTCAAACACTTCTTGTATCAATTCTCCTTGAGTGTTAGCCTGCTCTGAGAAGCACAGAGCAGGTTTTTTAACGAGAAATTTTTAACATTAAAAGATGATGGGTCTTTTTTCGTTGTATTACGTCTAATTTACATTTAATTCTTTCTAAAGGAGGAGAGTAATCCACATAAAGAAACGAAAAATAACCTCCGGTAGAAAAAGCAGGAAAGAAATGATTTTTGTTAAAATAATATACTTTTTTTCTTATTTCTAACATACGAGACAACCCCTTTTATTTTTATATTCACACGATTATTTATGCGAATACTTCCAAATAAATAGTTCAAAATAATCATAACTTACATATCACTTTTCTGAATTTTTTAATCAGTCAGCTTTTATGAAAATATCCGGTCTCAACTTTAAACCTATATTTAGTTCCGGCTCCCATTGATGGCAGCCATGCTTATGATGTCCGTAGAAGAGCCGTTTATTTCCGCGATAATAGCAAGAACTAGATGAGATTGTTAAACGTTTCATGTTATACCTTGTTGCAAAAGAAACACATCTTTCCTAATTTGTTCCCAAACATAATAAGCATTGCATCTATTGAGCAACGATCAAAAGATAGAAAATAATACCGAACAAGAATTAATGAAAAAATTCTGTTCCGGTGACAAGAATGCATTCAAAGAAATATTTTTGGCTTATTACTCAAAGTTAAGCTGGTTCGTGGAGCGTTATATAAAGTCGCAGGAAACTGCGGATGAAATTATAAAAGAACTATACATTGATTTATGGGAGAAGCGCGATCAGCTTAATGTTCATACTTCCGTAAAAGCTTATCTTTATAGAGCTGCACGTAACAGAGCGCTAAATTATATCAGAAGTCAAAATACAATAGGGCGGAAACTACCTATCAGTATTATTGAAGATGAAGAACTTGTTATCATAAAATCTCATGCAAAGACTCCTTATGAAGAACTGGAACAAAAAGAACTTGAACAGGCCGTGGAAGAAGCAGTAGGTTCTCTGCCCGGCAGAACGAAACTTGTATTCACTTTGCACCGCGATGACGGATTGACTTATGCTGAGATTGCAAACGTTATGGAAATTTCAGCAAAGACTGTTGAAAACCAGATGGCTCGAGCGTTCAGAAAACTTCGTGAAAAACTTTCTCCTTTCATGCCCGTCCTCACCTTCCTTGTAGAAGAAGTGACGAGAAATGTAATGACGTAGAATAAATACATGGGCGCATGATAGAATGGTTGGCAATATTGATTAACGACCCGTCAAAGACCGGGCATATTTATGATCAACAATTTTTGATTTTAGAAGTATTTTGTTTTTCACTTTTTAGATTATTAACTCGGGAATAATATTCAATGCAAAAGAATAGTTCAAGATTAATGAAGTAACAACAATTTGGTTTCGGATTTTTCCATAGACTTCTCTCTTTGTAAGAGAGATAAGAGAGAGTTCATAAAAAAACAAAATCCGAAAACAAATTTACACCATAACAATGCAACCTATATTATTACCGGAGCAATATAAAGCATAAATCCCAGCCTCCCATGCATGGGCATGCATCTTAAATAAAAAAGCTGTTCTTGACTATACAGCTAAGGTCTGCGTAGTCCTAATTCTCATAATTTCCCGCTCCCGGGTAGGGGTAACCTCGCAAATTGGTGTCTAATCTATTAAAAGCAGAAAAACAAATTAAGTTTTCCTTAAAAAAATTTAATTGGGAAAAAAGCTATGAACGGCGAAAACAATAGTAATTGGGCTGAAGGGATCGATTGGCAGTTAATTACAAATTATATTGCCGGGGAATGCAAAGAAGCCGAACTTTCACATGTACGGCAGTGGATCAAAGAAGACCCGTCTCGTGAGTTAAAGATTAAAGAACTGCGTAAAATTTTGCACACGGGAAAAAGGCAACACTCTGAAGAACATGCAAAAGTTGCCTGGGAGGACGTTGAACGCCGCACCGGTATTTCATCAACACAAAAACTTTTCACCGGAAAAAAAACTCTTTACTCCTTAACCGCAAGAATTATAAAAGTAGCTGCTGTTCTTGTTATAATGCTTGGATGCTATTATGTCTTATCGCAGAGCGGAATTTTTACTAACGGTACAGAGGCAGAAGTTTCGTTGTATGAAAAAACAACCGAGCCGGGACAAAAATCAATTCTTACCTTTTTCGACGGTACCCGCATTACTCTTAATGCAGGAAGCAAGCTGAGATACCCAAAACAATTCAAAAACTCAAAGAGAGAGGTGTATTTGGAAGGCGAAGCATATTTTGAAGTGGCACATAATCCGGATAGACCTTTTATTGTTCACTCCGGGAAAATTTCTACAACCGTTCTCGGAACAAAATTTAACGTAAAAGCTTTTCCAAATGAAAAAGAAATTGCAGTTTCTTTGATTGAAGGAAGTGTAAAAATATATGTTGCAGAAAAGGAAGAACAATTACTTGTTCCGGAACAGCAGCTATCTTATAACAAGTTAACCGGTTCAGAACAAGTAAAAGAGTTTGACCTCGTACAGGTGACCGGGTGGAAAGATAATATTCTTAAGTTCGTTAGCGTTCCGCTGGAAAATGTATTTGCACAATTGGAAAGAACTTACGGGGTAAAGTTTATACTGGAGGATGCTGCTTATGCCCAGGAAAAAATAAGAGCGGGGTTTAATAATGAATCATTCTGGACAGTTATAAAAGTTATTAAATCAGCATCAGGACTTGAATACAGAACAATTACAGAAAAAGATGAGATTAAAGCTATAGTATTTTATAAAGCGGATTCTAAGAAAAATTAGTTTGTCATTTATTGTCATTAAGTCATTCGTTGAGGAAGGTACAATCGATATCCCGGTGGCAATTAAAGTAAGTAAAAAAATTTGTAATCTTATAATAAACAAGGAGGGGTGATGGGATAGCGCTACAAAAAGTGAAAAAGCCATGACAATGGACGAGATTGCCATGGCTCAAAATTAGTCAAACACAATTAAAACAATATGTTTAACCAAAGCAGGTGTAATAATATGAAAAAAAATATTATATGGGTATTAAAAATGGCTGCTTTTTATTCCTTTCTAGGATTACTATTTCAAAGCTTTCTTGTGAATGTTTTGTTTGCATCCAACTCTGTAGCAGGGCAAAGTCTTTGTGATATTACTGTAAAAGCAAAGCTTAATAACATAACATTAGAAGAAGCGCTTCAGGAAATTGAAAAAAACACCGGTTTCCAGTTCTTTTATATAGAGGGAAAAATTCCCTTAAAAGAGAAAACTTCTAAAATTATAGAAGATAAACCTCTCTGTGAGATTCTTGAAAATCTTTCATCTGAATTCCAACTGGTATTCAACAGGATAAATAATCAAATAACAATAAAAAAATTGCCCGAACCGGAAATAGAAAAACCTGTCCAGGAAACAGAGAAGACAGGTAGTATTAGAGGGAGAATAATTTATGCAAGTACAAAAGAACCTGTATGGGGCGCCAATATAGTAATAATGGGAACAACAATGGGGGCTGCTACAGATCTAGAAGGTAACTTCGAGATAAATAAAATCCCGGCCGGAGAATATACAATACAAATTTCATATATAGGTTGCGTACAAAAAAAAGAAGTAATAAATGTTGTTGCGGATAAAACCCTGGAACTTAATTATGCACTTCAACAATCGCTTGTAAACCTCGACGAAGTTGTAGTTACAGGGTCGTTAAGCGAAAGAAAAATTCGTGCGGTAGCCAATGCTATCTCTGTTATCACAATAAAAGATCTTGAGAACAGAAATCTTTCTACTTTAAGTTCGGTTTTGGAATCAATTCCGGGGATTGAAATAGGTGGAGAAGCTGAAAGTGTTGGTTCTATCAATGATGGAACCCCCTATGATAAAATCTATATGAGAGGTGGTGCGCCGCTTTCAAATGTAACTACCAGTGCAGGTGTCAAATATTTTGTTGATGGAGTTGAAGTCTCTGACGGGTCCATTTTAAATAATATGAATACGAATGACATTGAAAAAATAGAAGTAAGCCGAGGACCTATGTCTACTACACTTTACGGTGCCGGTTCTTCAAGCGGCGTAATTCAAATATTCACAAAAAAGGGCAGGATGAAGAGCCTTAGAGTTAATTTGCGTCCCATGTTTACCTTTCAGGAAAGTGACTACACCGATAGTAATCCCATAAACCAGGCGTATAACTTAAATATTTCGGGCGGATCGGGAGATTACGGATATTCCTTCGGAGGAAACTATTCATTGAGGCCGATTTCAAGGTGGGAGACAAATAACGGAGTTGATTATAAAACATACGGACTTAATGCTGGTGTGCATGCTAAGTTGGAAGATCTTATTGCCGACTTAAAATTCTCTTATTCTTCGAGCATTAATGGTTCTTACTTAAGCACATATAAATATAAAACCGCTGTTTATGATGGGTGGGCGAATCCCGAGGACCTTCTTGGTAATTTTTCCGACGATGAAAATGAAAATGATGGTTCCATTGCGAGTTTGAATTTGAAACACCTGTTAAGCGATAAATTGTATCATAATCTTACTTTAGGTTATTCCAGGAATGAATTTACAGTGAATAATTTTTCAGGTGTATATATGGGTCCAAGCCTCACTTATATGATGCTGCACTATGATTTTAAAAAATACAATGCCCGGTATTTCATAAATCTTAACCAGCCGATGATAAGTGAAGGTTTTAATGCTGATATTACAGTAGGTGCAGAATATGTCGGTTATAGATATATTAATATGGGAAGTTGGTTTAGTAATTCCCAGGTTGATTATGAAACACAATCTTACAATTATACTTATCCGGGGTACAAAACTATATATCCAACAACCACAACAGGTCTTTTTGCAGAAGCTGTCTGGAGTTTCCAGAACAATCTATTTTTAACCACAGGAATTCGCACAGAAAAGAACAGTGGTTACGGAGACGACCTTGGGTGGTATACAATGCCAAGATTAGGTCTTACTTATGTTTATGACGTGGGTGATTTTATAATTAAACCACGATTCTCAATCGGTAAATCTTCCGAACCGGCAAATCCATATTACAAAACAGGATCCGTATCCTCATCTTCAATCCGGCTAGCTAACCCGAATCTGAAACCACAGCAACAATCGGGTTATGAATTGGGCTCAGATATTTATTATTCCGATATTCTTTCTTTTAGTTTTACTTACTTTAATCAAGAGATGACGGATCTAATTGTAAGTGTTACAACAACTCTCGATCCTGTAAAAACATATCAGTATCAAAACGTTGCTAAAGCAGATAACAGTGGAGGGAATTGTCGTCAAAATTATTGTTAGACCCCTTTACGGTTGATATCTCCTATACCTCGGTTAAATCAGTCTATGGCGAAGGATTCGAAGCTGTAAGAAATATTGCCCCGGGTAAGAGAATTCCCAATATTCCCTCAGGTTCCTTCTTTGTGCGCTTAACAACAAAAATACCGTCGTTTATCCCATGGTCTCAGAATGGAGGCAGCATAAGCTTAGAATATAGATGGAATGGCGGCGAGTACGGACTGGATGGGTATAGCTATTATAAAGATCAAAATGAATGGACCGACACTGAAACATCTATCAATTCTTATGACTATTATAAAGATCTTTCGGGGTACTCTAAGTTTAATCTTCGTTGTAATTATTACGTATTGGATGAACATTCGGTATTCATCGATGTTTATAACATATTAAATAATCAAGATTGGATCGGCGGGGCAGGGCCTATGATAGGACGCCAGATTAGCCTTGGATTTAATTTAGCTTATTAATCTATTTTTTTAGCAGCGATACAGGGAGAATTTTTCCGTAACACAGACTTTTTAGTCTGCGATGATACATTTTGTAGATAATCAATATGAAAAATGATTTTAAACTTTTTTATAAATGATTATTCCTAAACGTTTTTTTCTCCCTGTATTGCTGTTTTTGGCGCACAGGCTAAACTGATCGCCTTAACTCTATGTAATATGAAGTAAAGGAGAATTTATGAATATAAAGATTGGCCAGATGTTTTTTTTTATAATGTTACTTTTTTCTTTTGGATGCGAACAGGATGGGAACGACAATTTCACATTTTCACCGAAGCAGCCAAAACCGGGAGAAACAATCACAATCAAGTTCCGTTCTTATAATACTGACTTACAGAATAAAGAAGTATCATATATAATCTTTTCAGTAAAGAACGGCATTCTGAATGCGGAAGAATATCCTTTGCAAAAAAAAGGTTCTGAGTGGGAGGGGGAATATAAAATACCTGATAGCTCGCACGCCCTTGGATTAAAGTTTATTGATGTCCATAGCTCATTTCGGGAACAAGTAAAACAAACAACATTCCCTATCCAGTTATACGAACAAGATGCAAAACCGCTAAAGGGTACAAAAGCCGGGTTGGCCTTCATTGTAGGGTATAATGGTGTTATAAATGAGAAAGGTGACATTAAGAAAACTTATAAACTTTATAAAGAAGAATTTGAAGTCCATCCGGATCTGATAAAGTATTATTTGTATCAATATAGCAATGCAATTAACTCCATTGAAGGAAATACAGAAGGAATTTTGAAAAGTACACTTAATCAATTTGATAACAAGAAAGAATTCCTTACGGAGGACCAGTTATTAGCAATATCAAAGGCTTATCTGCAGTTCCTAAAAGATGAAGAAAAAAGTAGCGAGTATTTGGATTTTGTTAAAGCCAAGTATCCCGAAGGAATTGTTGCGGACGACGGATTCACCCAAAAATTCTATAATGAAAGAAATGACATAAAGAAAAAAGAAGAGTTGTTTTGTACGTATTTATTAAAACATTCTAATCCCGAAGGACTTTCGTTTGCTTCAATGATAGGACAGATAATTACGGGATATTGTAATCAGGGAAAATATAAAGAAGCAAAAGCATTTTTAACTAAAATAAAATTCAATCCCGAGGAGAATAAATGGGGCTGGTTGAGCGGTTTTCTTGCACAAGCTGCCTCTTTTTGTTTGAATAAAGAAGCTAATAAAGAGTATGTAGAATATTTCAATGATTTATCTCTTAAAACAGCTAAAACTTTTTTTGACATGCCTAAACCTAATCCCTACCGGCTTACAAAGAATCAATTTGAAAATATGAAAAAAGAATTCGCTTCGGATATTATATATTCAACAGCTGCTAAAGTTTATGAAAAATATAAAAGCTCACAAGAAGCCCTTGCAATGGCAGAAAAAGGATATAATAGAAATAGTTCTTCCGGTATGAAAGAAATCTACAGCAGGTTGCTGGTAAAAAACAATAGGGCAGATGAAGCTCTTAAAATAACGGATGAAGCAATTACAGACGGCAAAACTTCCGAAACAATTCTTGCCGTCCATAAATCAGCTTATAAAAAAGTTAATGGATCGGATGAAGGATATAACACACACCTTGCAAAGCTGAAAGACAAATTTATTGCTAAATATCTTGAAGAAGTAAAAGCGTCGTTAATTAACGATCCTGCTCCCGCATTTACTCTTACCGATCTTGACGGCAAAGAAATATCATTAACAGATTACAAGGGGAAAACAGTAATACTTGATTTCTGGGCAACATGGTGCAGTCCGTGCAAAGCATCGTTCCCGGCAATGAAAAAGGCTGTAGAGAAATATTCAAATAATTCGGATGTAGTTTTTCTTTTTATGAATACAATGGAAAGAACCGGGAAGCAGGGAGAGAACGCATCTAAACTCATGAAAGCCAATGGCTATCCGTTCCATGTTTTATTGGATACCGGGAGCAAAGCGGCGGCTTTATACGAAGTTTCCAGTATTCCAACCAAAATATTTATAGACAAAAACGGAAACATACGTTATAAATCGGTTGGTTTTGAAGGTGAAGATATGCTCCTAAAAGAAATAGATACAATTATAGAATTGACGAAATAATTTGCTGGAGATGTATCCTTAACAATATTATGTATCGTACAAATGATAAAGGGGGGCGATACATATTAACTCCTTGTCAGCCTCTCTAAAGTTTTTGGAGAGGCTTTTTATTCGTTCCTGAAATTAAAGGCAGAAAATAAAAATGAAGTTCAAAAAAAATATTATATCACTATTTGCATTATTGAGTTTTCTAACCGTTTATGCCCGGGCACAAACAGGCACTAACATTGTAACGGTAAATATTGCGGATAATAATTTTAAAGTATCGGCAGGGGAAGAGTTTACAGTAGAGATCAACACAAAAATAAACCGCGGCTGGCATATAAACTCTAATAGGCCTAACGATGAATTTTTAATTCCTACAACAGTTTCATCGTTGAACGAGAACTTTATAATTGAGGAAGCAACCTTTCCCCCGGCTAAAGAGTTTAAGCTCCCCTTCTCGGATAAACCTGCATCTGTTTATGAAGGCGAAATAAAAATAGAAGTAAAAATTAAAAGCAGTAAAACATTGGCATCGGGCAGTTATGAAATACCTATAGAATTGGGCTACCAGGCGTGCAACGATAGAACCTGTATGCCGCCTGATGCCGTAATAAAAATTATAAACGTAGAAATTATAAACGGCGGGACAGTAAAAAATGTACCTGCTGATCCCAAAGAAGAACAAAAGAATATAGATACCGCTGCAAACTCCTCAATTCAACTGCCGGAAGAAAGCGACCCGGTAACAATTGAAGCGACAATTTCCATACTAGCTGCAATAGTATTTGCATTCTTCGGAGGGATGATACTAAACCTAATGCCGTGTGTACTTCCTGTACTCTCATTAAAAATAATGGGCATAGTAGAACAAGCAGGTGAAGATCCGAAAGAAAAACTAAAACACGGATTGTTATTTACGATAGGAGTGCTGATCTCATTCTGGATATTAGCGGGATTACTTTTAATACTCCGAGCCGGGGGCGAACAGCTTGGCTGGGGTTTTCAATTACAGTCTCCCGGGTTTGTGGTTGTACTTTCTATTTTTCTTTTCTTGTTCGGTTTAAGTATGTTCGGGGTTTTTGAAATAGGCGCCACACTTACGGCTGTTGGACAAGGGAAAAGGAGTAAATCCGCCTACATGGGATCGTTTACAAGCGGGGTATTGGCAACAGTTGTTGCTACGCCTTGTACTGCACCGTTTATGGGTTCTGCTCTTGGGTATGCATTAAGCCAGCCTGCATATGTTTCTTTGCTTGTGTTTACCATTTTAGGGTTAGGTATGGCTGCTCCGTATCTTGTTTTAACCAGTATTCCAAAACTGCTAAGGTTCATTCCTAAACCGGGGGCGTGGATGGAAACAATGAAACAGTTCATGGGATTTCTGCTGATGGCAACAGTTCTATGGCTGCTATGGGTTTTGAGTTTGCAAACCGGTTCCGAAGGAGTAATAATACTGTTGGGTTCATTAATATTGATAAGCATAGGCGGCTGGATATACGGACGCTGGGGTAACATAGCAAAAACGCCAAATGTAAGAAGAACAGCACAAGTTATATCTACGCTAATGGTTGTCGGAGCAATATCCTTTTCATTAAAAAAGATAGAAGCAAAAACAACCGAAACAAGGGATATACATAAACAAGGTACAATAGAATGGAAAGCGTTCAGCCCGGAGCTGGTAGAAGAGCTGAGAGCAGATAACAAACCTGTATTTGTAGACTATACTGCAGCATGGTGTTTAAGCTGTCAAGTAAATGAAAAAGTAGCTTTTGGCTCTGAGGAAGTGCAGAAAGCCTTTGCAGAAAAAGGCATAGTAACCTTAAAAGCAGACTGGACAAACAAAGACGAGACAATAACAAAGGCGTTGGCAGAGTTTGGCCGCAATAGTGTTCCGCTGTATGTTTATTATGCACCGGGAAAAGATGCAGTAATATTACCTGAAATAATAACTTCCGCCATTGTGCTGGAAAAAATAAGAGTTCAGAATTAAATAAAATATAAATCTAAAAATAGTAGTAGAGTTTATTATCATTAAATATTAGAAGCACTTTCCTATCCCACAATACACTATAGCCCAAATGCGGAGAGGCTGATGTCTTTTCGCATTTTGTTATTCTGCAAATTTAAAAATCATTCCGTAAATAATTCCAATAGTATTATAACGCGTTGTTCGAAATAAAGCTTGTAGAAGTAAGGGTGTCCCAATGAAGAACAAGTATGGTTTATAAATCTACAATAGCGCTGGTCTGAGGAGTGTGTCGCAGAATTCATTGCCACTGCCTCGCAGTGATCATATGCGTCAACTTAACAATAAATATAATGTTCGAAGGAGTGTTTTGTGTGACTGCTTGTCCCGTCTTTTGCGCATAAGCGTCAACTTAATTTTCTAAGTTTTTGATGAAAATTGGTTCTATCGTTACGGGATTCGTACCGACAATAATAATTTATTTGTTTGATAAGTATAGACTCATCAATATCATATCCCATCAAGTTCTCTTGAACTATTAAATCAAAATTGTTCTTTATATACTCCATTAAACTTAACAAACTGATGCCTCTATTGTCTGGTTTGTTTTTCTCTTCTGGCCTATTTTTTCTTTTATTACATATGATAATATACACAAGCCAAATTGGTTTTGGGATTTTGCCATAAAGTCCCCTCTTTTTAAGACCTGCCCGCCGTACGAGACTTTGGGAGGGGGGGAGAATTTAGGTGAGTTCTAAATAAAAACTAAATCCCAAAACCAATTTGCAACAAGTATACTTCCTTCAGGAAGACTATTTGTCCTTCATGCATTTTCTTCCATATCGCTTGTTTCGAGACTGTCTCTTTTATCAATATGCCTATCTTTATTGCCCAGTTCCGATATGATTTATTCCCACTGCTTTTTACCATTAAAAAAAATTCCAACAAAAAATCTTTTGTCGATATTTTTTTCGGCTGCCTATTGTTAAATTTGCTTTCCTTTGATAATTTCTCCAATGGAATTTTTTCTAACTTTTTTTCTATAAAACTCTTCCTTTGTTTTTCGCTATTTGCTCTCATTGAATAGTCCTTTTTGTTTGTCCTAAACAAATTTACTTTTTTTGAAGCTAATAGCCCTTTTTTAAGTTGACGCTTATGCGACTTGTCGGGATCAACCATTGCAACATTAGTACGAATACATTTAATAAGTTTATTGGATGTTTATCAATTACTAAGAAATCTAAAAAGAACATATGCAAAGAATAAACAGAAGGACTCAATGACAAGTTTATTTGCCCGAATAACTTGACGGAGGCTACTTTTAAGAATACAAAATTTTGTGTGAATATTTTTAGTTTTCTAAACTTTTTTCTCTAAAGCTAATTTTTGTTGGTTGGTTGTGAATTAATATGAAAAACATCAAAATGTCATATGGCACAAATATAGGTGGGCATGTCTCTTCTTTTTCAGCGGTTGCTATTATGGCACAGGTTAAGCCGTCTGTTTCTATTCTATTAAGATACGGCGACGGCGGAAAAGCAAGCTACGGTTACAAAGGTTTAAAAGCTTCTCTTCTCGGCGGAAATGTAGAGTTTGCCGATTCAATAAATTTCTGGCGGGAAGAAGAATACACAATCTTCGGCGGCAATATTGAATATGAATTTAACGAACACTTTTCAGCATGATTCTCTTTTGTAAATGCGGACGGTAAAATTCCTTTTACAAATAAAACTTATAATTTAACTGTAGATATTCCCGAGCTTTATTTTACAGTAAATATTGACGACTTGAATTTTTTTATTAACTGGGTTAACAAAAGTACAGATGTTGAAAATATTGAATCGTCGGAAGGCTCTGCTGTTTATTCTTCGTTAAGCTACAGCACAGCCGGACTGGGAATAACTTTAAAGTATTATATTTGAGCAATTCGATTTTATTAATAAAAAATCTAACCAAATTCCTTCTTAACAATTTCTTAACACTCTATTAACTTTCAGGTAACATCACTCCCGTATATTAAAGCTTTGACCTACATTTTTAACTAAACAGGGGACAGTCTATGAAAATCAAACTACTAATCTTATGTCTTTTTATAACATCTTCAATAACTTTTGCGGCAGCCGGTAGAATTTCCGGTAAAGTTACCGATGAAGATAATTTTTCTTTAGCAGCCGCTAATGTTTATGTTCAATCCATTAACAAAGGTGCCGCAACAAACCCAAATGGTGAATTTACTATCAATCTTGATAAGGGTACATATCAAGTTGTAGTTTCATATTTAGGATATCAACCGAAAACTATTGAAGTTAATGTAGAAGAAAACAAAACAACATTTATTAATGTTGAACTTGAATCCGGTATTGTTTTAGGCGATGAAGTTCTTGTATTAGGCGATCAATTAAAAGGACAGGCTAAAGCGTTAAACCAACAAAAAGAAAACGCAAATATTACAAATATTGTATCTGCGGATCAGATCGGTCGTTTCCCGGATCAAAATATTGGTGATGCTTTAAAAAGAATCACATCTATTACGGTTAACTATGATCAAGGTGAAGCTAGATTTGGTAATATCAGGGGAACAGAGCCGAGATTAAACTCAGTAATGATTAACGGTGAAAGAATTCCTTCTGCAGAAGCAGAAATTAGAAATGTGCAGTTGGACCTTGTACCGTCGGATATGATCCAAACAATTGAAGTTAACAAAGCCGTTACACCTGACATGGACGCTGATGCTATCGGCGGCGCTATAAACCTTGTCACAAAATCAGCACCAAACGATTTAAGAATTTCCGGTACCGTTGGTACAGTTTACAACGCACTTTCGGAAAAAATGGCTCCAATCGGATCATTTACTGTTGGACAAAGATTTTTTGAAAACAAATTAGGTGTTGTTGTTAACGGTTCATACTATGATCATGAAATGGGATCAGATAATACTGAAGGTTCATGGGACGGTGATCAGGGTGATTACTATCCTGAAGAATGGCAAATAAGAAAATATGAAATAAGAAGATTACGCCAAAGTATTGGTGCAACATTAGATTTTAAACTTGCGCCTTTCCACACAATTTATGCAAGAGGTATTTACAACCATCGTAACGATTGGGAAAACAGATTTAGAGCAGTTTATGAAATGGATGAAATTGAAGTAAACGACGAAGACGTTGACGGATGGGTAGTAGCAAGACAAACTAAAGGCGGTATTGATAATGATGATAATGAAGGTGCACGTTTGGAAGATCAAAGAATGTGGACAACATCTTTATCCGGTGACCACCTTTTTGACAGTGGTGTAAAATTAAACTGGTCGATCGCTGCATCAAAAGCCTCAGAAGAAAGACCAAACGAAAGATATATTGAATGGGAAGCTGAAGTAGTTGAAGACGATGTTCAAATTGATCTTGCCGATACTCGTGAACCAACTATTATTGAAAGCATTCCTTTAAGTTCATTTGAATTACATGAAATCACTGAAGAATATCAATATACTGAAGAAAAAGATTTTAATGCAAAAATTGATCTTGAAATACCTCTTATGAAAAACGGTCAATATAAAAACAGTCTTAAATTTGGTGCTAGATATAGAGGAAAAGATAAAGAAAGAGATAACAACTTCTTTGAATATGAACCTTTATCAGGCTTTGATAATCTTTTATCAGTTGGTAATCAAGATTATACTGATAATGATTTTCTTGCCGGCGATTATAAAGTTGGACGCCAAACAGATGCCGGAACACTTGGTTCGTTTGATTTACAAAATTCAACCCTATTTGAAAAAGAAGACAAAGTTGATGAATATGCTGCAGATAACTTTACAGCAGAAGAAAATATTACAGCCGGTTATATCCAGTTAAATCAACAACTTGGCGATAAATTATTTATGATTGCCGGTGTTAGATACGAAAAAACCGATATTGATTATAACGGTAATGAATTTAATGAAGATACTGAAGAAGTTACCCCTACTTTCGGTTCAGATGACTATACCAATATTATGCCCGGTCTTCATTTCAAATACAATGTTAATAACAACACAATATTAAGACTTGCTTGGACAAACACAATTGCAAGACCAAGTTATTACGATTTAGTGCCTTTCAGAAACATTAAAGAAGACAACGAAGAACTTGAAGTTGGTAACCCGGCACTTGAACCAACTACATCAATGAACTTTGATTTAATGGGTGAAAGTTACTTTAAATCAGTTGGTATTGTTTCTGCCGGTGTATTCTATAAAAAAATTGATGACTTCATTTATGTTTATTCTGAAGATGATTATTTAGATCCGGTATCCGGCAACACATATGATGAATTTTTCCAACCAAGAAACGGTGCTGAAGCTACATTGTTCGGTCTTGAGGTTGCATTCCAAAGAAGATTAGATTTTCTTAAAGGAATATTCAAAAACATAAACATCTACACAAATTACACATACACAAATTCATCTGCAGATAACCCGGTATTGGATGCGCAAGTTGAAGGTGATGAAGACATTGAATTACCCGGCAGCGCTCCTCATATTTTTAATGCAAACTTAACTTACCAGGATGAAAAAATTGTATTGGGTGTTTCATTTAACTATTCAAGTGCATACATTGATCCGGACGAATTAGACCTTACTCCAGGATTAGAAAGATATTATGATGATGTTACCCGTTTAGATATTAACGGCTCATATGCTTTCACACCAAATTTAAGATTTTTCTTTGAAGCTAATAACTTAACAAATCAGCCGTTACGTTACTATGCCGGCGACAAAGACAGAACTTATCAGGCTGAATATTATAATGTAACATTTAACGCCGGAATCAAATTCGACTTTTAATAAAGATTTAATCCTATTAATAAAGCGAGTTCATTAATTTGAACTCGCTTTTGTTATTTTTCTTGAGAGATTGAGAGGAGACCAAATGAAAAAATTCCTATTGCTACTAATTATTTCCTTTATGTTTTTATCGGCATGCAGGCATGAAGAAAAATTAAACATTGTTAAAATTAAAGAAGTGTATCAAACTCCCAGGAATGAACCCGACAATGTTGACTCGCCGACAATCTGGCACGGACCAAACAGCGAACACTGGATTATTGCAACCGCAAAATCAACTGACCGCCTCATCATTAATGATGCATTAAACGGGGAAGAGTTATTTAGAGTAAGTGAAAGCGGCGACAGTCTCGGCCAATTGGAAAGGCCGAACGGTATAGCTGTTATTGATTCGTTTGTTGTAGTTGTAGAAAGAGATAATCACAGGCTGCAGGTTTTTGGGCTCCCGGAATTTAACCCAATTGGATTCTTTGCTCAGGCAGATTTAATAAAACCTTACGGATTATACATTCAAAAGCAAAAAGATAATTATAGAATATTTGTTACGGATAATTACGAAACTGTTGACGAACAAGTTCCGCCGAATGAGGAGTTAAATGAACGTGTTGTGGTTTTTGACGTTGAAATGACCGACAGTTTATTAAATGCAAAGTTAGTTAAAAAGTTCGGCGCTACCGAAGGAGATGGAGTATTAAAAGTTGTAGAATCAATTTACGGTGATACTCTTTACAACAATCTTTTAATTGCCGAAGAATTGCAGCCGGGAACCAATGTTAAACTTTATGACTTTGACGGCAATTATAAAAACAAGATAATCGGCAAAGACCTATTCAAATTCCAGGTTGAAGGTATTTCACTTTTTGAATGCGGCTCCGGAGGTTACTGGATTATTACCGACCAGGATTATGATTATAATATTTTTCACTTTTTAGATAGAAAAACTTTTGAATACGTTGGCTCGATTGAAGGATTCAACACAACCAATACCGACGGCATTTGGTTCGACCCGACACCTTTCGGCGAATTTGAAAAAGGTATATTTTTAGCAATCCACAATGACGGCAACGTTTCGGCATTTGACTTTAAAGAAATAGCAGACACGCTTAATCTAAAAACAAACTGTAAATAAAATTGGAGTTAATTGTATGATAACCAGAAGGGATTTTTTTAAGAAAGGTGGCATGGCAGCTACAGTGCTTATTGTGGCGGATAAACTGCATGCAGACCCTTATCAACCAATCGATTTACCCGAATCGAAATTCAAACCGGTTAGAATTTCCGGTGCAGTAAAATCAAATGGAAAAGGAATTTCAAATGTTGCGGTAACAGACGGGCTTTCCGTTGTTAAAACCAAAAGCGACGGCTCGTTCGAAATGCTGTCCAATACAATGCAGAGATTTGTTTATATTACAATCCCTTCGGGTTACCAAATACCTAAATCAAAAACCGGAACGGCTTTATTTTACCGGGAAATAAAACCGGATAAGTTAAATGAAATGAATGCGGTTTTTGAATTATCTAAAACCGAAAATGATGTAAATCACAAATTCCTTGTTATGGCTGATCCGCAAACTCAGGACAATGAAGATGTAAATTTGCTTCACACAGTTGCACAGCCTGATCTTGTAAAAACATGTAAAAAATTCTCGGATGAACCTGTTTTCGGTTTGGCAAACGGCGATATCATGTTTGATAGACTTGAGTATTACCCGGATTATTTGAAAACAGTAAAAGCAATGGGAATACCGTGTTTCCAGGTGCTCGGTAATCATGATGTTGAAGTTGAAGCCAAAACGGATGAAACATCGGTAGGAACTTTCCAGGATTACTTCGGCCCTGCTTATTATTCTTTTAACAAAGGCGACGTTCACTACGTAGTTCTTGACGATATTTTTTGGTTCGGCGGTTATATCGGATATCTAGACCAGAAGCAGCTCGATTGGCTTAAACAAGATTTAGCTTTCGTTGAAAAAGGGAAAACCGTAGTTGTGTTCTGCCATATACCCGTACTTTGCAGCCAGCATATTAGGTATGAACAAGAACGCCCGAGGGACAGCGTTGTTATTGTTAATCGTGAATTGCTTTATAAAATTTTGGAACCTTATAAATCGTATGTTATAAGCGGACATACGCATGAAAGCGATTACTTGAGAGAAGGCGGAAGTGAAATCCACGTTTGCGGTGCATTGTGCGGCGCATGGTGGACAGGTCCGATATGCTTCGACGGTACGCCTATGGGTTATTCAATTTACACCGTTAAAGGTAGCGAATTAACTTGGCAGTATAAATCAACCGGTAAAGAAATTGATCACCAAATGCGGGTTTATAACCCCTTCAAAAACAACGGCGAACTTATTGCAAATGTGTATTCTGCCAACGACAAATGGAAAGTTTTCTGGTACGAAGACGGGATGAAGAAAGGTTTGATGAACAATAAAGTAATGAATGATCCTTTATCCGTTAAACTTCACGAAGGCGACAAATTACCTAAGAAAAGACCCTGGGTTAACCCTGTAAAGAATAACCACATGTTTACTGCATCGCCGTCAAAAGGAATAAAAGAAATAGTGGTAGAAGCAATAGATGATTGGGGAAGAATTTATAAAGAAACGATTACTTTATAGTATTCTCAACAGTTTTTTTAATCTCCGAAATCTTAAAGATTTCGGAGATTTTATTACTCAATGTTTGGAGCCTTCACTTTAGAGTTTCTGCAAAATTAGATAACTAAACGTTTTGTCATTTCGACCGGCCTGCCTCGCCGGCATGGCGGGAGGGAGAAATCTTTGAAATCATACTCTAATTGAAAGATTTCCCGCCAAAAAGACGGCGGACAGGCTCACCCAAAAAACGGGTTCGAAATGTCTGACTTTTTATTTTGCAGAAACTTTAATAACTAACTGCCGCGTAAGTGAAATTAATAAATTTATAAGAACTTTTTAAATAATGATAGAAATATTCTTTAATCCGCCTTCGCTACGGCGGACGAGAAGGCTGGGTTTAATTCCCCGTTGCTTGTCCCGAGGTTCTTACCATAGATTTTATAAAAAAATAATTATTCTTCAATAGTCAATTATGGTTATATTAATTATTGTCAATTTTTTCTTCTCTCATTCTAATAAATTAATATTATTTAATAATGGAGGATATAAAATGAAAATTAAGAATTTGTTTTTCTTTTTTGTTTTATCGGTTTTAACTGCCGGTTTTTATTTATCTGAAAGTAACAGCATAAGCTTTGATAATGAGGAAGGTCTAAATGAAGACTTGATGGAAATTCACGTAGGAGTACACGGAACCGTTAAAAGACATAAGAACATAGGAGACGGTATAGTTAAATGGGTTAATGTTCGTGGTGCTTCAGTAACTGTTACGTCAAATTCCGGGCATGTAGAAACTGTAACAACAAACGACACCGGCTATTATTACACATGTGTTGACGATTTTGCAAGCAGTTCTCCAGATTTGCCATGGACTGTTCGTGTGAGCTGCGCTTGCGGCAGCAAAACAAAAACAGTAAGCAGTTCAAGCGAATTTACGGAAACTTACAATTGGTGCGGGGCTGTTACAGCGGCAACAAAGAACTTTATTTTTGTTGACCCTGCTCAAAGAGACTGATGTGTTTCTACCCATGAAGCCGAACAAATATTTGGCTTTATGGGTTCTTAAATTTCAAATTTAAGAAAATCAATATTTAACCCATTGTGAAAGTGTTTACAAACTATTATCCAATAACAAATTTTAATAACATAAATAATAATAGACTTCTTATTCCCCTTATTTAACAAATATCATTTAATAACTAGGAGAAAAAAATGAAAATTAAGAATTTGTTTTTCTTTTTTGTTTTATCGGTTTTAACTGCCGGTTTTTATTTATCTGAAAGTAACAGCGTAAATGTTACTAATAAGGAGGGTCTAAATGAAGACTTGATGGAAATTCACGTAGGTGTACACGGCACAGTTAAAAGACAAATAGAAATAGGCGGCGGTAATTACAAATGGGTTGGTGTTTCAGGCGCATCTGTAACTGTTACTTCAAATTCAGGGCATGTTGAAAATGTAACAACAAACAGCAGCGGGTATTATTACACCTGTGTTGACGACTTTCCAAGCGGTTCCCCGGATTTACCATGGACTGTTCATGTAAGTTGTGCTTACGGCAGCCAAACAAAAACAGTAAGCAGTTCAGGCGAATTTTCAGGAGGTTATTATTGGTGCGGGCTGGTTACGGCGGCAAGGAAAGACTTCAACTTATATCCTCCAGCAGAAGCGGAGTAAAATTACCACTCTCGAAGTACATCCCCGATGTTTACTTCGAGAGTTAATTATCATTTTTATAGTACTACTTTGTTAGACAACTCATTTGTGTCGTCTGCTTTTATCGGGAAATGTTCGCTTAAAATATTCCCAACCCTTTCAACACCGTGAACCATTCCTTCAGAGAAATACCCGCTGCGGAATTTCTCCTGCATTTCATTTCTTACATTATCCCATGTTTCCTGGGTTACTTTTTCATTTATCCCGCTGTCGGCAAGAATGTGGAATTGCCTTTCTTTCAATAGTAGGTAAAGCAGGATGCCGGTTTTATCGCGTGTAGCCTGCATGTTTAATTTGTAAAATTCTTCTTCTGCGAGTTCTGTAATATTTTTTTTCTTCCTTAAAAAGGGTTTTTCTTCTTTTATTGCAACGCGTATTTCTCCTGCCGTAATTTTTTCCATCTCTTTAATCTTATTGGAAATACGGAGAAACTCGTCGTCGGAAAAGAAGTGATAAATTAATTTTTCGGTCATAGGTAGTAACAATAATTTTATAATTAAAAAATTTCCACCAAAATAATAATTCAATGAACAATAGACAATTTTTAATCGATTATCCTTGCTTTTCTTAATGCTTATCATAATTTTTCAAGACGTTTAAAAGAACATTTTGTTTCAATATAGGCTTTATGATTTGACAAATAGATTGGTAAAAGGAATTGTATTTGACTTAAAAAAATTTGCTGTTCACGATGGACCGGGAATCCGCACAACTGTTTTTTTTAAAGGCTGTCCGTTAAACTGTACATGGTGCCACAACCCCGAAAGCAAAAAGCGTGAAGTTGAAATTCTTGTTACGACCAACCGCAGAAGATGTCTTGACTTATCATATTCGGAAACTAAAGAAGTTATCGGCAGAGAAGTCTCCGTTGATGAACTAATGCCGGAAATTAAAAAAGATATTCCTTATTATGATGAGTCCGGCGGCGGCGTAACTTTCAGCGGCGGCGAACCGATGATGCAGGTAGATTTTCTTTGCGAATTGCTGCAGGCCTGCAAAGAAGAAGAATTGCACACTACAGTTGATACTTCCGGTTACTGCAGCTATGATTTGTTCGAAAAAATAAACGATCTTGTTGATTTGTATTTGTATGATATAAAAATAATCGACGAAGAAAAACACCGGATGTATACCGGGGTATCAAACAAAACTATTTTGGACAACATCAAAAAGTTAAACCGTGACAAAAAAAAAATTCATGTAAGAATACCGGTTGTTCCTGAAATTACGGACAGCGAAAAAAATATAAAGGATATAATTGAATTTTTACAAACCATGGATAAAATAGAAAATGTTGATATACTCCCTTTTCACAAAATGGGATCAAATAAATTTAAGAAACTCGACATTCCGGACTTCCATAAACATACGGGACCGCCGCCGGAAGAAAAGATAAACGAATTAAAAAATAGATTTGAATCGCTCGGATTCTCTGTTAAAATCGGAGGCTGACATGAACGAAAGAATAAAAAGATTAAGAACAAAAAGCCTTGAAGCAAAACCGTTTATTTCAATGGAACGCGCCAAGCTGTTAACGGAATTTTATAGATCCGGTAGAGCCGAAAAAGTATCCGTACCTGTTGCGCGGGCCCTGGCCTTCAAACATATATTGGAGAATAAAGAATTATGCATAAACGACGGCGAATTAATAGTCGGCGAAAGAGGCCCGGAACCAAAGGCAACACCTACCTACCCGGAGATTTGTACACACAGCAGGAAGGACCTTGAGATTCTAAACTCACGCCCAAAAGTAAATTATTTATGCGATGAAAATGTAATAAAATACCAGGAAGAAGAAGTAATCCCGTTTTGGGAAGGCAGAAATATCCGCGAAAGAATTTTTGAAGAAGTTGACGAAGAATGGAAAGATGCTTATAACGCCGGTATGTTTACCGAGTTCCAGGAACAGCGTGCACCAGGACATACCGTACTGGATAATAAAATTTATAAAAAAGGATTTAATGATTTTATAAATGAAATTGACGAAACAGTCTCTAATCTGGACTTTTATAACGACAGTGAGGCATTTGAAAAACGCGAGCAGTTAAAGGCTATGCGGATTGCTGCGGAGGCTTTAATTGCTTTTTCAAAAAGATATTCAAAAAAATTAAAAGAACTTGCCGCATCTGAAAAAGATAAAAACCGCGGGAAAGAACTGAACAATCTTTCGGAAATTTGCAGCAGGGTACCGGAAAATAAACCGCGTACTTTTCATGAAGCCCTGCAGTACTACTGGTTTGTTCATGTCGGCATAATCACCGAATTAAACACATGGGATTCCTTCAACCCCGGCCGGCTCGATCAGCACCTTTATCACTTCTACAAAAAAGAAATTGAAGAAGGCACTTTAACAAAAGAGAAAGCAAGAGAAATTCTTCAATCCTTCTGGGTAAAATTTAATAACCAGCCTGCCCCGCCGAAAGTAGGAGTAACCGCACTGGAAAGCAATACCTATACCGACTTTGCACTCATTAATGTCGGCGGATTAAAAGAAGACGGAAGCGATGCTGTAAACGAGCTCTCATATTTAATACTTGACGTGATAGAAGAAATGAGGTTGTTGCAGCCGAGTTCCATGGTACAGATAAGCAAAAAAAATCCCGATAAATTTTTGAAGCGCGCATTAAAAATTATTAAAACAGGATTCGGACAGCCTTCAATTTTTAATACCGATACAATTATCCAGGAATTGGTAAGGCAGGGCAAATCGCTGGTTGATGCCCGCAACGGCGGTGCAAGCGGTTGTGTTGAAACAGGTGCATTCGGTAAAGAGAGTTATATTTTAACAGGTTACTTTAACCTAACGAAAATTTTAGAACTCACTTTAAACAACGGCTTTGACCCAAGAACACAAAAGCAGATAGGCTTGCAGACAAGCGATCCCGAATCATTTAAAAGTTTTGAAGAGTTATTTGATGCTTACAAAAAGCAGCTAAATTATTTCATCGACATAAAAATTAAAGGCAATGTTATTATCGAAAGATTATTTGCAGATTACATGCCGGCGCCTTTTATGTCTCTTCTTATTAGCGATTGCATTAAAAACGGCAAGGATTATAATGCCGGGGGAGCCCGTTACAATACTTCCTATATTCAAGGTGTTGGACTCGGAAGTATAACCAATTCATTAGCTGCGATTAAAAATCATGTTTATGATAAAAAGATTTTATCAATGGGAGAGCTGCTTTCAGCACTGATAAATAATTTTGAAGATTTTGAAAATATGCGTCAAAGCTTAGTGAACGATGCACCCAAGTACGGCAACGATGATGATTACGCAGATGAAATTACGACTGAAATTTTTGAAACGTTTTATAATTCAGTAGAAGGTAGACCAAATACGAAAGGCGGACAATTTAGAATAAACTTATTGCCGACAACTTCGCATGTTTATTTCGGAAGCGTAATCGGTGCAATGCCGGACGGCAGGAAAGCTAAAGAACCTTTATCGGAAGGGATTTCCCCGGTGCAAGGCTCAGACTTAAACGGGCCGACTGCAGTAATAAAATCAGCGGCCAAAATAGACCACATTAGAACAGGCGGCACTCTGCTCAACCAGAAATTTACACCGCAAATTCTGCAAACCGAAGAAGGAATTAATAAAGTTGCGCAGCTCGTGCGTACATATTTTAAAATGGACGGGCATCACATTCAATTTAATGTTATTGATGCCGCTACTTTAAGAGAAGCGCAAAAGTATCCCGAGCAGCATAAAGACTTAATTGTTCGCGTTGCTGGTTACAGTGATTACTTTGTTGACTTAAATGAAGATTTACAAAACGAAATTATCAAAAGAACAGAACACAAAGAATTTTAAACGGAGGAGTAATGTTTAGCTCATCGACTTATACCGAAAGAAGAAAAACTTTAAAAGAAAAATTGGGAAGCGGACTTGTCTTTTTACCGGGGAATAAATTTTCACCGATAAACTACCTGGATAATATGTACCAGTTCCGCCAGGACAGTACTTTTCTTTATTACTTCGGCCTGGATTCGGAAGAATTAAACGCAGTGATTGATATTGATAACGATAAAGAAATTATTTTCGGCGATGATGTTTCATTAGAAGATATAGTCTGGATGGGGCCCCAGGAAAAACTTGCCGATCGTGCAGAATTGGTCGGAGTAACGGAAACACTTGCTTCTGCAAAGCTAAAAGATTATTTGGATGAAGCAAAATCCAAAGGACAAAAAATTCACTGGCTGCCGCAATACAGGGGCGAAACTTTTTTGCAGTTTGTTGACCTCTTTGATATTCACCACTCGAAAATAAACGAAATGGTCTCGGAGGGTTTGATTAAAGCAGTTGTTGCACAAAGAGAAATAAAAAGTTTGGAAGAAGTAGAAGAAATTGAAAAGGCTCTTGAGCTAAGTTACGAGATGAACATCGCTGCAATGAAGTTATCAAAACACGGGCTTTATGAAAGAGAAGTGTGGGGAGCGGTTGCCGGTATTGCGCATAGGTGGGGCGGCTTTGCTTCTTTCCCGATTATATTTTCCGTTAGAGGTGAAACGCTGCATAACCATCATCACGATAATGTTATGAAGGACGGCGACATGCTGATCCTGGATTCCGGCGCAGAATCGCCGCTTCATTATGCAAGCGATATTACACGTTCTTTTCCTGTAAGCGGCAAGTTTAACGAAAAACAAAAAGTAGTTTACAATACTGTCTTAAAAGCCGAGCTTGAAGCAATTAATATGATGAAACCCGGTTTGTCATACAGGGAATGTCATCTTCATGCAGGCGGTGTGATTTTTGAAGGTTTAAAAGAACTGGGAATTACAAAAGGCAATACGGAAGATGCAGTTAAAAACGGTGCGCATGCTTTGTTTATGCCTCACGGTTTGGGTCACCACATGGGATTTGACGTACACGATTGCGAAGGGCTTGGCGAAGATTACATCGGTTATGACGAAAAATATAAACGCGCTACTCAATTCGGGTTGGGATATTTAAGAATGGGCAAAGAATTAAAACCGGGACATGTAATTACAGTTGAACCTGGCTGTTATTTTATCCCGCAATTAATTGCAAACTGGAAAGCAGAAAATAAATTCACCGAGTTTATTAACTATGATAAAGCAGAAGAAATGATCGGCTTCGGCGGAGTAAGAATTGAAGACGATGTTTTTGTAACAGAAGAAGGCTGCAGAGTTCTTGGTAAACCAATTCCCAAAACAATAGAAGAAGTTGAAGAAGTATGTAATGCTTAAATGAATTACTCAAGCTCCGGGGTTTTAAGAACCCCGGAGCTTGAGCTTTACTTACCGTGGAAAACCAATGTGCTGCTGTAGATCCCTCCTCCTGATTGATTGACTACTACAAAACACTCTTTGCTGTTTGCCCATAGTTCGTATACTCTGCCTTCCTCTCCAAAATCCGCTATTTCTTCTAAGCCTCCGCTACTGTAGTAATAAACCTTTCCCAAATAGTCCGCTATTATAAACTTGCCTTTTGTGTATTCTATAAGGCTGCTAGTTGTCCGTTCAGTTGTAATTATTTTTGTCCAGCTATTATCTCCGGTGTATTCCCATACTCCTCCTGTTCCATAACTCCATAGTTTTTTTTCGCTTGTTACATATAAAACTCCTTCTCCAAACGGATAATTACCTCCCAAGTATGTTGTTTCTACTGAATCTGCAATCTCCCATTTGCTGCCGCTCTTTTTGCAGAAATATAGATATGGTGTCTTATAGCCTATTGCATAAGCTATATGATTATACTCTATTATGCTTCTTATAAAAAAGTTTTCATCACTTCCTGCAGCTATTTGTATTGTATCAATATCCCAACTGCTACCGTCATAATATCCAACCAATCCTCTGTCTCCGCATGCCCATATATCGTTTGAACTATTTCCCCATGTATAGGTAAATTGCCCTTCCACAGACAGTTCATGCATTTCCCATTTGCTGCCTGTATAATGAAGCATTGCTGGAACATGGTTGGGATATAGGGGGCTGTCAAAACTTGCCTTTTTGATACCGGCTACCCAAATATCATTTCCCGCAAATCCATATATCCATTCGCCATCGTATGATGATTCTATCCCGTTTGCTTCTTCGTCTATAACTTCCCAAGAACTTCCATTGTAATGAAATATCCTGTTGCCGGTATCCGCATGACCGGTTATGTAAACATCGTTTTCACTGCTGCCCCATACCGAACTTATCAGCGACTGTACCACTCCGTCTTCTTCAGGGTATTTTATTGTATCAATACTCCAAACATATTCTCGCGGGTCCTTTACTTCTTCAGATTCCGTCGGGCTTTCCCCGCAGAATTGTAATACGACCGGAATTATTAGAATTATGAAATACTTTATACCGGCTATGTTTTTTAATCCCTTTTTCATGGTTCACCTTTTCGGCAGCCTCCTGGGTTTCTACTGTTATTATTACGCAGATTGTTAACAATCTGCCTTACGTACTTATAGAAACACAAGAGGCTTTAATTTTATTTTGTTAAAAGCACCTTGCTTACTTTAATATCATTACTTGTTTTTAACACTGCATAATAAACCCCGCTCGGCAGAGTGTTCCCGTTGAAATCAATATGGTACGCTCCTTTTTCTTTTGTTTCATTAATAAGTTCCGTTACAATTTCACCAATTGAATTGTATATACTCAAATTTGTCAGACTTTTTCCAGGCAATTGATAAGTTATCCTGGTAAGAGGATTAAAAGGATTGGGATAATTATTTATAGTCAACCCCGGTGATAATTCTTCTTCCGTTTTTTCGTTTGTTTTAGGCAGCATTACCCCGTAATCAACCGCTGAAAAATTTGCATCTGCCAAAGTATCGCTTGGGGCATAGTAAGGGCGCACATCGTAAAAAAGAAGGTAGTCTGAAGTATTGCCTGTTCTGGTATAAGAATCGTCAGTATATGAATTAACGCCCCTGTTAACTGTACCAAGGTATGTATCATTGCCGTTTTTAATTTTCCGCGAGAAAATCAACAAGCTCGTCATCATAAATGCTGCGAACACCGTGGCCTATTCTTTTCGTTCCAAAGTTCTTCAATGTTTCCCAAACACTTTCCGGGCCGGATCCTTCGCCGGCGTGTGCAGCTACAGGTATCCCTTTTTCTTTGGCATATTTAAATGCTTTTACATGATTGTCAATCGGGAAGCCCGCTTCGTCTGCAGCTAAATCAAAACCGGCAACCGGGAAAGAATCTTTATACTTTTCAACATTTTTCACAGTAAGCATACTTTGTTTTTCCGTGTAATGACGCAAAGTACAGTGAATTAAATTCGCTTTAATGCCTGTCTTATTAATTTGATTCTGTACTTCTTCACCAACTGTCTCAATTACTTCTTCTTCCTTTAAACCGTTTTGCAAATGAAGCTGGGGCGCATACCTAATTTCGGCATAGATAACATTATCTTCTTTTAACTGTTGAAAATAATCTTCAACGGCCAGCTTTAAAGCTTCTTTCGTATGAAGCAGTTCAAGGCTGTGTTCAACACATCTTAAGTAGTGAGCTAAGTTTTCACATTTTTCCGGCGCTGCATAATACTGAAGGTATTCTTCTTGAGTAACTGCCGGGCATAGTCTTTTCACCAGGTCAAAACTCATTGAACAGTCAAGGTGGCAGTGGAGCTCAACTTTCGACAATTCCTTAATTTTATTTATATCTAATTTCTTATTCATAAAAACTCAATTATTCTTAAAAAGTGACTGCAAAGTTAACGAAATTATAATACAATCATTAATCATTTATTAATTCCTTAAAATTGTATTCACTTCTACCAAGATATATGACTGTATTTTAGACAACTTATTTTGAAGGTTGATAGAAATTGGATACCGTAGTGCGAATTAAATTTTAAGCGACCTTGCTTCAGCAGTATCATTTTTTTCACTTCCGAATATTTGCCTGCTTCTATTCTATAAAAATATATTCCGGTCTTTCGGAACACCTTTTGAAGGTATGAGAATAATGGGATATGACAACGGTAAAAAAAGAATACTTCAGTACATAGATTGATGACACGGGAACAGGTTTAGCTGTCAGCAGGGGCAAATACAATCCTGAAACAAACTCTATTGAAATGAGCGGTTCAATTTATGATCCAATAGCCAAGAAAGACGTTGAATATAAAATCGTTTCAACATCCGTAGATGAAAATTTTCATAAAATGGAGATGTTTTCTATTATTCCAGAAGGGACAGAATTCAAAACTTTTCTAATGGAATACGCCGGATAATTTTTAAGAGCCGGGCTAGGGCAAACGCATCAAAAAATTAGAATATATTTAAGGTACTCATTATTAAGCGAAGCTCTGTATCGTCTTTTCTTTTTTATTTTTTTAGCTATGCCCTTTTGGCAGCCTAGTGCATCTATGCTTATTACTGCGCCTTCTATATCTAATTCGTCTAATAATTCCGGTATTGCTGTAATTTCATTACTTTTATCATTCACTCTTTTCTCTCCTATAGAGAAACTATTTTCACTTACCCACGCACTTAATATATATAAGCCTTTATTCTCTTTTTCCCTCGGCGATACTCCCTTAACCTTTTTCCCATCTATACGGACTAACTTTTCTTTTATTGTATCTAAAAGTAATTGCCCTTCTGATTCTAATAGTTTTGACAAGCATTCTGGCTCTAATTTTTGTAAAACTTTGTTAAATGTATCGTGAGACGGTATGCCATTGGGTAACTCTAATATTGTTTTTAACCATCCATATCTTTGTTGACCAAATTTTTCCATATCTACGAAATCTTCTCCATTACACACTAAGGTAGATTAAGGCTATAAATAATATATCACTTAATTTGTGCTGACAGCGGGTGACTACTCGGGGGTCTGTGATTCTACTTAAGGCTTTTTCGATTTTGTTTTCCATGCTTTTTTGAAAACAAACTTAACTTTTTTTTCTATTTTAAACAGACCCTCCCTTTATTTTTTTTGATGCGTTTGCCCTGAATTTAAGGTAATATCCTAACTTCATGTTTATTCATCGTTTTTCAAATAAATCATCACCAAGATTAGGCTCTCTACATATTTTCTCTAATTTATTATATATTCTCTCAATTTTAATGAATGTTTAACTTCTTTCTTGGCTTCATCTTTCGTGGAGAATATTAAATCTTCACCCGTGAAATCATTTTTTGCAGCTACCAAAATCCCTTCATCATTGATTTCAAATAGTTGATAAATAGTAATCATATTTCACCTTTGTATTATTATTTTATGTAACTCTTTTTTGATTTTTGAAAATCCAAAAATTCCTTCCAATTCCAAATATGATTCGTTACTATAGGGTCCTATGATGATATAGATATCATTCTAACTGAGTTAGAATGATCAAGGGTAACACTTAAAGCTAAAGAAAAATAAAATGAAAATAATTTAATTGATTTAGGATGCTAGTAAATTTAACAGAAAGGCTACTTTGTTAAAATAGAATAAATAAGTAGTTTTCCAATCAATTTATTGGAGATTTATACAAAATATGGTAGAAAAAGTACAGTTAATTGCGAGAAGAGCGGGTGAAGTAATCCGTAACGGCTTTGGGAAAAATTTTTCAATTGAGTTTAAAACCAACGCTTCAAATTTGGTAACTGAGATTGACAAGAAATCCGAAGAAACAATTAAAAATTTTATTAAAAAGGAATTTCCTGGGCATGCGATAATTGCTGAAGAGAGCGGGGAAGATTTAACCGGTTCCGAATACACATGGGTAGTTGATCCTCTTGACGGAACTACAAATTTTGCGCACGGGCTGCCGTTGTTCAGTGTATCTATAGGTGTTGTGAAAAACAACGAAACCGTCTGCGGAGTAGTTTATGATGTAATGCAGGATAATATGTATACCTCCGAAAAAGGCGGCGGCGCATTCTGCAACGGAAAAGAATTAAAAGTGAGCGACAACGATAAACTTGAAGAAAGTCTTCTTGTAACTGGCTTTCCTTATGATATTGCTGAAAACCCTTATAAGACTCTGGAGAAATTTAATGCGTTTGTTTTAAACTCAAGGGCAGTCAGAAGATTGGGATCTGCCGCGATTGATTTTTGTTATGTTGCTTCCGGTGTATTTGACGGTTTCTGGGAAGTACACCTTCACCCGTGGGATTTATGTGCAGGAATGCTTTTGGTTGAAGAAGCAGGCGGTGTTGTAACAAATTTTAATAATGAAAAAATAAACACGTTTGCAAAACAAATTCTTGCAACCAACGGGAAAGTGCACGAAAAGATGCTGGAGATACTTCAGAAAAACAGTTAAAACAATATTTAAATTTTATTGAAATCTTACCTATAAATCATTATATTTCAAGACTATGTCCGAAAAATATCTTATAGCCATAGATGGTCCCGCAGGTGCGGGCAAAAGTACTATAGCAAAAATGATTGCCGGTAAACTGGGTTATGTCTATTTAGATACCGGTGCAATGTACAGGGCGGTAACTACTATAGCTCTTGAAAAAGGAATTGCCGACGATGGGAACGCGGTAATTGAACTTGCTAAAAATATTGAATTGGAATTGACCTTTGAGAATGGTGTTACGAAGGTTTTTGTTAACGGTGAGGAAATAACAGATAGAATTAGAACACCTGAAGTAAATGCTAAAGTAAGTGATATAAGCCGGATTCCTGAAGTAAGAAAAGAGATGGTGAGGATCCAGAAAAAAATGGGCGAGGATGGCAGTCTTGTTTCCGAGGGGCGCGATACAACTACCGTTGTTTTTCCCAATGCAGATTTAAAGATTTTCTTGACTGCTTCGTTAGATGAACGCGCAAAGAGGAGGTATCTTGAATACAAAGAAAAAGGCGTTGAAACTACCCTGGAAGAGGTGAAAAAAAGCATTGAAAACAGGGATCATATCGATAGTACGAGAAAAGTAAGCCCGTTAAAAAAGGCCGAAAACGCTTTTGAGATTGATTCTACAGATATGAAAATAGAAAAAGAAATAGAAGTAATATTAAAAAAATTGGATAAATTAGACGACCGCAGCAATTAACTAATGTTAAACTAAATTATTTTTCTGCGCTGATTACTTTTGCGGCAAAGTAACGGAACGCAGATATTTTTTTGGAGGCTTAATGTCTGAAGAAAAAGAAAAGACAAACGTTGAAGAAACTACTGAATTGGTGGATGATACAACAGATAAAAATGTAAGTGAAGAAGTAAAAGAAGGAACTGTTGCAGAGCAACCTGCAGAAACAAAATCCGGTTCAAAGATCGATAGGAATAAATTCTTAAATAATGAAGAATACTCCGACAGCGAATTACTTGAATTGGAAAAGCTTTATGAAACATCTTTCAGGGATATCCAGGAAGGTGAGATTATTGCAGGCAAAATAGTTGGTATTGACGGCGATAATGTTGTGCTTGATGTCGGCTTTAAATCCGACGGCACGGTTCCGAAGAATGAATTTAGTGCAACGGAAGAAATTAAACTTGGCGAATCTGTTGATATAGTTATCGAAAGCGTTGAAGACGAAGAAGGAAATCTCGTACTCAGCAAAAAGAGAGCCGACTTCCTTAAAGTTTGGGAAAAAATTATACATGCACATGAACACGATGAAATTATTGTGGGTAAAATTCTTAAAAGAATTAAAGGCGGTATGGTTGTTGACCTTATGGGTATTGAGGCATTCCTGCCGGGCTCACAAATAGATATTAGACCTGTTCGCGATTTTGATGCATTCGTTGGGCAAACAATGGATTTCAAAATTGTTAAAATAAATATTCCTACAGAGAATGTTGTTGTTTCACATAAAGTACTTATTGAAGAAACAATTGCCGACCAAAGAAAAGAAATTCTTGACGGTCTTGAAAAAGGACAGATACTTGAAGGCATCGTTAAAGCAATTACTGACTTTGGTGTGTTTGTTGACCTTGGCGGTGTTGACGGTTTAATTCATATCACCGACTTAAGCTGGGGTAGAATAAACCATCCGAGCGAAGTAGTGAAATTAGACGAAAAAATAAAAGTAGTTGTAACCGATTACGATAAAGAGAAGAAAAGAATTTCTCTCAGCTTAAAACAATTACAGGAACATCCCTGGGAAAAAATCGAAGATAAATACAAAATCGGTGATAAAGTTTCCGGTCGTGTTGTTTCTCTTACAGATTACGGCGCATTCATTGAAATTGAAAAAGGTATTGAAGGCTTAATCCATATTTCCGAAATGAGCTGGACACAGCATATCAGCCACCCGTCGCAATTTGTTTCAATGGGACAGGTTGTTGAAGCTGTTATTCTAAGCCTTGATAAAGACGACAAAAAAATATCCCTCGGAATGAAACAACTTACCCCTGATCCGTGGGAAGAATTAATGAAGAAATATCCTGTCGGATCAAAACATACCGGTATAGCGCGTAACTTAACCAACTTCGGTGTATTTGTTGAGTTGGAGCCCGGCATTGACGGGTTGATTCATATCTCCGATTTATCATGGACAAAGAAAATTCGTCACCCCGGGGAAGTTGTTAAAAAAGGTGAATCAATTGAATCTGTAGTTTTAAGCATTGATACCGAATCAAGAAAAATATCTCTGGGGCATAAACAAGTTGAAGATAACCCGTGGGATAATTTTGAAAACGTTTATGCAGTTGGTAAAGATACGGATGTTAAAATTGTAAGAATCATTGAAAAAGGTTTGATAGCGGAACTGCCTTCGGGAGTTGACGGATTTATTCCTTCAACCCAGTTGTCTACTTCGAAAATCAAAAACTTATCGATCTGTTTCCCGGTAGATTCTGAAATCAAAGTTAGAGTTGTTGAATTTGACAAAGAAAACAAAAAAATAGTACTTAGCGCTCTGGCTGTTGTTAAAGAGCAATCCGACGATGAAATAGCTGAATATATCAGAGAACACAAGCTTGATAAAGTAGGTGTTGACGATATAAAACAGGCTGATGCCGGTAAATTTGACTCATCGGATTTTAACTTATACGAAGACAGAGAAATGCCTAAAATGCCGGAACCGCCTGCTTCTCCA
The DNA here is from genome assembly GCA_050117315.1 of Ignavibacteria bacterium. GTDB lineage: Bacteria > Bacteroidota > Ignavibacteria > Ignavibacteriales > Melioribacteraceae > JANQIV01. Next base: position 57,766 of record JASFMY010000009.1, read on the forward strand.
AAAGAAACGGCTCAAAAGGAGAACAAAGAAAAGAAAGAAGAAAAAGAATAGATAATATTTTTAAGGCTGTATTTAATTTGGGTAATTTATAACTTCCAATTTAGGTACAGCCTTTTTTTATTGAATATTGTCTATTGAAAATTGATAATTAGTTATGAGAGTAGCGTTTTATACATTCGGGTGTAAACTTAATTTTTCCGAGACTTCAACAATCGGCAAAGAATTCTTAGAAAAAGGGTTTGATATTGTTGATTACAGGGAAAATGCCGATGTTTATGTTTTAAATACCTGTACTGTTACAGAAAACGCTGAAAAAGATTGCAGGCAGTTGGTACGCAGAATATTAAGACAGAATCCTGATGCATATGTAGCTGTTACCGGGTGTTATGCTCAATTACGCCCTGAAGAGATTGCCGGTATAGAAGGTGTTGATGCAGTTTTAGGCAGCAATGAGAAATTCAAAATATTTGATTTGTTAGACGGCTTTGAAAAAAATGAGTTCTCATGCATTTATGTTTCGCCGACAGAAGATCTAAACTCATTCAACTTTTCATCATCAACCGAGGCTGACGGAAGAACAAGAGCCTTTTTCAAAATACAGGACGGCTGTGATTATAAATGCTCATTTTGTACGATCCCGCTTGCCCGCGGCAAAGGCAGAAGCATGAATCCGGATGATGTTGAAAATCAATTCAAAAAAATAATTTCCGAAGGTTATAAAGAAATAATTTTAACCGGCGTTAATGTTGGCGATTACAATCATAGTAAAACAGATTTCCAAAATCTGTTAAAAAGAATAATAAAAATCGAAGGCGACTTTAGGGTGAGAATTAGCTCGATCGAGCCGAATTTACTTACCGATGAAATTATTCAGTTAACTGGGGATAACCCGAAAATATGTAATCATTTTCATGTCCCTTTGCAAAGCGGCAGTCATGAAGTTCTAAAACTAATGCAGCGCAGGTATACTGTAGACCATTATTTAAATAGAATCCATAAAGCCGTAAATACAATTGATGATTTGGGAGTTGGTGTTGATGTGATTGTCGGTTTCCCCGGAGAAACTGACGATAATTTTATAGAAACTTATAACTTTATCAAAGAACTGCCTGTTTCTTACCTTCATGTTTTTACTTACAGTGAAAGACCGAAGACAAAAGCAATTGCACTAGACGGCAGTGTTGAAGTCTCCGAAAGAAAAAGAAGAAACAATATGCTTCGCATTTTAAGCGAAAAAAAGAAAAATGAATTTTACAGGAAAATGCTCGGCAGGGAGTTAAAAATTTTATTTGAAGAGGAAAATTATCATGGATTTATGAAAGGATTTTCATCAAATTACGTACGTGTAAAAAGTATTTATGATGAATCACTTATAAATAAATTTTCCAATTACAAAATAAACGGTGTTGATGATAATATTTGTACTATTGAAACAAATGGTATTAGGCAAAGGCCTAAGCATGTTCGCTCATTTTCAAGAAAAGCTTTAGGGAGTTAAACAATACTATCTCATCCGCCCGACTTTATGCGTAGGTGGATAAAACAAAAACTTTGAAATAGAAAAAATTAACGGGTATATCATGAAAAATATTATCGTCGTTACAATACTTTTCACAGCTTTTATAACTGCGCAGGAAAATCAAACCGGAAGTCTGCTTGAATTAAAAAATGAAATTGCACTTAACATTGAAAATGAACAAGATATAGAAGTATTACCCACCGCTGAAAAAAAGAGCGTTGGGCTTGCAATTATTTACTCGTTGCTTTTACCCGGTATGGGCGAATTATATGCAGGTGATTACAGTTTAGGAAAGTATTTTACAATTGCAGATGTTGTTTCATGGGGATTTGTTGTAGGGTTCAATGTTTACGGCAGCAACCAGGAGGACAATTACAAGGCATTTGCCAAAACCAATGCCGATGTAAATCCTGACGGAAAAGATGACGACTATTTTGGCGATATTGGCAATTACCTGAATATTTATGATTACAATTTGGAGAGAGAACAACTGCGCAGTTTTGAGGAAGTTTATAATCTTGATACGCATTATTGGAAATGGGAAAATAATTCTGTCAGGGAAGAATACCGCAGCATGTGGACCAACAGCGAACAAGCTTATGACAAAGTTCAGTTTGCGGTTGGCGCACTCGTAATTAACAGGATTATCAGTGCAATAAATGCAGCCAGGATAGTTGGAAGGCATAATAAAAAAGTTGATGAACTCAGCTGGAATGTTTCGGTTGGTCTATCTCAAAAAACTAATCTTCCCCCAGGAGTTGAAGTAAATTTAATTACAGCTTTTTAGTGAAATTATATTCTTATTTTTATTCATTGTGTTATAAAAATAAAATTTAATTTCATGCCCAACTACAAACTTACAATTCAATACGACGGAACCGGTTATGCAGGGTGGCAGATCCAAAAAAGTGACGTGACGGTTCAAGGAAAAATTACCGAAGCGCTTGAAATAATTACCAAAGAAAAAATAAATTTAATCGGGTCTGGCAGGACAGACGCAGGTGTTCATGCCCTCGGGCAGGTGGCAAATTTTCAAATCGGGAAGGAATTTGACATCTTTAAACTGCAGCATTCGTTGAACTCTATGCTGCCTGAAAACATTTCAATAGAGAAAGTTCAAATAGTCAATAATGAATTCCACTCACGTTTTGATGCAAAACAAAGAAGCTACGTTTATTTGATCAACACAGTCAAGTCACCGTTTTATTATAAGTATGCTTATTTTTATCAACCGGTTAAAAATTATCCAATTAAAGATTTAAATCAATTAAGCAAGACATTGATAGGCAGACATGATTTTACTTCTTTATCAAAAAAGAATATTGAAATAGAAAATAAAGAATGTGAAATATTCGATATTCATTGGCGGAAAAGCAAAGATTTATATTTCTTTTATATAAATGCAAACCGTTATTTGCACGGGATGGTACGTACTATTGTCGGGACAATTTTAGAAGGTGTAAAATGTAATTGCAGTGAAGATTACCTTCTTGAAATATTGGAAAAGAAAAATCGTGAAGAAGGCGGCAAAGCAGTCCCGGCAAAAGGACTGTTTCTTTATAGGGTTAGGTACTCTAGTAAAATTAAGAATTGATCCAATCTAAAATAGATCCTACGATTTAGTCCTAATAACTTCAGATAATTTTTAATAAATTACATATCCAATAAATTAAATAAATTATGCAATTTTTAACCGGTTTACATCCTTTATTTGTTCATTTTCCGATTGCGCTTTATATAATTTATGTCCTCTTTGAGATAACCGGACTTTTCTATAAAGAAAATCATTTTACTAAAGCTGCCCAGTATTTATTGTTTATAACTTTAATTACTGATGTGATGTCGGCATTAACAGGGAACCAGGCTACAGGTACAGCGGATCACTTATCGATGGGTAGAAGTAGTGAAATTAAAGAACACGAAAGTACAGCCAATATTTTTATCTGGTTTGTTGTGTTTTTATTTGTTGGCAGAACATACCTTTTACTAAAGAAGAAGTTAATTAAGAAATATAAAATAGTAATTACCGTCGTATCATTAATAGGGTTACTGTTGGTCTTTGAAACTGCTGACCACGGCGGAAAATTGGTCTATAAATTCGGTGTCGGTACGGATCTGATGAGAGAAAAATGAAAAAAACAGTTTGTATATTGATTTTATTTACTACAGTATTTTATTCCCAGGATTTTAAATTCGGCCAGGCGAAAGGGCTGTTTATGTCTATTGGTGTTGGACCGCGTGTGCCCGTTGGCAAAATGTCGAAATTTCAAAATGTAGGTTCAGGTGTTAACGTTGCTTTCTCATATACAGACAACGAATTCCTGCCTTTTTTTGTTTACGGCAAAGTGGGATTCACACATTTTCCCGGAAGGCAAAGTTTATACGCCGAGACTGATTATTCGTCCTTTTCAAGTAATATTTTTACCGGGGATTTCGGCGTTAGATTTTACCTGCCTCCGCTTGTTGAACAAGTAGTAATAATAATGCCCGTAGTAGAAGCAGGCGCATCTTTATGTTTATTTAAAAAGTTTCACCAATTTAAAATCGGAAGGGGTAAAAATAGTTATAACGAGGATAATTTTAATGGCGGCTTTCATATTGGAATCGGAGTCTCAATGTTTTTAATGGAAGCCGTTGCCGGCTACAATTTTTTTAACGCGAATCAATTCTTATGGTTTGACTTAAAACTTAGAATACCGATTTATACTGTTATCTAAAGGAGGAGAAATGGAATATCAAAATTTATTATACGAAATAAAGGAATCTATCGGGATAGTAACTGTAAACAGACCTGAAAAATTAAATGCGCTGAACAACCGGACTATTCAGGAAATCAATGAACTGTTCACTGAAATAAAAGATGATGAAAATGTAAAAGTTGTAATTCTTACCGGAGCTGGCGAAAAAGCATTTGTTGCCGGTGCGGATATTGCGGAATTAAATAAACTCGATATTTTAACAGGTAAAGAGTTTGCGGAAAACGGGCAGGCTGTATTTAATTTAATTGAAAACCTGGAAAAGCCAGTAATTGCTGCGGTGAACGGTTTTGCACTTGGCGGAGGCTGCGAACTTGCCCTGGCATGTCATATAAGGCTGGCATCCGAAAAAGCCATGTTTGGGCAGCCGGAAGTTAACCTTGCAATTATTCCCGGTTACGGCGGCACACAAAGACTTGCAAGATTAATTAACAAAGGCAGAGCAATTGAATATATTCTTACCGGTGAAATGATTCCTGCCGATGAAGCTTACAGGATTGGTTTGGCGAACAAAGTTTATCCAGCCGATGAACTAATGCCTAAGGCTTTTGAGATGGCTCAGAAAATTATCACCAAAGGACCTATTGCGGTACAAATGGCGCTTAAAGCGGCATTAGCAAGCGCCGAACTACCTTTAAGCGACGGACAGAAACTGGAAGCAAGTTTGTTCGGGGCATGTTGCGGATCGGAAGATTTTAAAGAAGGAACTTCTGCATTTCTTGAAAAAAGAAAACCTGTTTATAAGAATAAATAGAAGTTTTTGATAATGCAGAAAATAAAAATACTGATTGTATTGCTTACTCTTAATTTATCGTTACTGTTAGGCAACATAATTGTTGAATATGTTTCGAAAGAAAAAACAACGCGGTTACAAAAAACAAGCAATATTGAAATAGAAAGTTTACTGCTTAAAGAACTATTAGAGAACGGAATAAAGAAGGATTGGATAAAACAGAAGAAATCAAAACGTGAAAATGAATTTTATAATGTAACCGTTCCGCGGGATTTATCGATTACTTCTTTATTAAGAAATTTAAATCAAACCCTTCAGGGAAACGACCTAAAATTTAGTACGGTAGAGTTCGAAGAAAACGGCAAAACTAAGTTTGAAATTTTTGAGAACAACAAACGCAAAACTTTATATTATTTTTTTTATGATGACTCTTTAAAAAGAGAATCATCGTCAATTTCTTTTTTAATTAATATTGCCGATAACGAAGAATTATCAGATCGATTTTATAATGCTGTCGTCCCGTTAACCTTTCTAATAAGACCGTCGGAAAATTCAGACAGTCTGTTAACAAAAATCTCAAACTCATCCTACAACTACTTTGTTTTATTAGACGATAATATTGAAGAGGAAAAGTATTGCCTAGATTTAACCTTTAGTAAAATAAGATTGAAAGCCGTTATTGAAGATATCTGTAAATCGTTTGGTGAGTGTAGTCTTTTTGTTCTCGATAGAAATTCAAAGCTGGCAAGATCATCCGTATTTAATTTTATAGAAAATGAATTTCGCAAAAGAAGAAAAAAAATTATTTATCTCGATGAGTTCAAAAAAATAACCGGCAGCGAAATAATTATAAAATCTGAGTTCAATTATTATGTCAATAATAGAAGTCGGCAGCATAAAATTCTGATGACCACTGATGTTTTTAACGCATTAAAAAATGATATTCAAAAAAGTTTAAAGAGGGGAGATAGATATTTTTCAATGAAAGAAATAATCAATTGATAGGATTTCCTTCTTTGTCAAGTTCAATTATTTCCATATCAAACAAACTTGACAATTGCTTTTTTATAATTTCTCCGTTGCCCACCACAACAATTTTTAAGTTACCCGGGATGAGATATTTATTAGCCGCATCTAAACACGAGTCGAGATCAACGGAAGCAATGTTATTAATGAAATTATTGAAATAGTCATCAGGTAAACTGAAAAGCACCTGGGTTGTAATATTTTTGGCGATATCGGCGTAGGTTTCAAATGTTAACGGGAATTTTTTTATCATAAGTGATTTTACAAATTCAAGCTCATCATTAGTTATATTTTGTCTAATTAAATCAATCTCTTTTAAAATTTCAAAAACCGATTCACCCGTATTTTTGCTTTCAACAGCTGTTGAAATTTCGAAATTACCTTTTGATAAGTTGTAAAAAAAGCCCGAATGAACACCGTAAGTAAACCCTTTTACTTCTCTCAAATTATGGTTAAGCCTGCTGGTGAATTGTCCTCCCAAAATTGAATTAACCAAACGTTTGGAATAATAATCCTTATGAGTCCTTTCGTTTGTTAGGTGGCCGACTCTGATTTCACTTTGAACCGAACCGTCGCTATTAACAACATAGATCTTATTGGAAGCGTCTTCTGTAATATTGATCTCACTATTTCCTGATGAGTTTCCTTTTAATTCTTTGAAGCATTTATCCGCTAAATTTTTTATTAAATCTTTCTGAAGATTCCCTACTGTAATCAAAGTAATGTTCGAGGGGATAAACTTTTCTTTGTAAAAATCTTTTATGTCGTTTAAGCTTATATTTTCGACTGTATTTGTGTAGCCAAGCGTCGGGTTTGAATAACTTGAATTGTTAAATACAATTTTTTCAAATATTGTAGAAGCCAAGTAATCCGGTTCATTTACTGATTGAAGAATTTCATGTTTAAGCTTGTTAATCTCTCTGTTATAATCCTTTTCATTGAAAGACGGCTGGGTTAAGATTAACGAAGCAAGTTCCATTGTTCTTTCAATATTTTCCGTAAGTGACATTACCGAGATATTTAGCGAATCGTGATCAACCGAAATTTTAATGCTGGAACCGAGGAGTTCAATTTCGTTGTCCAGTTCCAGGGCAGAATATTTACCTGCTCCTTCGTCAATAAGCATTGACGTTAAATAGGCTAATCCAAGTTTGTCTTTAGGATCGTATTTGTTCCCGGCATCTATAATAATATTTAATGTTACAATTGGTAAATTTTCTTTGAATATGCTGTAAATTTCAATACCGTTTGTTGATGTTGTTTTGCTTACTGCAGGCAGATGAAATCTAATATCACTCTCTTTGTCCGGTTTTATTTTTCTATTAAGACTCATATTATTCTTCTTTTGGGACTATATTTAATTCAACAAAATTTTTATTCAAATATTTCTCTGCAACAAAAGATATATCTTCTTTTTTGACTTTCTCATATCTGCCAACATCATAACTAAAAGAATCCGGTTCACCCAATATACAGTTGTAATTATTCATTAAATCCGTCACAGTGCTTAATTCCTGCAGTGAATAAATATAAGACGACTTAATACCGTTTTTAGCTCTTACCAGTTCGTTTTCCGAAATGCCGGATTTTATAAGTTCATCTATTTCTCCGAATATTGATTCTCTTAAAGTATGCAGTTCTACACCCGGCTTAGCTGTTACAACAATTAAAAATGAACCGCTTAACCTAGCAGAATACTGGAACGAGTATACGTCTTGAGCAATTTGTTTATCAAATATAAGCGATTTATAAAGTCTTCCGTTTTTGGAACCGGTAAGTATATCCGACAGTACATCCAGAGCCGCATCATCCGGCCCGAACAGTTTATCGGAATTCCATGCCAAATAAATACGGGAAAGATTAACATTATCTTTATGAACAATTTTTTTCGTATCCGATAAAATATTTTGCGGCGGCTTTAGTTCCGTGACGTTGTTGTTATTGTGTATATTGCCGAAATACTTTTCCGTAAGCTTTAATGCATAATCAAAATCTATATCTCCCGCAATTACCAAGCATGCATTTCCGGGGGAATAATATTTTTTGAAGAATGATTTTACATCTTCCAGTTCATACTTTTCAATATCTTCCATCCATCCTATAGTGGGCCAATGATAAGGATGATCTTCATTAAATAGATTGGAGAACAATATTTCCCATGCCAAACCGTAAGGCTTATTTTCATAGGACTGCCGGCGTTCATTCATTACAACGCCTTTCTGATTGTCTAATTTCTTCTGTGTTAAAGCAGGTAACAGAAATCCCATCCTGTCCGATTCTAACCAGAGAGCGAGTTCCAGATAATTGGAAGGAACCGTTTCATAATAATTTGTGCGGTCAATACTTGTAGAACCGTTTAACGTACCGCCTGCTTCCTGAATATATTTAAAGTGCATTTCTTTAGGGACATTTTCGGAACCCTGAAACATCATGTGCTCAAAGAGATGAGCAAACCCTGTTTTACCTTTTGTTTCGTTCGCAGAGCCAACCTTGTACCAGAGGTTAACAGCAACAATCGGGAGTGATTTATTTTGGTGAAGTATTACTTCTAGACCGTTACAAAGCTTATGCTTCTGACATTCAAAATTTAGTTCTATTGACATAAAATCAAATCTTTCTTGTAATATAGTAAAATTAAAAATTGTTTTTATCAAACTTTTTTCAACATTTTTTAGTTCTCTTAAGATTACCAAAGAGCTCAGAAAAAAATATACCGAATTTATTAGAACTTTTTCTACATCACTGCTATGCAACTTAAATCGTTTAGAAAAATATATTTAGCATAAGTACTGGTGCAGTAAAATATAATCAATAATTAATTAGTTATTTATTAAAATAATCCCTTAAATTAATTGCAATAAATAAATTGGACTTCCGATTCAATGAGAAATGGGTAGTGAGTTAAGAGCATGTTAAAACTATTGTTGATTTTACCTGTATTGTAAATAGCTTTCCTGTCGAATATGCTAATGATGAAAAACTAAATTTACAGTCTGATAGAACGAATTAAAAATTGATAAAAACATTTTTGAATTGCCCTGAAATGAATTTGCAATTGATAAAAGCATTTTTGAACTGCTTAAAAACGAATTTGCAATTGATAAAAGCAACTTTGAATTGCCTAAAAACGAATTTATAATTGATAAAAGCAACTTTGAACTGCTTAAAAACGAATTTGCAATTGATAAAAGCAACTTTGAACTGCCTAAAAACGAATTTACAATTGATAAAAGCGTCTTTGAACTGCCTAAAAACGAATTTACAATTGACAAAAGCATTTTTGAATTGCCTAAAAACGAATTTAAAATATCGCAAAGGGTATTTAAGACAGTGCAAAACGAATTTAATTTACAATAAATAATACCTGCAAAATGAACTAAAAGGAACAGTTTCTAATATCATTTCCACAGCAGGTTAAATAAGAACATCAAAGAACATGAGAATATGTGGGAAACATTTTTTTGATTTAAGAAAGAGAGAAGAATCTTATAAATGAGCGCCAAGTTTCTGATAATAAAAGCAATTTGGTCTGTTCGCCTTGGTGGTATAAGGCGTATAAATAATCAATAACAAATTAGAAGGAGGCTTTTATGAAAAAGCTAAAATTAAACATGGAAGACTTGAAAATCGAGTCTTTCGAAACCTCTTCAAAAATTAAGAGGCAAGGTACGGCATTCGGTCATTTACCTCCTACAGAAGCCCCGACAAACTGCGAGGGTCCAACATGTTATGGTGGCGATACGTGTGAGGTATCATGCAATTATCCTACTTGTCCCGAATGGCATTGTGACCCTAGTAATGACACATGTACGGGTCCTTGCTGGTGGGTTTGTGATCCGTTACCATAATAATATTGTCGGCTAATTCTATTCATGTTCAATCTCTACGGGATTGAAGAAAAGATTTTTACATCGATTAAAAGAACTATCAAAAAGAAAACCGCGATTTCCCCAAAATGCGGTTTTCTCATTTTATACTTTTGTCTTTTATCTTGATACTTGTGTCTTGCTGCTTACTGCCAGATACTCACGTTAAGCCGTTTCCGCTTCCGGCTCGGTTTTCTTACGCCGTTTCTTCACTTCCTCGTTGTTGTCGTCTATTATTTTTCCGATGGTACTGCTTATCCTGCCGTACCTGGTTGTGTCTATAATTACCATTGCACGCAAATAAACAACAAGCTTTTCGTTTATTATTGATACTGCCTCTTTCTTTAACTTTGACGCCGTTTCTTTGCTCGCATACACTGCGGCATCTTTTTCGTAGGCTAATCTCGCGTTTTCAAACTCGCTTTGTGCTGTCTGCAATTCGCTTATTGCCTGGCTTAACCCTTGCAATGCTGCTATTGAGGGTTGTAAATCCCCGGCAGATAGGTCGGTTAACAAAGAATTTATTAAACCGCTCTCGGTTGAATAACTATCATCCGTAATTTTAACCCCGTAACGGTCGAATACTTCGTTAATCTCTTCTGCGGCTGTTTTGAATTCTTTAACCGGATTATGGAGATACCCCGATAATGAATAATAGATAGCCCGCAATTTTCCGTCGCGGATTTTATCTTTTTCTTCCAAGTCGCTTACCGCTTTTTTGCGATTGATAGCCCGTTCCAGCTTTTCATTAACCGGCTTTAGATCATCAAAAATACTTCTTAAGTTAGTCTCTTCACTCCAATCTTCGCTGCCAAATTCTAAAATCATTCTATTCGCGGCAGAAAAAACCTCGGTAACGCGGCTTTTCATAATGAGTTTGTTTAGCTTGTTCATAATAAACTCCCTTTTAGTTTTTATTAACTGTAATGTGAAGATATATAAACTCCCAAAGCTCTACTTCTTGACCGGGGAAGCTTTGGGACAACTCCCAAAGCTTCACTTTTTGACCGGGGAGGCTTTGGGACAACTTCCAAAGCTCCACTTTTTGACCGGGGAGACTTTTGGACGACTCCTATGACTCCGTTACTTAAGAAATTAAACTTTTTGGCAAATTTTTAGATTAATTTTCGTACTTTGACTCAATGACATGAATAAATTACCGGCAAAAATCGATGTTCGCGAAATATTTAATTATATTCTTAACCCTTTTTGAACAGATTCTTTTATTTTTTCAGAACATAATTTGCTGTATGGATTAAGATATGTTCATTTGTTACTACTAAAAAAATTAGATTGATAATTATATCTCTAACTTTTATTCTCTCTGCAGTATAATTGGTAAAAAATGCTTCTAAATGTCAACTTTTATCAATCTTAATTATAAAATAGTTAGACGAATACTAATTCACAATATCGAAAAAGATCACTAAGGGCAATACAAAAAAGCAGCAATGAAAGTATTAGCAGTTCAAGATTGCGAGAGTCGAAATCTTTATAGTTTGGATTTTTGTGGTAAACTGGGACGACAATAATACTAAAATCAAATTATGTCTTGAGAAATTTTCTTTAACTATTCCATAAAATTACTCTTTCTATTTCACCCAACGGATTAATTACAATAAGTTGACGTATATCTTGCACGACAAACACTCATAGATCTTTAGCGGCATGGGAATGCCGCGGAGATATTCAACATTATATCTATTGTTAAGTAGTCGGGTTTTTAGCGGGAAAACACCGGTACTTTCAAAGCAATCCATGTTCCCCCACATGCTATTTATTAATCCAAAATCAGCGACTTATAACAAGGATTTGTCTGAATTTATAAGTGTTAAATATACATATATATATGTTAGTTCTTGGTTGTCAATCAGGCTGAGTTAAAGAATAAAGAACATGATATCATATCTATTTAAAATTATTGTAATAAACTATAATCTTTGTCTTAATTGACTTTTTTTTATTATAATTTTTGATTAATCTTATTGCAACGAAATAAACTTTCTTTCTGGTTCAATGAGAAACATATTGAGGTATAATTTTGGCGGAAATCTTTTGTGGTTTTGTCTGTAGAGTAAGCGGCTCTCCTACAAACAACATCGACGAACTAAATGCAGTGGAAGCATTAGAATATCTTAAAAAAATTCAAGAAAGCGGAAAGAATATATCTGTATGCAAAGAAGCTATATCTGAACTTTTATTTAACGAGATATCTAATTGTGATAATCAGGACAATAAGAACAGGTTGCTAAAAGTTAGAAGAAAAATATACAATTTGAAAAATATTAAAATGCAAGAATTAGATATTCTTAAAAATAAGGAGATCATCAAAAAGTATAAAGTATTAATAAAAGAGATTGAGAATAGACAAAATCTTCTAATAAAGTATAAGGAAAAATTTAATTATGAAATACTAAAAATTAGAGAGCACTTTAAGACATGTATGAAATTGGAAGATTTTCAAAAAGGATTATTGATCTCCAGTGACGCTTTATTCAAAACCCAGGAAATTTACCAAAAATCAAATGAAGTATCACTTAATAGGAAACAAGAACAAATTGAAAGAGGATTACTCCGCTATTATTCGAGAATGGCCTTGAAAGCTACACCCTTCGGTACATTTTGTTCAATCATCCCCGGCGAACTAACTGCTGATGATGCCGGGATAATGAAGGAAAAATCTTTCCTAAATTTAACAAGTGATCCAATTGATAAATCAAGTCTGATTATTATTAACAAAGGATTATACGGAAGTATTATAACTCATTTAACAAAAAAGAAAGAGATAAAAAGAAACCTGCCTGTTGAATTAAACCAGACAATTGTGAAAGAGAACAGTAAACTTATTTACCTTACATCACAGCAGGAAAAAGAAATTTTCCAGCACCTTGATAATAATGAAGTATTGGAGTTATTCATAGAGAAATTGGAAGACTATGGCTCAGTTTTATTTAATGATCTCATAAAGCTTGTATGCAGCTTTGAAGAACTTGAAGCTACTGAAGAAGAAGCTGAAGCATACATCGACAAATTGATTGAAATAGGTTTTCTAAGATTCAAGTTCAACATACCGGAACAATTAGTTGATTGGGTTACACCTTTGGTTGAGCTTCTCAATGGTATTGAAGAAACAGACGCGAAAAAAATAAAAGATTTACTTGTAAATCTTAACGGCAAAATAAGCGAATACGTAGATGCAGATGTAAAAGCCCGGGAAGCCCTATTAAAGGATATGGATGAAGAAATCAAGCAAACATTTGAGGAATTGGAGATTGAATCTCAACTAAGAGCAGACCTGCCTTTTTATGAAGACGCTACGTCAGATAGTAAACTTATTATTAATAAGGAATATTTAGATTCCTCTTTTGATCTGTTAATAAAATTTATTGAAGTAACAAAAAAAGCTGCATACCCAAGAACCGATAGTATCTCCATGCGCCACTTTTATGATGATTTTTATAAAGACAACACCAAAGAAATTCCGTTATTAAAATTTTACGAAGATTATTACAGGGAACATTACAAAGAGCACCTTGAAAAACAGAGAAAAGTACAGGCTAAACAGCAGGAAGACGATCTTAAGGACTATGATGTAACTAATCCGTTTAAGCTGGACGTAATTAAAAAGATACAGAATGCTTCAAGAAATTTAAGAAAAGTTATTATTGAGAAGTGGCTTCAGGACGACCAAAAAGATATTGTCGTTTCAATCAAAGAAATAGAAGAGTGTTATAAAGATGTTCCCGGCATAATAGAAACCTCAAATTCTGCATCAATATTTTCACAGGTTATAGCTTCAAGCTATGATGGGCAAAAAGAAAGACTTTTTATACCCGCAGGAAAATACTTGCTGGGTTACGGTAAATACTTTTCAAGATTCCTGAGGTTATTCAGCCAGGAATTACAGGATAATCTTTATAATAAAAATAACTCAATGTCCGGGGAATTAATTGCTGAAATAAGCGGCGATGCAAACTTCAACGCTAATCTTCATCCTCCCCTTGTAAAACACGAAATCAGTTACCCTACAAGTGAAGTTGGTTTAGCCGAAAAACAAATAAAATGTGATGATCTTCTTGTTGTTCCCGATCCTGGGGATCCTTTTACACTAAGGTTAAAACAAAAAAGCAGCGGTAAATTTGTTTTGCCCCTTGATTTGGGATTCTTAAACCCGATGATGAGACCACCTCTATTCCAATTAATGGCAAAGTTTACACCGCCGACAAATTATTCTCTACCTATCCCCGAATATCCTATCGTAGAAAAAAAGGGGAACGATGCAGAGAAAGATGATGAACAAAAAAATGATGAGCTTAAAAAAGAAGAAAACAAGGAAGAAAACTTAAAAGAAAATCAAAGAATAATATTCAGACCAAGAGTAATACTCGAAGATAAAATTGTGTTGTCGAGGAAAAGCTGGATAATTCCGAAACCGCTTTTCCCTGAAATAGAAAGAAATGAAAACTTGCCTGATTACTTCATTCGTATAACTAATTGGAGGGAAGAAAATAATATACCCGGTGAGGTTTATGTGAAAATTAAACCGATGCCGGTTCAGCAGCCTCCCAAAAACAAGGAAGCAGCGGAGGACAAGAAAAAGGAGGAAGCAAAAACAGTTGCAGAAGAAATTAAAACAGGAAAGGAAGAAGCAAAAGTAGAACAAGCCGGTACTGAAAAAAATAATGCAGCGGATAAAAGTGAGAATAAAGAAATAAGCCAAAAAGAAAAAGAAGAAAAGAAAGCTAAACAAAGACCAAAACAATCGCGGGACTATTTTAAACCGCAGTATATTAATTTTCTAAATCCTTTGTATGTAAATCTTTTTGGCAAGCTTACTGTTAACTTACCGAATTTTACCGCAACTCTAGAAGAAAGATATCCCGGCAAGGATCAGCTCCTGGTTTATGACAATAACTATTTCGCAAACGAACAGATTTTTCAAATAAATTTTCCTGAAAAATATAATTCTAAACTAAAAAGTGTTGTGGAGTGTACAGATGCAGAAAACAGGCAGTGATAAAAAATGGGAAAGCATTCATATATTTTTCAAAGGCGATATTTATTCATACGAGTGTGATAAAATAATACTGGAATTGGCATCCCCTTTTATAAAGACATGTTTTGAAAATAAATGGATAGAAAGATATTTCTTTATAAGATATTCGGAATTAGGAACGCACATTAGGTTGAGATTTTTTGGTAAACCGGAAAACTTAAACGGTGAATTTAAACGATGTTGTAATGAATTCGTAATCAATAATCTGCCTGAGGAACTGATAGAATTTCCTATCAAAAAGACGTTATTAAATAAAGATCAAAAGCCTGAAAAAGAATCAACACCTTATTTATGGATACCCTACGAACCTGAAGTAGACAGGTACGGCGGCGAAGAAGCCGTAAAGGCAGCTGAAGATTTCTTTTTTTATTCAAGCAACACGGTGATAGAATTATTAAACAAAATAAAAGAAGGTGATAAATCTTCGAGATTGGGTTTTGGATTAATTCTTTTTGTAGTAACCATATATTCCTTCTTTAAAGAATTAGGTAATGCAAAGTCATTTCTAAAATCTTATTCCGAAGGATACTTAAAAGTAAGGGCAAGAGAAGAGTCTGAGTTTAAGAGCTGGCAGGACTCTTTTGATAAGGGGTTTGAAAAGCAGTCATCAAAGCTCATTAAATATGTCAGTACAATCTGGGAAGCCCTTGAGACAGACTCGGAATTAGGTGATCCGTTTGACAAATTTACATCTCACTGTTTAGAGATCAAATCGGCCATAAAAAAACTTGCCGGAGAAAACAAAATTATAAGATACAGTAAACATATAAACGGGGTAAATAATACTCTTAATAACATTGTTCCAAGTTACATACATATGACTAACAACAGGTTAGGCGTTTCAATTCCTGAGGAGTCGTACCTTGCGCATATCATTCTTCTTGCATTTAATAATTCCTTAATTACAAACAAAAATTAATGGTGAAAAATGAGTGAACAAATTTTTCTTGACACTGCAATAAAAATAGGTGATAGGTTAGTAAAAACAGCTTTATGGGATGGGAACAAATGTACCTGGTATGTAATGTCTCCCGATAGAGAGAACCGTTCTTCAAAACAGGCAAAAAAAGAATTGGCCGAGGGCGCTGTATATCAGGGGGCATCTGGCATTGCGTTGTTTTTAATTGAGTTATTCAAATTTACTAATGACGAAAAGGTTAAGGATTGTATCAAAGGAGCTCTCACTTATGCGTTTGATAAAGGAAAAGAATTAAATAAAAATTCGTTCGGTTTTCACAGCGGGAGAATTGGAATAGCATACGCATTATTCAATGCAGGCAAAGCATTTAATAATGAGGAGCTTTTAAAAGAAGCTATAGAACTGATCGAACCTATGTCCGACTATACGGAAAAGGACTACGGAATAGATGTTATAGGCGGAGCCGGGGGGGCAATTCAACCCTTATTAAGAATGTACGAGCACTTAAACGATGATGCTTTTCTGAACCTCGCTGTTAAACTTGGTGATAATTTAATAAATATTGCAAATATGGAGCCGGGCGGTTTCTCATGGGGCGGCTCAAATAGTAATTACAGGAGCCTTTGCGGGTATGCTCACGGGGCTGCCGGTATAGGACATGCTTTGCTCGAACTATATAATTTTACACTCGATGGAAAATACTTATTTGCATTTGAAAGATCTGTCGATTATGAAAACCAGTTTTACAGCGATGAAAATTTGAATTGGCCGGATTTCAGGTATAGCGAACTGAGCGAATACATCTATGAAGAAAGGGTTGAAGAATTAAAAGAAGTCTTAAGGCAAAATAGTTTACCTCCCTATGAAATTAAATATATGAATGCATGGTGCCATGGTTCACCCGGGATAGCGTTAAACAGGCTGAGAGCTTTTGAGTTGCTTGGAGACGATAAATATAAATCCGATGCAATAAATGCCATCAAAGGAACGGTAAAATCTTTTACGTCATCAAACAGACATAATTATTCTCTTTGCCACGGGATTGGAGGTAATAGCGATGCGCTCATTTACGGGGGAAGGCTGCTGGGCAGTTTGGAATACATTGAAAAAGCAAAGGGTTTGGCTTTAAAAGGAATTGAAAGCTACGAGGAAAAGAATATTCCATGGCCGTGCGGAACTATGGGCTCAGTTTCTGATCCCAGTCTGATGCTTGGCGAGGCAGGTATTGGTTATTATTTACTGAGATTATATTCCCAAGATGTGCCTTTGGTTTTGGCTGTAACAACTCAAAAAGAATTACAAAAAGAATTAGAACCAGATAATAGTTATCAAGAAATTAAAAACGATTACGCTGACAGGTATTTTGGAAGAACAATAGCCGGTGTGAATAAACTATTTGATTATAGAATTCCGGTTAAGAATTCTATTGCAGAAATACACGAGTCAATTAAAGATTTTATTGATACCCTCAAAGAAGATGATAAAAAACTTGCAACTGATTTATTCATTTCTGAAGAAAAAATATATTTAAAGATACTTAACTTAGCCGACTTTTCTTCAGAATACAGAGTGAATTTAATTAAAAAAGATGTATCTGAGATTAATTGGGATAATGCAAAATTATTTTTAAGCGAAAATGTAGAATTAATTGAAAACGAATTTGCATGGGAAGAATGGTTTAATAAAAACAATAAAACAAAACCTTCTCAAGAAGAAAATTATAAAGTTATATACAAACTGCAAAATAGGTTTTACGTAAAACCTATTAATACATTTCCGGCAATTATTCTCCACAATTTCAGCACCGATAATTCAGTTGCTCAAATTAATGAAAGAGTCTCAGTTTTTTTTGATGAAAATACAATCAATGCAAATGAATTAAAGGAAAAGATTATTCTGCAATTAAAAGAATTTTATAAAGTAGGTTATATAAAAATAATGGTATAGGTTATTAAGTAATACTTAATAGCCAATAATTAATAACCAATAACAAATTAAAAGGAGTGAGTATGAAAAAGCTGAAATTAAACTTGGAGGATTTAAAGGTAGAGTCTTTTGAGACAACATCAAAAATTTCTCAGCAAGGGACAGTAAATGGTAACTTACCTCCTGGTGAAACTATTCCTGCTAATAACTGCGGAGGTGGAGGAGGTGGTGGAAATACTAATACATGGTGTTTTGGCGAAGCATGTCAAACTCAAGATTATGTTTAATAATACAAATCCTTGTGGAGGGCAAAGTTGCGATGGTTCTTGTGACACATGTTTTATGTGCCCTACAGAGTATTACAGCTGTCCTTGTACAAATGGTACGGAATGTGAATGGTGGTTTCCTTCCAATATTTGCGGATAATTGTCTGAATAATTAAGAAGAATTTTATATAAAAAACTTTAATTAATTGAAATGGAAGAATATATAAAAATTGGGATAGGTTTATTAATCATAATATTTAGAAAAAATATTATGCAATTTAACAATCAAATAGTAAAGGGACCAAAAGCATTTCGGCCAGAAGCGCGAAAGATAATATTTATGGTTATAGCTTCATATTTGATAATCAGTGGATTATTTAATTTGTTATATTAAATAATTTTTTATGATTTCAAATTACATTATCGGCGTATTTAAAAGCCATTAAAATTTTGATGCTTTAAATTGAAGGCGGGGGAGACCACTTAGTTAGTAGGAATTATCATGGATAATCTTTTCCATGCAATTCTTAGTTTGCTTAATAAGATAATAATAACTAGTCTCAGGGATAAAAATATATGAAGAATATAATTTTTATAGCATTTGTATTTTATATCATTTTTGTTTTCGCTTGCCATAATTCTAAAAATCTGAATGAAACCTTTCATGAAAATAATAACATCTTTTTTAATCTTGATTTTGAGTTCGTCAATAGATTAAACATACCAAGGAATTGGAATGTCGGTGGAAAAGGCTACGAGATTTTAATTGATAGTTCTGTGTCATACTCAGGCAGGAAAAGTTTAGCAATATCCCAAATATCAATAGGCAAATTTGGAGTTGCCACTTCAACTTTTCCTATAGAGGCAGCAAGAGGAAAACATATAATTTTTTCGGGATACATAAAAACAGAGGATATAAATAACGGTTATGCAGGTTTATGGTGGAGAGTTGATGGTGCCGAAGGTATTTTGGCATTTGATAATATGCATGATCGCGGTCCATCAGGTACCACCGAATGGACACAGTATGACATAGAAATTGTTGTAAGTGAAGAGGCGAAAAATATTAATTTCGGGGTTCTATTGTCCGGTGATGGAACTGCCTGGTTTGATAATCTTAGTATTGCCGTAAACGGCGAAGCCTATGAACAAACTATCCCCAAGCCGTATATGCCTTCTAATGAAGAATTACGTTGGCTTAAAGAAAATATTATTGCGCTCGAAACAGCAGAACCTGATTCCAATTTAAATGATCTGACGCCGTTGAAATCATTACTAGGTGATGCAGAAATTATTTCTCTGGGAGAAGGAACACACGGAACAAGCGAATTCTTCAAAATGAAACATCGAATAGTCAGATATTTGGCAGAAGAATTTGGGGACGTTGTTTTTGCAATTGAAGCCAATATGCCCGAAGCTAGACGTGTTAATGACTATGTGTTATTTGGTAAAGGAAATCCAAAGGAGGCTATTGCAGGCATGTACTTTTGGACGTGGAACACACAAGAAGTATTAGATATGATTAAATGGATGAGGAATTATAATGTTTTGGGAAGGGGAAAAATTGAATTTTGGGGCTTTGATATGCAATATCCAAATGTCGCAATTGATAATGTTACCGATTTTATCATGAAAACAGATATTACATATTCAGATTCTTTGAGACTTTTATACAATATAGTAAGCGCATCTTCTGAAGAGATGAAAAGACTGTTTCCGGATAAAAGGAAGGGTAAAGCGGGTAGATGGTATAACGCTGCTTTTCAAGTTTTCAATCATTTGCTAACAAATCGCTCTAATTACCTTAAATCGTATGATACATTAACAGTTGAACAAATTATCCAGGATTCAAGAATCGTTGTTCAAGGAGCAGAAATTTATGTTGAAGGGAAACGGTCACGCGATGAATGCATGGCCGCAAATGTTGAGTGGGTTAGAGAACATATAGCAAAGAAAAATAAACTTGTTTTATGGGCCCATAACGGCCATGTTTCTAAGCTTAGACATAGAATGGGTGATTACTTAAATCAAAAATACGGTGGTGAAATGATTGTTTTTGGTTTTGCCTTTTACACCGGGAGATATACAGCCGTGGGTGATAATGGACTAGGAATTTATTCTACATCTTTGCCCGAACCTGGCAGTATTGAACAGATTCTTCACAATACAGCAATAGAAGAAATGTTAATTGATTTGAGAAATGCTAATAATAGTCATAAAACGGATTGGTTATCAAAAAAGCTTGAGTTTCGTTCGATTGGCGCTAAGGCTATGGATTATGCTTTTTATCCAACAGTAATCACTAATGAGTTTGATGTATTAATTTATTTTGACAAAACAACACCTTCAAAACTTTTAGACAAGAGAGTAAAATAAAAATGATTTCTTTGGCGCGTTCGTCTAGTGGTTAGGACGCCACGTCTTCAGCGTGGAAACAGTGGTTCGAATCCATTGCGCGCTACTACTGGATGGGTTAATGAGTTATTCGGTATTCAGCAACCGGATAACAAGAAAACAATAACCAAGCAAAAGGAGGTTTAGCTATGAAAAAGCTAAAACTAAATTTAGAGGACTTAAAAGTTGAGTCTTTTTCCACTGAAGATATTGATAAAAGACAAGGTACTGTAGTTGGCAATCTAACCGGTACTAATGCAGCTTGTGAATCTTGTGCGGGTTTTGAAACATGTGATGCTTGTACAGGATTTTCATGTCCCAATACTTGTTATGAAGATACTTGTGAAGGGTATTCTTGTTACTATACGAATTGTGGCACACCTTCGGAGTGTGTTGCAACTTGTGGGGAGACTTGCTATGACAATACATGCAAAAAAACGTGCGGGTTTGATTGCTTATGATTTGTTTTTAAAACTCAGACGCGTTCATCTAGCGGTTTAGGACGCCCCCGCCTTGAGCGGGGAAACGGGAGGTTCTCCCGGAGTGAATTTTCCTTAGGAATTCCTTTGGAGCCTTCGGGAGATTCCCCATGCGATACGAAGTTAGTTACAAGTTGGAAAGTTGAAAGGATAAGGTCTGTTTGCCTTTTTATAAGGCGCATAAACAACCAATAACAAATCAAAAAGGAAGCTTTTATGAAAAAATTAAAACTAAACCTGGAAGACTTGAAGGTTGAGTCTTTTGAAATCAGTAAATCAAGAAATACCTTAGGCACGATTAAAGGGCAAGCCCAAGGAAGCCACACAGTTTCTGTAGGATGTGATACGGGCGAATATTTGTCCTGTGAGTACCCAACATGTGATTGCGATCCGACCATGGTTATATGTACATGTCCTCCTGACACTCAAGCCATTACCTGTGTGGGTAATGAAACTTGTGATTACCCTTGGTCATGTGTTCCCGGTGAAATTTGTAAGTAACTGTCTTACATCGAGATGAGCATACTGAAGTGTGTTGTTGATTTTTCGCCTGACTATTAGCAAACATGCGGCTCACAAAAATTAGTTAAAACTGATTGTTTGTAATGGCTGCTGAATAAACATTTAGCTGCCTAAAAAAAGGAGAAAGTTATGAAAAAACTAAAATTAAACCTGGAAGACTTGAAAGTTGAGTCTTTTGAAATCAGTAAATCAAGAAATACCTTAGGCACGATTAAAGGGCAAGCCGAAGGAAGCCACACAGTTCCGGCAGAATGTGATTCGGTAGATTATCTGTCATGTGAGGCTCCAACATGTGATTGCAATGGAACCATGGTTATATGTACATGTCCTGCTGACACTCTACATAATACATGTGAAGGTCAAGGTTATACTTGCGAACCGGAAGATCCGTGCTAATTTAGTTTATGTAAACCATTGGCGCGTTCGTCTAGCGGTTAGGACGCCACGTCTTCAGCGTGGAAACGGACGGTTCGACTCCTCCGCGCGCTACGATATTAGTTGCTGGTTTCAAGTTGTAAAGTTTAAGGAGTTAAGTTTGTTTGCCTTGATATAAGGCATATAAATAACTAATAACAAATTAAAAGGAGGCTTTTATGAAAAAGCTCAAATTAAACCTGGAAGACTTGAAAGTTGAGTCTTTTGAAATCAGTAAATCAAGAAATACCTTAGGCACGATTAAAGGGCAAGCCGAAGGAAGCCATACAGTTCCGGCAGAATGTGATTCAGTTGATTGGCTGTCTTGTGAAGCTCTTACATGTGATTGCGATGAAACCATGGTTATATGTACGTGTCCTCCTGACACTCTATACAAAACCTGTTTCGGTCATGGGTATGACTGTGAACCGCTAGACCCGTAATTATTAAAAATTTCAATACTATTTCATGTTCTTCAAGTGGTTTGAATTTACTGTACAGCTACTATGTTAGTTGCAAGTTTCAAGTTGGAAAGTTTAAGGAGTTAAGTCTGTTCGCCTTGATATAAGGCTTATAAATAACAAATTAAAAGGAGGCTTTTATGAAAAAGCTCAAATTAAACATGAAAGACTTAAAGATAGAGTCTTTTGAAATCACAAAAGATTCTAAAACGAAGAAGGGAACATTAAAGGGACAAGCACCAACATGGCTGGGGGATCCTTTTGATTCGTGCAACCCGATAACATGCAGCCCTGAAGTTCCCGGTTGTACAGATGGTGAATTCTGTGTTCCATAATCCAGGATTTTGGTTACCTAGTTTAGAAGGTCCACTCTTTAACGGGAAAACAGTTGTTGAATTTCTTTGTAGTATCGATTGAGAGCTACTTTACTGGTTAATAAGTTACTTGGTTCCGTTATAGCTGAATAACACTAAATAATAACCAAACAAGAGGAGGTTTTGCCATGAAAAAGTTAAAATTAAACTTGGAGGATTTAAGAGTAGAATCTTTTGAATTGAATTCCGGAAAGGAAGTTAAAAAAGGAACTATCCATGGCAACGAAGAAGCAACCGTAGGAGGCGATACTTGTGATGAATCATGCGTGTTTGGAACCTGTTATGTCTCTTGCGATGTCACTTGTGACCAGTTTACATGTCATAATACGGAGTGCGGTCAGAATACATGTGATACCTGTTATGAAACATGTGCCGGTTATGGAAAAACATGTATATATCCGCAATGTCTTTAGTTAGGTAGTAATTTTTTCACCCGCCGGTAAAATGGCTTAGGGTGTTCTCATTAAGCGGAAAACACTTGAAACTAAAAACTCATACCGGTGGGTTAAATAGTTAATAACAAGCAATTGAATGAAAATTTAGTTGAAGTCGGACAAAATAATTATCAAAAAGGGGGCTTTTATGAAAAAATTAAAATTAAACTTGGAGGATTTAAGAGTAGAATCTTTTGAATTGAATCCCGGAAAAGAAATTAATAAAGGAACTATCCATGGCAACGAGCAGCCTACAGTTGTAGACGATACTTGCGTAGAACCCTCATGCGACGGAACATGTTATGAGGATACATGTGAAGATACATGCGGGGTTGGCCCAACTTGTGACTATGCAACTTGTGTTAATACTGCTGCCTGCGGGGGAGGCAATACCTGTGATTATAGTTGCGGCAGCACTTGTGGATTAACATGTGTCAAAATTTGTGAGTATTAATTAATAAAGAAATCTATCAGTACATCTTTGATACTTGTTATAGCAAAATAGGTAAGGAAAAGAAGTTCTTTAAGAGAGTGATTCTTTTGAGGTTCCCTGAAATTTCAAATGCACGCTCCTCATTATTCAAATGTTTAGTTTTATTAGATTTCTGCTTGAATAGTATAGTAAATAACTTAAATTGATAGTTGGAACTAATTTGCTTTGATAGTTTTATTTTTGAAATATATGCTATAAAATTAAATGATAATTATTGTTAAATTACATATTAGATAAATTATGTCAAAAGAAATACCAAAACTGAAAGACTCGGTAAAATACTTTAAAAGGCTTGCTCTCTTAATCAAACCTTATTGGGGTAAATTAATTAAAGGTATGTCTTTGGGAGTAGTAATCGGGTTAATAGGAATGATAACTCCCTATCTTACTAAACTGCTTATTGACGAAGTTTACCCAACTGAGGATGTTAATTTAATGCATGTACTCGTGGCTGGGGTTTTGGCGGTAAGTATTACAAGTTCGTTAATTGGAGTTATTCAAGGTTATTTTAACCTTTATATTAATTCAACGCTAAGCAACTCCACGAGTCTGTTATTTTTTAACCATCTCCAGCACTTAAAAGTTAAGTTTTTTGATGAGCACCGTGTAGGCGAAATAATGGCAAGATTTGGAGACGTTAGCCGTTCGTTAAATTCCGTTAACAAAGTATTGCAAACATTCTTTACAAACGGAATTTATCTTTTGCTTGTACCTCCGTTCTTATTTCTGTTGCAATGGAAATTGGCTATAGTTGCGATCATAAGCATTCCTTTTACTGTTATTATAATTGGAATAACAGGCAAGTTTATGCGCAAGTTCTGGAAAAAGTCTTCGGAAGCTTATGCCGATTTAAATGCATTCCAGGTTGAAATGCTTACACACATACGGGCTATTAAATCGATGATTCTTGAAAAACATATTTATAAAGAAGCAGATAAGCAGATAAGAAACGCACTATCACTGCAATTAAAAGCCGGGGGATTAGGTCAGTTGCTTGGGTTATCAAACGGTTTTTTGTATGCATTAAACACTGCTCTTTTTACCTGGCTGGGATGGACGTATATTTTATCGAACCAGATGACTTTGGGGGATTATATTGCTTTTACCTCTTATATAGGTTATTTATACAGACCTATTAGAGAATTTGTAAATCTGTTTTCCGAGTTCCAACAGTCCTCGGTTAATCTTTCACGTATGTTTGAATATTTGGACAGCCCTCTTGAACAGCCAACCGGCTATATTTATGAAAACACGCAGCTAATATCCGAAGAATTGAAAGGAAATATCGAATTTAAAAATGTATGGTTCGGGTATAACCCCGAGGTGCCGGTATTAAAAGGGGTTAATCTGAAAATTAAAAAAAATTCCGTAACAACAATCGTAGGACCTAGCGGTTCCGGGAAAACTTCTATTTTAAGATTACTTGTTAGTTTTGACAAGCCCGATAAAGGCGAGATCTTATTTGATGATATATCCTCGGATAATTTTTCTTTACAGGAATTAAGAAGTCAAACCTCGGTAATCTGGCAGGAATTCAGCATGTTTAAAGGAACAATCTGGGATAACTTAACACTTGGAGTAGAAGAAGTTGATCGTGACTTAGTTCTGGAGTCTGTAAAACTTACAAGAATGTATGATCATATCAATTCGCTAAAGGAGGGTTTTAATACACCAATTGCGGAATGGGGAGCTAGTTTATCGGGCGGACAAAGACAAAGACTGGCTATAGCCAGGGCAATAGTAAGGAATACCCCTATTTTAGTGCTTGATGAAGCAACATCCAATATAGATATGAAAACAGAATCAGAAATACTTAACGATTTGTTTTCTATTTTTAATGATAAAACATATATTTTTGTGAATCACAGAATTACCTCGACAAAGTTAGCAGATAAAATTTATTTACTTGACAATGGTGAAGTAGTAGACTCCGGAAATCACGATGAACTTTTTGAAAGAAGTAATTTTTACAAAACAATGTTTGTTGTAGAAAAAGATAAAAGAAAGGCAATTATAAAGTCTATCAGCAAAAAATGAAAAAAGAAACTTTAGAACAAAGCAAAACAAAAACAAACGGCCGCGCCAATTTTGTTTTACCCGATATTGATGTGAAGAAAACAGTTGGAGTTAAATTTGTATCAAAAGCAGTTAGCCTGACCTTTTTGATTCTATTAGCTGCTGCTGTTGTTGCATTTGCTGTAATCTTTACAGTAAAAATGGAAATCACACTTGAAGCAGACGGTATTTTGGAACCTTATAAAATAAAACAAATACACAGCCCCGAATCTGCTTTAATAAGAGAGATACTTATTGAAAGCGGCGATACAGTTCATTACGGTCAGACCATTGCCGTTTTGGATTCTACAGAATTAAAAAGAAATTTAAACGAAATTCAAACCGAGATTAGAACTCTTCAAAACAATCTTAACAGCCTTATCGTCAAAAATAAATATCAAGAAAGAGAAAACGAAATTTTATTAAAACAATCGGAGGCAATGTTAATAAAGTCAAAAGCGGCGTTCAGAGAGAGGCTTCTGGATTATTACCCCGGTGCCGATCCGGATTCGATTTATGAGAATTATGTCCCCGGTTCCCATATTACGCTGGACTATGCAATGGCCGAAATTAAATCCGGTGAATATGATGTTGAAAATAGAAAATTACAGCAGGAAATGGTAGAGCTAAACAAATTTGAGATAGAAAAACTTAGAATCACTTTAGAAAAATACAGGAAGCAGGAAAAAGAAGTAAAAGAAAAATTATCTCATGCAATCATCAAATCCCCTTTGGACGGAGTTGTTTTAACGGAGAATATTGACGAGCTTGAAGACAGCTATGTAGCGGAAGGAAGCCTGCTGTTTGAAATTTCCGATATTAAAGAATGGACGGCAGTGTTATTTGTTAACGAGATTGATATACATGAAGTTGAACCCGGTAATAAAGTTAGGATTGAGTTACAAGCATTGCAGGCCGTTGAAGATGTTAAGTTGATTGAAGCGGAGGTAATTTCCGTTGCTGCTGAGCAAAATACGCAAAATGAAAATTATTCCGATTTTGCAGGACTCTACAGAATTACTGCAAAATTAAATTTGACGGATCATGAGAAGTTAATAGTTGATAAACTTAAATACGGTTACAATGTTAAAGGCTTTGTAATAACGGATCAGGATGCAATTTATAAATTGTTATTGAAACATATTAAAAAGTTATAAATATGAATGAAGAATATTACTACGGTGCATTCTGTGAATATGCCGGTAAAGAAGTTAGAAAATATTTAAAATCTGCTACGGGAAAGAATGTAAAAATTGGTGTTGTTGACAGCGGCTGGGATTGCAGTTTAGCCGACTCAAGAATAAAAAAAGGAATCTGCTTGGTTGATCCCGATGATGAATTGTCGCTTAAAATATCGGATAATTTTCAAGATCAAAACGGGCACGGCACTTCCTGTACCGATATAATTCTAAGACTTGCTCCCGACTCCTATATTTACCCGGTAAAAGTTTTCGGCAGACGTATTGAAACATCCGTTAATATTCTAATTGAAGCAATTAAATGGGCAATTGAAAATGAAATAAAAATCCTGAATTTTAGCCTGGGAACAAAATTAACGGAAGCTCTTGAATCGCTTTATAGGGCATGTGAATACGCCAGGCAAAAAGGAATAATCGTAGTTTCGGCAAATACAAATGCTATTGACGATTATAGTTACCCTGCTATATTCGAGAATTCAATTGGTGTTGAAATAGGGAACACGGAAAATATTTTTGAATTTGATTTTATTGAAGATGAAGCTATAGAATGTAAAGCAAAAGGAAGGTTTTCCGACGTTCTTTCGTTGAATAATCTGAGAATTGCTTCCGGCGGCAACAGTTTTGCTGCACCTGTAATAACCGGCTTAACAAGTTTGTTTATAGAAAGAAATCCGGGTAGCAACCTGGATGATGTTAGAAACTTCCTAAATAATTTTTCGTCATCCTTTAAAAAAAGAAATGAAGCTGATCTTGCTACTTTAAGATAAACCCAATTCTTTCTAATTTCCCGTCAATATTTGTTCGTGGAGATATTCCAAAAATTTTACAGAGCAATGGATAAATATCAATATTCCAGAGAGTACCGGTTTTAAATCCCTTTCTAAAAGATGGACCCTTTGCAATAAAAATTCCGTGCATATCCAGGTGATCCTTTTCATATCCGTGATTACCGCCTATTTTACTCACGTAATCATTTTCTCCAAGATTATATGCAACAGACCAGCCTAAATCAGCAACTACTAAAATCGGCAGGATAAACGGATGTTTATTATAAAAATAGTAATCAGGAATTTCTTCTTTTAGATAAACTTTATAATGGTCTTCGGTTGCTTTCAGTGTATTATAAACGGATTCTACCAAACTGGAATCCGCATCAATTGCAGTAAAGGTTCCCATATCCTGTAAATACAGGGATTCCGTATCAATAATATTATCAAGCTCTATAACTCTTTCGTTTGAAATTTCCGTCATTCCATGGTCGGCTACTATAATTATGTTTGTACTGTCTATTAAACCTATTTCTGCTAATTCTTTTTCGAGGTAACCTATAACACTATCTACCCGTGAAATGGATGAATCGATTTCCGGCGAATCAGGTCCATATTCATGTCCGTAAGAATCCGTATCATGGATATATAGTGTAATAAATTTTGGCCTCTTGTTTATAGGGAGTTGCAGCCAATTAATAATACCGTCAGCCCTTTCCGTATAAGGTTTGTTGAACGAAACCGCCAAAGCGGCAGCACCGTGTTCATTGAAATATTGAGTGAGTATTTTTTATATTCTCTCATCACCACAAAAATTAAGGAGTAAGAAATGGGAGAATTAAGAGAAAAAATGC
>JASFMY010000010.1:0-85222 GCA_050117315.1 Ignavibacteria bacterium
TAGTTTTTAGTAAAAGTTACATTTGCAAAAGGGAAACTGTCAAATTATATTGTATAGTTTTAATAGTATCCGGAAAAGTTTCCCTTTGATCTTCAACTACAAATTCCTATGTAAACTTTTTCAATTTACATAATTCCTTTGAAAGTCTTTGTGCGGGTAACTTCCCATCTCTCAAACTTATTTAGTTTGCCAAGCAGTTCCTATTGTATTATCTCATTCTTTGATTCATATCTTACTTATTAATGTTGATAATAACTTATCAAAAAATTATTTTATTTTAAAATTTCCCGGCTATATACCGTTATTGTAATTATAGTTTTATATTTTTATTTAGATCTAAAAAAATGACTAATTTCCTTACCCCGAATACTGCAAATACCATAACACCACGATACATATCGTCCCCTAAAACAAAAGTAAAGTCATACGACATTTCCAATATTGAAATAAATAACGATTTTAAGTTAGCCGTCGATATAATCGAAAAGAACAGCAGCAGTATTTTTATAACCGGTAAAGCCGGTACGGGAAAATCAACATTCTTAAAATATATTCGTGCAACAACAGAGAAAAACATTGTTGTGCTTGCCTATACAGGCTTGGCAGCTATAAATATTGATGGTCAAACCATACATTCCTTTTTTAAATTTCCGCATACATTCATTGATCCGGATAAGGTTAGACCGTTATATGACAAAGGTGTTATTAAGAAACTTGATTTAATGATAATTGACGAAGTTTCAATGGTCAGAGCCGACCTTATGGACGGTATAGACACATCATTAAGATTAAGCCGAAAAAACAACTTGCCTTTTGGCGGTGTTCAAATGGTTTTTATCGGCGATTTATTTCAATTGCCCCCAATAGTTAAAGGTAAAGAATTGAAGGAATACTTTGAAGAGCATTATGGAAGCCCGTATTTTTTTAGTGCAAAAGTATTTAATAAAATTACCATTCAAATGTTGGAACTGAACAAAATTTATCGTCAGACTGATAACGAATTAATTGAGTTTCTTAACAGGGTTAGAGAAAAGAAAATCAATGGTGATTTATTATCTAAATTTAACAAGCGTGTAGTTTTCAATAACACAAATAATAGAGATTCATTTGTAACCTTAACACCAACAAATGCAATTGCTAATAATATTAATCAAGAGTATTTAGGTAAAATTAACTCGCATGAGTATGTTTACTGTGCTTACAAAGAAGGTAAATTTGATGTTGGTTCATACCCGGCGGAAGAAAAACTTAAATTAAAAGTTGATGCCCAAGTAATCCTTGTAAAAAACGACACAGATAAAAGATGGGTCAACGGAACAATTTGCAAAATATCCAGGTTGTCCCCTTCGCAAATATTTGTAAACATTGACGGATATATTCACGAAGTTAAAAAAGAGATTTGGGAAAACATTGAATACTTTTTTGAGAGGGAGAAAAAGAAAATTGAAGAAAAGGTGATTGGTGTATATGAACAATACCCCATTAAACTAGCCTGGGCTTTAACAATCCATAAAAGTCAGGGTCAAACATTTTCAAAAGTTATTGTAGATATGGGTAACGGAGCATTTGCACACGGGCAGACTTATGTTGCCTTAAGTCGCTGTACATCAATGGAAGGTCTGCTGCTTAAAAGACCGCTTAAATATAAAGACATAATTTTAGATGATGCAATTTATAAAGCTCAAGATATATTTAATAAGATTAACTAATATATTGTTAACAACTGGAAACTTTGTGAAATATGAAAAAGCCACATAAATATTTTTGATAATTATTTTTTCTTCGACAAGGAGTTTAAATATTATGAAAATTATACCAATACTTGAAAAGTATTCAGATGCTGCCATTGATCAATTAGCTGCAGACAAAGTAGATGAATCAGCTAATTTACGCTTACCAAGAAATATTATTACCCAGGAAATAACATCGGCATTAAGTTCATTAACATATGTTGCGGAAGCTTTAGCACCGTCAAGACCCCCAACCTATGCTTTCATAAAATTATTGCTTGAAGCTCAAGATCATATATTGCCGGTAGAAGGTTTTCAAGAGAATGTGATGCAAGCTACGGCTGAAATGACATCAAAGGCTGAAAGCGGCGAAGGTCTTTCGTCAACAAAAAATTATAAATTGTATATAAACATACTGAAGAATGCATGGGAAAGCGGAAATGAAATTGATAGAAGCGAGGCTCAACTCTTAGAAGCCTTAAGAAACGAACTCGGGATATGGACGCGTGAATATTTACTTCTTGAGCATCATCCCGAAGTCAGGAAATTATGGGATGTTTCAGGCTCGTATGTTGCAACAAGAAACCGCCTTTTAATTACGGGCTTAGTATTAACATTTGAAAATAATTATATAATTGCTGAAGAAGTTGCACTACAAATTCGAAGGTTGTGGGGCATAGATTTAGAAAAAAGTAGTTATGCCAGGATGCTGAATGACACTAAAAATGAACAACTTTATAATGCTTTAGAAAAAATAGGTTTATTGGTTGGCGGTACAAAGGAAGAAAGAATACAAAGAATTATTAATGCCCTTGTACCTCCTTCCGAACTTTTAGAAACAATTTCAATTGATGAATTAAGAGATTATTGCAGACAAAATAATATTCAAGTATCGGGCAAAAAATCCGATGTAATTTCCAATATCATTACTCATTTTGATCACGGTAATGATTTAAAAAATCTAGAAGTTGAAGTTGTCGAACCCTTGGTTCCTTCTGAACCTGAAGATAGAAAGCTAAACGACGAAACATTTGCAAAACTTTTACAATATTTTACAAATGATCAACTATATGATATGCTTTCCCTAAGTTATTTAAAGACAAGCGGCACTAAAGAAGAAAAGATAGAAAGATTAGTTAGCAGCACATGGTCCGAGACCAGCATTCTAAACAATCTCAGAAAGATCGAACTCTCTAATATTTGTTCTAAATTGGGTATACCTATATCAGGTATTAAAAATGAATTAATTGAACGGGTAATTGAAGAAGCGTCAATACGATTTGGCACGTCATATCAAAAAGCACTAGAACAAGATCAAGAAAGCAGCATAGAAGCCATGCATTTAAATGAGGCTACTGAAGACTCTGATCTTGTTGAAATTGAGAATTCAATTAGGCAGATTGAATTGCCGACGGCTTTCAAAGAAATAGAGGAAGAATTTACGGAGCTTGATAAAGATGAACAAATAATTCTTGCTCTCATAAAAGAAACTAAATCCTTAACCGAACAGGATATTGAACGTGCAAGCAAACGCCACGGACTTGGATGGTTTTTAACAAAAGCTCATATGTCTGAAATGATTTACAAACTAAGAAAATCTCTAAAAACACCTGTCAAAGTTAAGAGCGTTAGAAGCATAAACATTTATGAATGGATCGGTGAAAAATTGTTACAGGATAATACGAAAGACCGTAAAACATCAAAAGACATTATTGATGCCCTTAGGCAAGGTGTGGTACCGGAGAAAGACCTTGATGTTTTAATCGTTGACCAAACTAAAACCCATCAATATCTAAAAGAGTTATTAGAAGAAACAAGAAATAATAACTCGCAATTTAAATTTATAAGAGGACCTTACGGTGCAGGTAAAACATTTTTATGTTCATGGCTTAGGGAATATGCTCTTAACAATGAATTTGCTGTCTCAACTGTTAATATTGGTCCCGATCAACCTTTGTCTGATTTACCTGTTTTCTTTTCGGGTTTAATCAATGGATTAAGAACTTTGGAAAAACGAGACTCAAATTCTTTGGTGGATATTTTAGAATCGTGGTTGTTAAATATTCATAGGAAGACTGCACAAATTGAAGGAATGACTTCTTTAGAATCTTCAACTCAAAAACAATTAAAAAATATTGTAGAAAAGAGAGTCGAGTCGGAGCTTGCATATTTAGCTGATTTGGATCCGGGATTTGCTCCTGCTTTAAGAGCATTCTATAGAGCACGAAGTAACGGCAACCAGGTTATTGCCTCAACTGCTGCAGCATGGTTGAGCGGCAGCCGCTCAATGTCAACACGCAACCTTAGTGAAATTGGTGTAAAGGGCTATTTAGAGCCGAACGAAGTTTTCCCAAGGATAAGAGCGTTACTGGAAGTTATAAGAGGTGCACGGTATCAAGGGTTATTATTACTTGTTGATGAGTTGGAATTAATAAGAAGATTTCCCCATACAAGGCAAAGAGAACAAGCTTTGGAAATTCTTCGCTTATTAATTGATGAATCCGGGAAAAACGGTTTCCCGGGATGCCTCTTAATTTTTACAGGTACAGATGCCTTTTTTGAAGATGATCGCGCAGGGCTCAAAAGTTATGAGGCATTAGCCGACAGGGTAACGGTTCCTAATGTTTCTGATATAATAAGTAGTATGAGACAGCCTGTTATAACTCTTGAAGGACTGAACTACAAAAAACTTTTGGATGTAGCAGTAAAAATAAGAGATATACACGGAGTTGCATATAACTGGAACAGCAAAGAAGGATTATCTGACGATATGTTGAATAATTTAGTTAGAGACTGGACTGCTTTTGGTGAAGAAGAAATTAAAAGAAAACCACGCCCTGTCTTAAGAGAATTAATAAATATTCTCGATCTATGTGAAGAAAATCCGGGCATTTCTTATAGGGACCTGATGAAGGTCAACAATAATGAGAATAAAACAGCCTTGCAAATAACATCAATTTTAAATTGATGGATAATACTTTGAATAATAAATCGCCGGAACTGAATAGTTTACATCCTAAACTCCAAGAATATACTTTTGATAATTGGGATGGCCTTTCCGACATACAAAAAGCAGCTATCCCTTTGATATTGAGTGGTACTGACTGCGTAATTGAAGCGCCAACAGCAGGCGGTAAAACTGAAGCAGTATTTTTTCCGGTATTAACGCGCTCGTCAAAAGAGAAAAAGCCATCTGTCCAAATATTATACTTAGCTCCGCTGAGAGCCTTATTAAATGATATTGAACTACGTGCAGAAAAATATGCGGAAAAATGCGGACTGCATTGTTTTAAATGGCATGGCGATGTCGGGCAAAATTATAAGATCAAAGAGTTTAATAATCCGTCTCAACTTCTTTTGACCACCCCTGAATCTTTGGAAGCTATAATGCTAAGAAAAGCTGGGTGGAATAAATTCTTCGCAGACCTTGAAGTAATTATAATTGATGAAGCTCATAATTTTGCAGCAAGCGACAGGGGATGTCATTTAATTGCTTTGCTGGAAAGATTAGAACAAGCTGTTAATAAGAAGCCTCAACGAATCGCAATTTCTGCTACTATCGGTAACCCTGAAGACATGCTGTATTGGCTTGCAGGAAAGGAAAGAGAGAAAGGCAAGAATGTTAAGGTTGTTGCAAAAGTTGAGAAACAAAAAGTTTATAAAATATTATTCTTTAATGAGGATAATGACGCTTATGATAAGCCTGAATCTTCGGCACTCTACCGATATTTTAATGAACTGTATTATAATTTGCTTCCAAACAAAAAATCGATTGTATTCGGAGGTTCAAGATCTTATACTGAGTCATTGGCAACTGCAATCAACCAAATGAATAAACGAACCGGAACAAAAAAAACTGTCGGAGTTCGTACCCATCATTCTGCCGTAAGTAAATATTACCGCGAAGAAGCAGAAAGGTTAATAAAAGTGAAAGCCTCCCTTGAAACTGGAATAGACGCTATTATTAGCACTTCTACTCTTGAGTTAGGTATAGACGTAGGCGAATTAGACCAAATTATTCAAGCAGGTAAACCTTACAAGCTCAAGTTCATTTCTTCAAAGAGTTGGAAGAACAGGAAGAAGGCCAAACAAAC
Source organism: Ignavibacteria bacterium (assembly GCA_050117315.1). Taxonomy (GTDB): domain Bacteria; phylum Bacteroidota; class Ignavibacteria; order Ignavibacteriales; family Melioribacteraceae; genus JANQIV01. Next base: position 5,825 of record JASFMY010000010.1, read on the forward strand.
CGCAGATATTTAAAGGTTTGTGCTTAAAAAGTGATGATTTGATTTTGCTTAGTGCTGTTGTAAATCTAGGATTAAAAGGTATATCAAATAAAATAAACTTTCCTACTAAAGCTTATCATATTATGGCTCACCAGGTAATTTGTTTGAGCCTTCAGAAAAACGGCGTTAACGTATTGGAAGCATGGGATATCCTTTCAAAAGCTAATTGCTTCTCAGGTATTACATTCCAAAAATTCACTATGATGATTAATTTTATGCTTGAACATGAATACTTAAGAAAAGTTGATGAATTATTAGTTGTAGGAGAAGAATGTGAAAAAAAATATTTAGGGGCTAATTGGAGAAAACTATTTGCCGTATTTGACGGCAGCCCAATGTATGATGTTTGGGAAGAAAAGAAACATATCGGTACTTTGGATGCTGCTTTTGTAGATGCCCTGAATATACCTTTCTTATTTGTGCTGGGCGGTATTGAATGGGAGGCATACAAAATCAAACCAGAATCAAGAGAGATATTTGCCCGGAAAACCAAAATAGGAGACGCTCCCAAATGGGTTGTCTACGGCGGGCAACAAGTTCCTTATGAAACTGCAAAAGAAGCAGGCAAAATTTTATTTGGAAATGAAAAAATAAATTTCTTAAATGATGAGGCAGAAGCATGTATTTTATCACTTCGGGAAAAAATAAAAAGCATTAATTGGACGGATCAAAATTGGGTAATCAACCTATTGAACAAAAACAAGGTTGAAATATGGACTTTTGCAGGTGACAGAATAAATAAAACTTTATCTAAGTTATTAACTATTTCAGGAATAGGATTAGCAACATCAAGTTACCAGAAAGTTGAGGTTAGGAAAAAGGAAGACAATGAACTGAAGCTTGACACCTTAATTCACGAATTTTTGAATAAACTAAAATTAATGGATAGGCAAACATTTTACCTCTTTGAGAAACAACTATTGGAAGAAATCAAATTAGCTAAATTTTCGAAATTTACTATGTTGCTTCATGAAGAGTTATGGCATGAAACAGTTGCTGAGCAAACATTTGACATGGAAGGATTAGTCGCCGAGATAAAAAATGAGAACATTCTCATAATTTGATCTTCATACTTTCAAGAATGATTTACTATTTGGCTTTTTCTAAGTAGTATCTTAGTAGTCCTTTCATGCCACAAAACAAACCTTTTTTATTATTCATTTGTTTAACTTTACTATTACTTTTTTAAATTGTTTATAATATGAGATACCCTTCAAACATATTGATATATGCCTTCTTTTTATGCAGCACAATTTTGGCACAGGGTATTGATAATATCGATGCTTATTTATCAAAAGATTCAATAAGAACGCATATTGAAAAACTGGGCAGCGATGAATTTGAAGGAAGAGGGACCGGACAAAAAGGAGGAATGCTTGCAGCAAATTACCTAGCTAAACAATTTAATAATTACGGGCTTTATAAAATAGGTGATAACAATTCTTATTTTCAACTTATACCTATGCATTCTAATAAACCCTTGAAAGAATCGGAGCTTATTCTTTACAAAAAAAATAATAATACGAAACTGGAATTATTCAACGACTACGTTTTATTCAAAACCGGACAGCAGACTTTTATACCAAGCCCTTTGGAAATGGTATTTGCCGGTTACGGAATAATTGCCCCCGAATATGATTACAACGACTATACGGAGCTCGATGTTGAAAACAAAATTGCTGTTGTACTGGACGGGGAACCTTTATCCGGCAATCCCGATTTTTTTGAAGCCGGTTTTAACACTATCTACAGCCAGGCCGAATCAAAAATAAGAATGGCTTTTTCAAGAGGAGCAAAAGGCATTGTGATAATTCCTAATCCGTTAAAAGACAATTTCTTTGAATGGGAACACTTAAAAAGGCAATATGATTTTGATGATATAACACTTGCTTATTTTGCTTCAGGCATGTTTGGAGTAATAATAAATCCCGAATCGGCAGAAAGCATTTTTGAAAATTCTCAATATTCAATTGATGATATTTTCAAAATGGATTTAAACGGGAGAGTAAAAAGTTTTTCTTTAAAAACACAGCTTTCTTTTGACGGTAAATTTAAGAAAAAAGATTTTATTGCAAATAATGCACTGGGATTATTACAGGGATCCGATCCCGAACTAAAAGATGAATATATAATTATATCTGCACACTATGACCACCTGGGCATAGGTCCCCCGGTAAAAAACGATTCTATTTACAACGGTGTTTTTGACAATGCCGCCGGTTGTGCAGCGCTTCTGGAAATAAGCAGAATTATGTCTTTGATGAAAGTAAAACCCAAAAGATCAATCTTATTTTTTCTTAGTACGGGTGAAGAGTACGGGCTGCTTGGTACTACCTATTATACCGACAGACCTGTTGTTCCTTTGTATAAAACTGTTGCAAATATTAATATAGACGGCTTAGCTTCGTTTGATAAATTTAACGGCATTGTAGGAATAGGACAAAAATATTCAACCCTTGATAAGTTCTTTAAAAAAACGGCTGAAGAAACCGGATTAAAAATTGATTCAATTCCTTCAATTTTTCAATCTACGGAAGCATTTAACCGGTCAGACCAAATTGCCTTTGCAAAAGCCGGAATTCCTTCGATCCTTGTTTTGGATGGAACCGATTATCAAAATATTTCTACTGAAGAAGGAATCAAAAAAATTATAAATTATCAGCAGAATTTTTACCACACGCCGTTTGACGATTTAAATCAATACATCAATTACGATGCGGCTTTGCAGCACATTGAATTTTTAACAAGATTAATCATTAATATTGCTAACTCGGATAACAAACCGGAATGGAATGATAATTCCCCCTATATAAATGCAAGGTTAAGATCAAAGGCCGAGAAAAAATAATTGAAAAAAATTCTACTCATATTGCTGGTAATAATTGGCGGCTGCTATGCAATTAAAGAGGAAACAGACGTCATCAGGATAAAAGGCTCAGATACAATGCGGCCGCTTACGGAGAATCTTGCCAGGGAATTTATGAGGCTTAACGGCAACGTTTCAATTTATGTGTTAGGCGGCGGAACGTCCACCGGCATAGAATCCTTAATTAACGGTAAAGTAGAAATCTCTACTGCTTCAAGACTTCTTAAACCCGGGGAACAAAAGCTGCTGTCTAATTATTATCAATCAGTCGGGATGTATTTTCTTGTAGCTAAGGACGGCTTAAGCGTTTATGTGAATTTAAATAACCCGGTTGAAAACGTATCTCTTGATCAGTTAAGAAAAATATATAATTGTGAAATAACAAACTGGAAACAACTCGGAGGCAATGACGCCGAAATTGATGTGATAATCAGAACACCGAATTCTGGTACGCATTATTACTTCAAAGAGCATGTTATGAACGGTGAAGAATACTGCGGCGACCTAACTGTCAAATCATCAATTGATGATATAATTGATGCTATAGCAAAAGATAAAAATGCTATAGGCTTTGGCGGCATAGGGTATTCCGGTAATGTAAAACATCTAAAAATTAACGATGTTTATCCATCCGAAGAAAATGTACTTAACGATACTTACCCGATTTCAAGATATTTACATTTCTTTACAACCAGGTCACCCTCAGGCAATGTAAGAAAATTTATCGACTGGGTAATGGGCAGCGAAGGACAGGAGATTATCAGGAGCTCCGGCTACATTCCTTTATTCGATAAATCATATTAAAATCTATTCTATAATTTCAAAAATTGCCTGTAAATCTTTTTTCTCATTTTGCTGCGTTTCTCCTTTTGGTTTGCCCACAGCAATACAGGCGGCAAGGTGGTAATCTTTTCTCACACTTAAATATTCTTCAATTTCTTTTTTTGCAACAAGCAGGCCGGACAACCAGCATGCGCCAAGACCTTTATCAACAGCACTTAGCAAAAAAGTTTGAACGGCAGCGCCAATTGATTGGACGTCGGGATAACTTCGCATCGCATTTAACTCTTCGTGAGAAATTTCATTGCCGGGTAAAATTTGGTCGACCAATGCAGTATATCCTGTCCCCAGAACCGCAACAAGAATAGGCGCTTCGGTAAAAAAAGTTGAAAACCTTTCTACAGTTGCTTTAACGTTGTCAATATCTTTGGGAAAAAGTGAATCAATTTTTTTAGAAACTATATCAGCTATATTGTTAATTTTTTCTTTGTTTTTTATTACCAAGAATTTCCACGGCTGCGAATTATTCGGACTTGGAGATTTTCCCGCCAGCCTAATAATTTCTTTAACATCCTCGATGTTTATTTCGTCAGGGCTGAATTTTCTTACGCTTGCCCGGCTTTCAACTACTTCTGTGAATTCCATTTGCACCTCTTTTATAATACAATATAAATTCTCTTGTAAGTGATAAAAAATAATTTTTTTATGTCGGGAAATTATTAAATTTATTCCCGACCTGAAAAAATAAAAAACTGTTTTTTAATGGACGATTTATTACTTTCATCCTTAACTAAAAAAATAGAAGCCTTACTGAATAAAATTAACGAGCTTGAGAAATACAAAGAAAAATACAAAAAATTAAAGGAAAAACTTAAAAAGAATGATTTGATATTACTGGAACAAATAAGTTCCGATTACGACCAGCTTTCACTTTTTAATTCCGAATTCAAATCAATTGAAAAATCTACACAGGAACTGCTGACAATAAATAATATTCTTTCCCAAAAACATGAAGAACTGAAAAGAAAAGCAGAAAACAAAGACAAGTTGTTTTCAATAATTTCACATGATATCCGCTCGCCGTTTCAATCGCTGCTTCAATTTTCCAAAATGCTTTCTGAAGATATTGAACATTTAAGTAGAAATGAAATAAAAGAAATTTCCACCCGGATAAACAATTCTTCGAACAATATTTATAACCTTGTTGAGAACCTGCTCCAATGGGCAAGGCTTCAGTCAAACATCATTGAAGTTAACCCGGATTTCTTTAATATTTATGAAATGTTTATGGAAGTTAAACAATTATACAATCATGCCGCCTCCAAAAAAAGAATAGAAATTAAATTGAACTTTGATAGGAATTACGAAATATTTGCCGACGAAAATATGATTAACGTAGTAGCACGCAATATAATTTCAAATGCAATTAAATTTTCTTATGAGGGCAGCCAAATTGAAGTTACTGCAGTAAGAAATCCTCACAGCACAAAAATCTCTATTTCGGATAACGGAACGGGAATAAGCGAAGACGATTTAAAAAAATTATTTAGGGAAGATAAAACCTTTTCCAAAGAAGGGACAAAAAATGAAAGAGGTACCGGGCTCGGCCTGCTGTTGTGTAAAGAATTTATTGAACAGAACGGCGGTAAAATATGGGTCGAAAGCAAAATAAACATTGGCAGCAAGTTTAACTTTACACTCCCCTCGCTTAGATCATAACCGGTTAATAAAATTACCAGTATTAAAAAATTAATAATGTTTTGTTGAGACCAGTCAAAGTACTCGACGTCTTAATTCCCAAATATTTTTATTAACTAATCATTCGGGGGGATAAAATGAAAAACCTATTAACATTATTTTTATTGCTTGTTGTATCTGTTTCAGCAAATACAAAGTAATACCGACACCAAAAGCATTGACACCGATTTAATTGTTGAAAATTTATTAAAAGGAATAGAATCGGAAAACCTGGGACTCAAAACAAGTGCTACAATACAGTTGGGAAATTATGATTCACCTAAGTCGGTAATTCCATTATTAAAAGCATTAAAAACCGACAACAACGAAAGTGTAAGAATTTCCGCTGCAATTTCACTTTACAAGCTGGGTAACCCCAGGGGAGTTTTTGCCGTTAAAAGAGCCGCTAAATTTAAGGAAAGCGAAAGAGTCAGAAAAATCTGTGCTAAACTTTACAACCAGTACAAACTAGATCAAAATTCGTAGGAAATAATTAAAGCCTGCCCGTCTTCAAGGGGAAACGGGCAGCTAATTTTTCAATGGTAATGTAAAAACAAATGTTGCCCCTTTCCCGAATTCACTTTCGACCCAGATCTTTCCCTTGTTTTTCTCAACAAATTCTTTGCATAATATTAATCCTAGGCCAGTTCCCTTTTCTTCGTCTGTGCCTAGTTTGGAAATTTGCTGATCGATCTTAAATAATTTGGGGATATTCTCTTTCTCAATTCCTATACCGTTGTCCTCAACCGAAACTCTGAAATCTGCTCCGAACCTCTCCGTTTTTATTGAAACAGTGCCTTTAAAGTGAGAAAATTTTATCGCGTTGGAAATTAAATTTCTCATTACAGTTTCAGTCATTTTTTTATCTGCATGAACAGTATCTTCCTTGCTGACATTGGTTTTAATATTTATCTTTTTCTTTACAAGATTGCTGTTATTCAGAGAAACCACGCCTTGGACTATTTCACCAAAACTGAAATCTTCAGGTGAAAAGTCAATTCTTTCGGTTTGAACTCTTGACCAGTCAAGCAAATTCTCAAGCAAATTATATACGCCTTTTGCAGATTTACTTATTCCGGATACAAATAATTGCAATTCATCTTTACTTAATGACGGCACTTCTTTTTCTAAAAATTCCGACAAGCCCAGTAGCGAAGTAAACGGGCTCCTCAAATCATGAGCTAAAATTGAGAAAAACTTATCTTTGCTTATATTTGTTTCTTTTAATTCTTTTTCCGAGGCAGCTAACTGACTATTTAGCCTCGTCAATTCCCTTGCTTTTTCCTCAAGCAATTCTTTGCTGATAAGAAGTTCTTCTGCATATTTCCTAATTTCTTCTTCGGCCTGTTTTCTTACGTTGATTTCTTTTTGCAGATTTGCGTTAGCCTCTGAAAGCTGCGATGTTCTTTGCTCTACCCTGCTTTCCAATTTCTCGTTAGCTAACTTTAATGCCTCTTGCGCCTTCTTTCTATGAACCAATTCTATCTGAGCTTTCTGACCTAGAAATTCTATTTTCCTAAAAGCAAAGTAAGCGCCGATTGGAGCAATAATTGTAGCAAATGCGATTGTAATAGAATGTGATTCCCATATCGACATTTCCGGGTGAAGTGTAGTTTTGATGTATTCGTATATTGTCATTAAAACTGCAGTAATTACTGCAACTACTAAAAGAGAGGAAATAAGGCCGGACTTTCGTTTTTTTAATTCAACTTCTTCAACATCACTTAATTCATTTTCAGCAATAACTTTTTTGTTATTTTTGATATCAATATTCTCAAGCTTATTAATTCTGCTGGTTAATTCTTCTATCTTTTCAACCAAGATAAATTTTTCGCTGTTTCTTTCTTTTGAATCCATATTTTAATTAATGGTCTTTATATAACACAGAAATATTAAAATAATACATGTTTATCAAAAATTAATTGTTTGTTAAAAATCGTCCTAGATTAAAGAAACCGTTTAGTCTTTTTTTGTGAATTTTAATAAAAAAATAAAAATTCGGTAAGCATGAAGTCTTTTCTCTAAACTCTAAATCACCCTAAAAAATCAAGATGATAATATACAAAAAATTATTTTTTTTGTATGCCGGTACAATAAAATTATTTAAATAACTTTACCGGAAAAGTATAAATGAGGCAAACCCCTTCCGAGTAGTTATTTTTGGCTCAAATAAACTATTTTAGCAATGAAAACGTCTCATGTACAGAATCTATTTCAAATATTCTTTAACATTGTAACTTTTTTAGATGATCTATAATTGGATTATTTGGTTAAGAATAATTTACAATTTATACAGAAGCAAAACTAATTGCCTATTTATTAACGATAATTTTATTATGAGTAGATAGGAAATATAACTTTCCAATAAATGCAAAAGAGAATAACAGGCGGGAATCTATAAGCTCACGAAAATCTTGAATAAATTGTAGATAAATAAAGTTTTTTTTTCTATTTATAATAGTTAATAATTGCTTTTTAAGCGGATGCAAAAACAAATTTATATTATTATAATTTTCCTTTTTTTATTGACCAATTCAATTGCAGGAATTGCTCCTAAGAAAGATTTTTATTTATCTCAGGATAAGCTGCTAAAAAGTAATAAGCCGATTTATATCTCCGGGAAGTGGAAATTTTCTTATGATGATTCACGGGAATTTTCTTTACTTACATACAATGATAAAGACTGGGATGACGGTTACCCCAACGAAATTGCCGATTTTGATTTAAACGAAGATTGGAAAGGTTACGGTTGGTTTAGAAAAAGTTTCACTATTGACCGTTCATTGGTAAATCAAACCGTGGCTCTTAAATTTGAACACAGGGGAGCAGCTGAGGTTTATCTAAACGGTGTACTGTTATTTGAGTTCGGGAAAGTTGGTAGGTCATCCGTAAATGAATTAGCCCAGTGGAACACTAATGATCTTCAGATAATTTCCTTTGATGATGATTTGGAATTAGTAATTGCAGTTAGGTATTCAAATTTTTCCGCTGAAAAACTATCCGCTGATTTTTTCGACAAAGGTTTTACCGTAAATTTTCAATACCTGCCCGATGCCATTGCATCCAAAATTGAAAACGAAAATCAAAACATGTTAATAATACTATTCTTTTCAATAATCCCGTTAGTGTTTTCTTTTCTGCATTTATCAATTTATTTTTTCCAGCTTAAAGATATTGGTAATTTATACTACGGCATAATGACTCTTTCAATTGCAGCAGTTAATTTTTTTGAGTACCTGTTTAACAACATTACAAACCATACCGAATTATTTGTTCTTAATAATTTTTACCTTTTCCCTACTGTGTTCTTTATAATTTTTATGCTGCTTTTTACTTACGAATATTTCACGGAAAAAATACCGAAACATTTTATAGCGTTTCTGATAGTGGGTATTTTCATTCAGTTAATGGCGGTTTTAATGGGCAGTTTCGATATAACTGCATACTCAAGAATTTACTTACTGCTTGCTTCAATTGAAATAGGACGTGTAATTGTCACTTCCCTTTTTAAGAAAAAAATAAAGCTGGATTTTTTAGTAGGCGGTTTTTCACTTTTTATTCTCACTGTGTTTGTACAGTCCCTTGTGAACATAAACATATTAGTTAATATATTTCCCCTGCCGCCTTCTTTAATAGGTTTAATGGTTTTACTTCTCTTTATGTCCCTGCATTTATCACAGAACATTGCGAAAATAAACAAAGAGCTAGAGCAGGAAGTTTTGCTTGTTAAGTCCCTCTCTGAAGAAAAACTTGCACGTGAACGCAAAGAAAAAGAAAGAGAAATTGAACGCAAAGTATTGGAGGCAGATCACCAAAGAAAAACAAAAGAGCTTGAAGAAGCGCGTATGCTTCAGTTATCTTTACTGCCGAGCGAACTGCCTGAACTGCCCCATCTTGAAATTGCTGCACATATGAAAACCGCAACCGAGGTAGGCGGTGATTATTACGATGTTTACCATGATAACAACGGTTGCTTAACTCTTGCAATAGGCGATGCAACAGGTCACGGAACAAAAGCCGGTACACTTGTCTCCGCTACCAAAAGTTTGTTTAATGCGCTTGTTGTTAATCATCAACCCGTAGAAATGATAAAAAAGTTTGACAGCGCATTCAAAGGGATGAATTTAAGTAAAATGTTTATGGCATTAATGATTGTCCGTTTTGAAAACGGAAGCTTTACATTTGCCAATTCGGGAATGCCTCCTGTTTATGTTTACCGTTCTGAAAAAGACGAGGTTGAAGTATTAATGCAGAAAAGTATGCCGTTGGGAAGCCCTATCACTTTTGAGTATGTGCAGGAAACATTAAAATTTGGAAGAGGCGATACGGCAATGTTCTTAAGCGACGGTTTAATTGAATTGTTTAATAAAGATGAAATTATGCTTGGAGTAAAAGGTGTAAAAGATATTTTCAAAAAATGTATTGATAAAGACCCGAATAACATAATCGATAAATTAATTATCGAATGCAAAGAATGGAACAAAGATATTGAACTAAAAGATGATTATACAATCGTAATTATAAAACATAAATAAAATTATTATGACAGTCCGGATACTACTGGCTGCCTCTCTCCTGTTAAGTCTTCAAAATAAGCCGCAACAAAATTACTATAATGTTTATATCATTAAAAGCTATTGGCATACGGGTATTGTGCTTCGTAATACAGAAGTCCCATCTAACATAATTACCGTATTAAACGATTATACAAGCTATGAATTTGTTGATTTTGGCTGGGGCGATGAAGTATTTTACCAGCACCCGGACCCGGGAGTAGAACTTGGTGCACAAGCAATACTCGTTCCTACATCCAGCGTAATAAGAATTGAAGGCAGTAATACAAGTATTAAAAAAATTATTGACTGGAGCGACTTCGCGATTAAATTTGAGTTGACGGAAAAACAATTCTTAAATTTATGTGTCTATATTGAAAACTCATTTACACTCGATTCAAATTATCTTCCCGTAAAAACCTCAGGGGAACCGGGAAGCAGGATTAAGTTTTATAAATCACATTTGAAATACCATCTTTTTAACACGTGTAACAAATGGGTAGCGGACGCTTTCATTTACGCCGGTTATCAAACTTCTTCTTCGGAAATAATAACTGCTCAAAATCTTTTTGATGAAATTTATAAATTTGGAGAAGTATTAAAAAAGGAAAACGAATAATGCTGAGATTAACGTTAATAATTTTCTTTACATTAGTTTTATCATGCTGTAAAAGTAATCCAGTAGTAGTAATCAAAACCGAATTTGGTGATATAAAAGTAGAACTTTACAAAGACCGGGCTCCGGTTACCGTTACCAACTTTTTGAGATATGTAAAAAATAATGCATTTGAGAATTCAAGTTTTTACAGAACTGTTACAATGAAAAACCAACCCGAGAATGATATAAAAATTGAAGTTATCCAGGGCGGACTTTACGACGAAAATAAAATGTATGATCCCGTTAAACATGAACCCACAAAAGTAACAGGTATACTTCACAAAGACGGGGTAATTTCAATGGCACGCCTTGAACCCGGAACAGCGACTTCCGAATATTTTATTTGTGTAGGCGACCAGGTAGAACTTGACTATGGCGGCAAGCGTAACCCCGACGGACAGGGCTTTGCAGCTTTCGGAAAGGTGATTGAAGGAATGGAAGTCGTAAAAAAAATTCATGTTCAACCTGAAAATGGACAAATGTTAACTCCGAGAATAAAGGTTTTTAATATTATCGAATTCAAAGATTAATATTGCCCCGCTCGTAATGTCGACAATTTGATATCCCATCATTTCCGCATTACATCGCTACATATTTTCGGGAATCCATTTAGTTCTTCATTACCTGCTTTGTCGATATATTAATTTCAAAAATTTATTGACTCTAAATGTCAATTAAATTAATATTGATTATCAACAATTCCTTTAGGTAAAAATAAATGATCGATTCAATAAATTACTCTAGTAGAGAAAACCTTCCTTTAGAAGAGCAGCTTCTTTTCGAAAGCAAAGCTATGGCACAATATGCATTGAAAAACGGTTACACTGTGCCGGATTCATTAATTTCTGAATTACAGAACTATATTCAAAATTTTGATAATAGGAATGGAGAAATCAAAGCAGCCCAAAACAATACTAACATTAAAACACTTACCCAAATTCACAATAAACTTATTCGGATAATTTCGCCGGTAAAGCCGAGGACTGTCGCCGTATTAGCGGCAGAGTCAAAAAACAGCAGCTTGTTAAAATTTTTAGGCCCCGTATCATTAGTCCGAAGAATGATGTTAACCGCATTAATATCATTGGTTGGTTTGTTTCTGACCAGCCTTAATCCGGAAGTTGACGGGAAAGCAAGCAATTTTAGTTTGTTTACAAATTCAGGATTTTCATTATTTGTAAATGAATTGTTTCTACTTTTTGCCGCGAGTATAGGGGCATCTTTCTTTGCTTTATTTACTGCAAATAAATTTATTAAAGACGATTCATTCGACCCTAAATTTGAAGCTTCCTATTGGATTAGGTACGTATTGGGCTTATTGGCAGGTGTTATAATTGCGACTTTGATTCCGATAGAAGATTATGAAACTCAACATTTTCACGGATTTGGCAAACCCATTCTTGCGCTTATAGGCGGTTTTTCCGCCCAGGTTGTTTATAGAATAATAAGTAGGTTAACGGAAGCTTTGGAATCATTATTTAAAGGAGATGCTAAAGATATTTCAACTGCAGAGGAAAGTGCTAATAATGCTTTACAAAATGAAAAAGCAGTCAAAGAGAGAATGACTATTTACTCAAGGTTGGCAAAACTTCAAACTAAACTGGCTTCAAACGGGGATAAAGATTTTATGCAAAAGGAAATTGAAAAATTGCAGGAAGAACTAATGAATCCCGGGTCAACTGACGGCGATGAAATAGAGTATGTAAAAAGAGAAGAGCAAGAAGCTTAAGTCTTCTTAATAGCTGCTTACATTTATAAATATAGTTTCGTCTCTGCCTTTATCGTCTAAGCATGTGATTTTGATTTCACCTTTGCCTGGATTAAAAAATAATTTTTCTCCCGGTTTACCTTTCTTGTAAAACTCATCGTTGATATACCAGTAATGATTGTCGACATCGTTGTTGGAAGCTGCTTGCAGGAGTATTTCCTGTTCAGAATTTTCTTCAACTAAGTATTCAAAATCTTCTGCCGGGGAGATTATTTTAGGTCCCCCTTTAGCAAGAACAAACTGGCAATCGGGATTATGCTTAGGCGGTTTGTCGTATTCTATATTGTTTTTATCAAACCATAAAGCAAGTTCAGGTTCGTAGAATGCAAAGCTTTCTTTTTTATAATTTTTATCAGGCAGGCAGTCCGGGCAGTATTCAAACCCGCCGTCTTCGCTTACGTAAATTTCCTTATACAGGTCGCATGTTTTTTGGTGCGATACATCTTCAATCCAGTAATCATCGATTGTATGTTTGCAATTACTGCCGGCAACCAAACCCGTTTCGCTGCAGACTTTTCTTGTTAATAAATTAAGAGGAAATTGAAACCAGCCGTTATTTTTTTTATCAATTGCTTTAAACAATTCAAACAAGAGCGGGACAGCCATTTCGGAACCGGACAAATATGGCGAGCCTTTGCCGCTAAAGTTTCCCATCCAAACGCCGATAGTATAATTTTTATTAAAGCCTATTGCCCATGCGTCCCTTTTGCCGTAAGAGGTTCCCGTCTTCCATGCAATTCTCGGAACGCCTGCAAGCTCAATTAATTCAGCTGGAAAATCCGGTCTTTCATTTTGCGAAAGTATTTCGGCAATTAAATACGACGCCTCTTCCGAAAAAGCATTTTTGCCTTCTTCTTTTTCATCTTTTAAGTAATGAAGCTTTCTTAATTTTCCTTTATTTGCAAAAGCGGTAAACAGCCTTGTTAACTGTTCATGTTTAACCCCGCACCCGCCCAGTATTGTCGATAATCCCAGATATTTTTTTTGTTTTGAAATTTCTTCAAATCCGGAATTGACAAGTAAACTTATAAACCTGTTGAACCCGGCTTTCTGCAGCAATCCGACAGCCGGGACATTAAGCGAATTGACCAAAGCATACTCAGCAGTGACTGGTCCGTTAAACTTAAGGTCATAGTTTTCCGGTTCATAACCGCTGAAGTCTGTAGGTATATCGTTAAGTTTCATTTTGGGGGTTAAAATTCCAAGGTCGAAAGCATATGCATATAAAGCGGGCTTTAATGTTGATCCCGGTGATCTGACTGCCGTAATTCCGTTTACCTGTCCCGAGTTTAATTCGTCGTAGAAATTTGCCGAACCGCAATAAGCCTTTACTGAATTGTCGGTATTATCAATGACCATCAAAGCACCGTTGCTTATACCTTTGCCGTAATTTCTATTTACATAATTTAAAAGAAGGTCTTCGGCAATTGATTGAATCTTCAATTCAAGGTTTGTATAGATTTGATCCTGTTCATATTTCCCGGCAACATAATAAGTAAAGTGAGGAGCAAACGAAGGAAGTGAAAATCTTTGGCTGATTAGTATTTCTTCTTTGGCATCTGTCAACTGCTGTTCGGGAAATATTTGTGCCGATAGAAATTTATTAATCCACTTATCCCTTTTGTTAATTACTTCAACTACGTTTTTATCAAGTCTGTATTTGTTAGGATCGTTTGGAATAACGGCAAGAGTAATTGCCTGTGCAAGACTCAGTTTACCCGGCGGCCTATTAAAGTATATGAACGATGCGGATTTAATTCCTTCAATGTTACCGCCGTAAGGTAAATAACTTAAATATATTTCAAGAATTTCATCTTTGCTAAAATGAAACTCAAGCTGAACAGCTCTTAAAATTTCTATAAACTTATTTACATAACTTCTTTCGGACGGCTCCAAAATCCTTGCGAGCTGCATTGTTATTGTTGATGCACCCGATACACGTTTGCCTTCAACAATATTTTGAAACATTGCACGCACAATTGCAAACGGATTAAAACCTGGATGCCGATAAAAATATTTATCTTCCTTTTCAATTATCGCTTTTATTAATTCGGGCGATACTTCATCAAGCCTTGTTCGCAAACGCCACTTATCGTCTTCGGTTAAATATGCCGTAAGCAAAGTGCTGTCGGATGAATAAACTGATTGCGAGTAAGTTTTAAATTTAGGTAAGGGAATTAGATAAAATAATAACACAATGACTATCGTAACCAACAAAATTATTGATATGCTTAATATGTTTTTTTTATCTTTCATTCGAGTAAAATAGAACGCAGATTATTATGATTTGTTAAAATCTTTTATGATTAATCTTAATAAATCATAAAGATCATAAAAATCCGCGTTCCATTATCTTTTAATTCACTACAACTTTCCCTGCACCGTGTGACGAATTATATTCCTTATCATACATAGCTTCAGCGCTTATTACGGGCAGGCTGAAGGTACCTTTATTTATTACTCTTATCATGTAATAAAATTCTTTAACCCTGTTTCTCGAAAGGTCTGTAAACAACAGCAGCCTGTCGTCTCTAACATCCATGTATTGAACGTTCAACGGGTTATCCGACTTCCAAACCATTTCAGCATTTGCCGAAAGTCTCGGGTTTTCAATTTCAAATCCTGTAGGCAGCATATCCGTAATAACAATATTCTCGGCAGATTGGTTAAAACCTGTTAAGCTGACTTTACAGACAATCAATTGCCCTTGCTCAAAACGGTTTGTTGTGATTGCTCCCTTGGTTCTGTAGTCATAATAAGTTCTTCTTACCTGCATTAAGTTGTCTTCTTCTTTTACAGGCTCACCTATTTTAATCCCTTCCGTATTCCAGAAGTAATACATTTCACCGGTACCCTTTCCTTTCAAAATAACATTTGCCCTGTTAAGCTCATCCGAATCCAAAGTGTAATCATTGTTAACCGTTCTTTTAGTCTCGCTGTTAATAATTATTTCTACAGACAAATCGGTATCGGCATTTGACTTTGCCGCTTTACCCAAAGCTAAGAACGCAAAAGCTCTTTCCTGTGTTGAATACATACTTTCCGCGATTTTAGTTAGATGCTTTATAATAAACGGGACCTGCTCATGGTCGGGTTTTACTTCGAGCAATACGTTCAGCATAATTGCATTCGCTCTTATCTCTGAATCAAAACTACCGCCTGTTAATCTGTCTGTTTTTTCAGGCTCGTATATAGGCGGGAGTACATCGTAAAATGAATTCCAATTATTCATCAACCCGTATGCCCCGGCAAGCAGGTATTTCATATCATTTGATAGAAAGTCCGGACGGGCTTTATAATAATTCATAGTTGATAAATCACCTTTGCCGGCAAGTGCTAAAACATAAAGAGAATAAATAATTTCTTTCTTTGCAATTTTTATTACTGTTCTTCTATTTGAATAATACCTAACATAATCTGCCGTTACTTTTTCTTTTGCTTTTCTTGATAAATAATTTAAAAGTTTATTCATCACGCCGGCGGAAACATTAAACCCGGCTTTCTGGGCTTCAACTAAAAAATGAGCTGCGTAAACAGAACCCCACCAGCTTGAGTAACTGCCCCCCTGCCAGTAAGACATTGAACCGTCGTACATCTGCATTGATTCAATTTTTTTAATTCCCTCGTTTACATAATAAACAGGGTTGTTCGTCCTGTAAAGTTCGGAAGCAACAAGTTTGGCGAGTTCATCAAAATATAACTGCGGAAATAATTTTGAAACCGTCTGTTCAATACAACCGTGCGGATAACCTACAAGGTATTTCAAATGTTTTGCAAACCTTACAGCCGGGAACTTTGACAATGCTAAAGAGGAATGCTGCGTACCTTCCAAAAAGTAGCCCGGGATATCAAGTTCAATTTCCGAACCGGCTTTTATTATCCCGGCTCCCGATTCACTTATATACGGCGAAAGCGGGCGCACCGCAATGTCAATTTCTTCTTTTACATCATCATAACCGCTTGTTGAAATTATTATTTTCCCCGCGCCCACTTCTTCATTTGTTTTAAGCGCAAAGGTAACGTTGGCAGATGAGTTTGCTTTTACTTCAACCGATTTTGAATCGCCGGAAGCTATCTCAATCGGTCCTTCAACTTTTATTTTCACGTTAACATTACCGTCCTTGCCAGTAGTGTTAATCAAACTTACATTTGAAACAAGCGAATCATTCTGCGATAGAAACCGCGGTATTTCAGCCTGCATAATAATGTCGTCCGCTACTTTCATATTGGCAGAAGCACTTCCGAATTTTGAACCCGTGTATGCAACAGTCATAATTCTTAGATCACCGTTGTACTGCGGAATATTTAAATCAACAGTTACTTCGCCGCTGCCGTTAGTTTTTTTAATTCCGCTCCAGAATGAAACCAGCTTAAATCTTTTTGATTTTATCGGGTTGCTTCTTTTTTGTAATTCAGCCATTACTACGTCACCGCCGCCGGGAGTTGAACTTTCCGAAACAATTTCGGGAAGCAGTAATTTATATAAATCATAGCTGCTTACTTTAAGCGGCTGCTTTGCATACATATACGCATAAGGATCGGGCGACTTATAATTCTTAACCTGCAAAATACCTTCGTCAACAGCAGCTACGGTAACATAAACGTTTTCCCGTGGTAATGTTTTTACTTTTATCTTCTGGGTTGTTCTCGGTTTTACCTTTCCCGGGGAGTCAATCGATACCGAAAGTTTATTTTCTTTTCTTTCAACTTTCATTGAAGCAAAACCGTGTCCAACCAAAAACGGGGCGCCGCTGTTTGTCCCGTGCGGTTTAAACAATGTTGCCGACACATAAACATTCGGCATGTAATCAACTGATACCGGGATATTTACTTCAGTTGATTTATTGTTTACTTCAACAAATTGATAATCGTAAATACCGTTTCTCTCAAGTGTTACAAGCAGTTTGCCTGAGAAGGGTGTGGTGAACAATACTTTTGCATTCTCTCCGGGTTCGTAAACTTCTTTGTCAAAAACAATATCAACTCTTCCTTCTTTATCAACTTCAAAAGTGGATGCGGTTGAACGGCCCCAGCCGTATGCGTAAAATGTTTTTCTCACGTAATCATTTTGCCCGGTTTTATAAACACGCAGTTCATACCTGCCGGATCTGCTTACTGAAAACTTATAGTCTGTCGCACCGTTAATCGTTAAAGGTTTGTCCCACTCTTTAACTTCTTTTTGTTCGGAGCCGTAATAATATTTGCCGTACCTGTCTTTCTTTAATACTGTCTGCCATTCGTATCTAACCAATTCAACTTTTGCATCAAAGTCGTTAATAACTTCATCCTTTTCATCAACGGCGACAAGTTGAAAACTCAATTGTTTGTCGGTTCCGAAATAATAACCCGGTGCATTTATTCCCACAAAATATTTCTTTGGATAAACATCAAAACTTATTGCCCTGTTTACAGGCCTTCCCGTTAAGTCAAATACAGATACAAAAGCTGTCCCGGTTATAATTCCGCCGCCTGTGATGTCTGAAGGCACGATGTAAACAAATTCAGCTTCACCGTTTTCATCAAGGTTGCCGTCAAGAGTATAGCTTTCAATATCTGTTTGCGAAAAGGAGTTATCGCTGAAATTAAATTTCGAGAATTTCTTACTGTAGAAATTCCTATGACTCATATTTACCGTAACATCGTATTTTAGGTTTGCACCTTTTGCACCGAACAAATATTCGGCATTTATTTTTATCGGCACTTTATCGCCTGCGTAGGCAATCTCTTTTTCTTTTGAAAGCGTTACTCTTATTTTGTCGGGTACAAATTCTTCAACGCTGAATTTGTATGCAGCTATTAATTTTTTCGAACCCGTGTACACATCCGCTGAATACTCGCCTGTTTGTGCGTAGTCCGGTAAATCAATTTTTATTTCAAACGATCCTTCTGTGTTTAATGTTCTTTTATATTCTTCAAAAACTTTTCCCGTAGGAGTAAACAGTTTAACCAGTACGGGCATCGGTTCAACGAGATTCACTTTATCGTTGCGGACAATCCCGGTTAAGTTTACCTGTTCACCCGGCCTGTAAAGATTTCTTTCGGAATAAATGAATGCTTTATAGTTTAGAGAATATTGCGTGATACCGCCGACATCAAAGCGTGATGTTTCAATGCCCGTTTCCCGTAAATCAATATAATTGAAATCTTCGCCTAGTTCGGCTGTAATTAAACGCGGTGTAAAACCTTCAATGTCGTCTTCAATATCTTTGAAATGCACAACACCGTTTGGATCCGTTAACCCGCTCAATAATGTCTGGTTGTTTCGTGAGATTACACTTACCTCAACATTAGCAACCGGCAGCGCTTCTTTTAATGAATTAATAAATACTATGATTTCATTACCTGTTTTTTTTGTGATAATACCGAGATCGGAAATTGCAACCATCTTTGAATCATTTGTCCAGCGGCGGTCGGACGCCCTTGCATTAATTACATAAATACCCCGGCGCTTTTGATTTAACACTTTATCCAAGCTTACATTTATTTTATTGAGCCAATTTTTACTGTTATTCAGCTTAACTTCTTTAGTATAAATCTGCTTGCCGAATGTCCCGACATTGTAATCTGTTCCGTAATAATCATCGTAATAGTCATAATAATATTCATACCGGCTTAGAAAGTGAATAAGGTTATTTTTGAAAACCTGCGATACTTCAATATCAATCCCCGGAACGTTAACGGCGTTCAACTCAAGTTTCTTTTCACCGGTAAGCATTAAATACTTCCCTTTGTTATCGGTGAAATTTATTGAAGGATCAAGATTAACAAGTGAAACAACCTGCTCGTAATCAAACTCAAGTTCGCCGCCGTACAATCCCGGCAGTCCTTTGCTTATCTTTAAATTAACCGTGTTAAGATTTACAATGTCGGCCTCAATCCTGAACTTGTTTTCGCTTACAAAAAATTTCATTTCTTTGGGCGGATCAAAAGAAACATAATCAGCCAGGCTTTTTTGATCGACTGTCTGTGTAGTAGAAACTTCCACCCACCCGGTTGAGCCGTCAAACCCGGCGGCAACACGTTTAATTGCCAGTTTTGTTACCGGCGGCAATTCGTACTTGAATGTACGCTCATCCTGCAAAGGTGCTTTGCCTATTACCGATTGCAGTCCCTCGTTAACTTTGATTTCCAGTTTCTGCTTTTTATCTGTCTGTTTTATCTCGCCAAAGTTTATCGCTATTACATCAGCAGACTGATCGGATACAATTTCATAATTTTCAATTTTACCGTTGTCTATAAAAACATTTAAATATTCTCTAAGGCGATCGGGCGTTACGGCGTAATTAAAATAAATGTTTGCTTTAACGGTTAAAGTATAATCCCTGTTGGGAATCTGTGTCCAGAAAAAATCTGCTTTTAGTACTTCAAAATCCGGTGTGCTGAACTCATAAGTATCAAAATCGGGTGTAAAAATAGAATTGAATAAAACCTTCTTAGTTACTTTCGCTTCGTACTTCTGGATAGGCTGCAGCGCATAATCGGGCGAAAATAAAAGCGTACTGGGTGAAGTCCATTTAAACTTACCTTCAATCTTCGGTTCAAACTCAATGAACTTTTCGTCAAGCCATTTGCCTTGAATATCAGCAGAAGCCAAATCTTCCGAGAACTCCACTGTAAAAGTTGTTAACCGATCTACTTCGCCTTGCGGCTCAAACTCTTTGATTGTTACTGTGTTTTGTCCGCCGCAGTTAAATAAAATGATTGTAAATAAAAATAGAATTGTAAAGTTTCTGAAAACACTCATGTATTTCTCCGATATATTTGCCTATGGTTAGAATTAAATCTCAAAATAAACAATTACCCGAAGATTATAAAGTTAGGGTTGTATGAAATGTTAGTACAAAGATATGAGTATCAAGTAGTAAGATAAAAGAGAAAGAATACCGGTTGTTAGTTAACAACCAAATATTTATGTTAATATCTTCATTATACAATAATTAATTTTATAATTAAAAAATTAATTATAAATGAAAACAATCACTCTTAAAAAATTCATATCTCATTTCGGTGAAGAAAGAAAAGGGCAGATAATTACAGGAACCAGGTTAAAAACATCTTAGAACAAGAATCCCCAAAAGTTGACAAAGATACAAAAGATGCAATGGATGGTATTGCATCAAGAGGCGAAAAAAAACTGGTGATACTATGATCGTCTAGCGAGAAAGGAAAATGATCCAGGTAAACAAAAAGAAATCTATTTAAAAGCTTTAAAGGAATACTCCGAAAGTAAGGAATTACATAGTAATTATGCTACTATTCTCAATCAAAAGAGAAAAGAATATGACGAAGCAGAAAAACGAAAAACATGATCAAATTAATCTTGAATTATGGTTTTATTGCTATGCTATCTTCACAGATGAATATCCTGAAAGCAAATCAAAAATAGAAGAGCTTCTTGATAAAGGTGTCTGTTCAATTGGCTGGGACTTTAGTGAAATTTTAAAAATTGCAAAAAAAGAAAACCACCCGGATTACGATACTTTAGTTGAGTTTGACAAAAGAATTACGCAGCCGTGATAAAAACTATATCACCCCTACGAGGTTAGTGGTGACTGGGATTCAGTGTTTTTATAATAATGTCATCCCTTCGGGATTTGTAAAGAAAAGATTATCAGCAAAATATAAACCCAATTGGTTGGCAGAATTATAAAAGAATCAAAACAATTAAAATTACCAACCCCGAAGGGGTGTAACGATTATAACAAAAAAACAATACACTAAAACATAAACTCCGAAGGAGTGACACACATGCCCGGTACATTCACCCAGATTTACATACAAATAGTTTTTGCAGTTAAAGGTAGAAAAAATCTAATATCCCAAAACTGGAAAGACAACCTACATAAGTACATTGCCGGTATTATAAAAGGCAAAGATCAAAAACCCATTATAATAAACGGCATGCCGGATCATATCCATGCTTTTATCGGGCTAAGGCCATCAATGCCAATCTCCGACCTTGTTCGTGATATCAAAAATAACTCAACCAACTTTATCAATGAAAACAATTTTGTGAAAGGAAAATTCTCTTGGCAGGAAGGCTACGGCGCTTTTTCATATTCGCATTCCCAAATAGAGAATGTTTACAATTATATATTTAACCAGGAAAAACATCATCAAAAGAAATCATTTCGTGATGAATATTTGGAGTTTCTAAAAAAATATGAAATCGAATTTAACGAGAAATATTTGTTTGACTGGATTGAGTAAGAGTCAATTTAACTATGTCACCCCTACGGGGTTAGTGGTGACTGGGATTCAGTGTTTTTATAATAATATCATCCCTTCGGGATTTGTAAAGAAAAGATTATCAATAATCATTCGAACTATTTGATGAGATGCACCTTGATTTTCAATATCCAAAATGGGATTTTTTTGTACCAGTTAGCCGGGTAATGTCGCCATCTCCAAGCCCCCTAAGAATCCCGCTGTTGCATATAAGCGTCAACTTAATACGAAATATTTATTTTGGAGCAATAGCCCCAACTTTTTCATAATGAATCCCTGGGCAAGTTGGGGAAGAATTATTAGCACACACAACCATGGGCTTTCCCGGTAAGGGATCCTTCTGATAGCCCAAATAATTAGTTTTTGGGGACTAAAGTCCGTGAATTTTAGGCTAATATAAACCTCCGGCATGAAGAGTATGTTGCAGAACTAAAATATTATTTAAAATTTTTGAGTAGGCTGCAGTTCCTAAAAGATTATTTAAGTAAAAAGATTTATAGGAAGGATTCTCGCTCCCGAAAAAAGCCGATACCCTTTTTAAGGAAATTTTTCTTTGTTTTTTTAGGGCATCCAGGTTATTATCCCGTCTTCCTTACATTCCCGGTTCCATTCAATAAATTCGGCGTAGGTTCTTATTCCGTCTTGTATTACAGCTTTATATATTTTAATTCCGCCGACTTTTTCGTTATCCGGTATTGAATATTTTATGTTTAGTATAGCTTCCCTTGTTTCTTCGGTTAATACTTCCAATATCCTTTCTGCAACTTTCTCAAAATAACCAACATAAGGGGAATCATTCAGTATCTGTATCATATCAATTTGCCATAATTGTTTTTTTGCATCTTCATAGTATAAATGCCATTCAATACATCTATCTTCAGAGTTAATTAGATTTTTATAAACAATTTCTTTGACTTTAGGATTTTCAGCGAATTTCGACATAACTCCAAAGCTTTCGGCAATAGAAAATTTCTTTGTATATATATGGAAGTCAATATCTAAATTTTTTACAAGTAATCCCGTCTTTAATGATCCCACCAGGTTAATCTCGGCTCCTATTAAGCCCCACATTTCATAAATTTTTAAGTCGTCAATTATAGACAACGCTTGCTTTTCTGTTTCTTCTGCAATTGTAATTATCTTTTCCATATATACTTGTTGCAAATTGGTTTTGGGATTTAGTTTTTATTTAGAACTCACCTAAATCCTCTCTTAAAAAGAGAGGATTTTATGGCGAAATCCCAAAACCAATTTGGCTTGTGTATAATAAGTTACCTTCTTAAAATTTGCGATTGCACATTTTTACCGGCATAGTTTCAACATTTATTTCATTCCCGTCTACAAAGTCAGCCTTTCAATTGATCTTTACCCCTAATTATGCATTAGGAAGGTACACAATTTATGAGTCTTTTAAAAACAATAGGTTACTTCAAAATTAGAGTTTCTGCAAAATTAGATATCTAAACGTTTTGTCATTTCGACCGGAGGGAGAAATCTTTGAAATTGTACTCTAATTGAAGGATTTCTCACCCAAAAAACGGGTTCGAAATGACAATTTTTATTTTGCAGAAACTCTAATTATTAAAAATTCCCATTGGAGCTACACATCTACGACTAATTGCAGTAAGTTGACGCTTATGCGCTCTGCGGGATTCGAAATGACTGACTTTTTATTTTGCAGAAACTTTATTTTCTAATGCATAATCCGGGTTTATATGTTACTCTTGAATGTAAGGGGAACGGTAATAATTAATATCAAGTGCTTCAAAACGTTTTTTGTGATTGATTAATCTTTGACGGTAATTATTCCGGTCTCTCCTGCCTTTTTGCGACCATCCGATTTCTGCAGCGCCGGCTAACCTGGGGAAAGCCATATATTCAATATCGTTCATGGTTTTAATTGTCTCTGTCCACAAAGGTGCTTCAATGCCGAGAATGTTAGCTTCCGTAACACCCGGTATTTCGGTTTCCGGGTCCCATGAATAGGACTTTTGAACGTCGGTATATCCTGCCCAAAAGAGACCAAGGGGGGTTGATTCTTCGTATTTCATATCAAGATAAATTCTTGTTGAAGGCGACATAATAATTTTCATACCTTTTTTTGCAGCAGTAAAGGCGTGCTCGTGCGAATCCCAAAACTGCGCAACCGCAGAGGACGAAACATCTGCTGTTGATATTTCTTCCCAGCCGATCATTTTTTTGCCGTGCGAGTGAACAATTTTTTCAACTCTTTCAATGAATTTTACATAGTCTTGATGTTCGGTTGATTTCGCTTCGTCTCCCCCGATGTGAATATATTCGCCGGGGGTTATTACAGCTAATTCTTTTATAACATCTTCAATAAATTTATATGTGATTTCCTTTTTAATGCATAGGGAAGAAAACCCGACTTCAATCCCGGTGTATAATTCCGGCGCAATGCCACTGCAGTTTAGTTCGGGATATGAAGCAAGCGCCGTGTTGGTATGTCCCGGCATATCTATTTCGGGAATTACGGTTATAAATCTTTCTTTTGCGTAGTCAACAATCTCTTTGTAATCTTCCTGGGTATAGTAACCGCCGGGGTCGCCATCCACGGCAGTTCTTCCACCGATTGCGGCCAGTTCCGGCCACGATTTAATTTCAATGCGCCAGCCCTGGTCGTCCGTTAGATGCAGATGCAAACGGTTCATTTTATAAAACGCCAGGTAGTCGATATACTGTTTTACATCTTCCGTGCTGAAAAAATGACGTGCAACATCCAGCATTGCACCGCGCCATTTGTAACGCGGGAAATCTTTGATTGAGACTGTCCGTATTTTCCACGGAATATTTTGAATGGTACTTTTCTCAATTTCATCCGGCAGCAATTGCCTTAATGTTTGAATACCGTAAAATAAACCAACCGGTTCGGCCGCTTCCAGGATTATGTTTTCAGTTGTAATCGAAAGTCTGTAGCCTTCGCTGCGGATAGTGCCGTCATCAACCAGTTTTAAATAAATATTACCTCTTTCCGTTTTGGAGTTTGAGGCGCCGACCTTTAAAGGAAAACCCGTTGCCGGTCTTAGCTTCCCGGCAAGATATACAGCCGTCATGTATGTTTTTTCGTCTGCCGGATCAACATAAATATTTGTTTGGTTTGTTAAATTGAAAGACCCGGCAGATGCCGGATTAGTAATCATTTCCGCCGGAATTGGAATAAGGGATGATGTTTCTCCGGCTTCCTTTAACGTAATTTTCTTTGTTCCGCATGAAAGTATAAAACCGAATGTTAGTATTACCAAAGAGACATTTTTTAGTATTGTTTTTCTAACCGGGAGATTTGACAAGGTTGTATCCTCATTAATTTTTAATCGATGTAAAAATATTAAATATAATTTCGTAAATCTATTTTTAGAGATTAATGAATTTCTGTTTTTTTTATTTCCCGTCAAGATACTCTTTTAAGCCGGCCGTTAATAAAATATTGCCGTCCTGCAATGCAGCTTTCTCTTTTGAATTCAGGGATATCATCAGAAAAATCTTTAACAACCTCTGTGGTGAGTCATAGTTTTATTTGTTTGGACAGATAGAATAGTTAAATTAATTAAGATTATCGATTTGCAATCAGAATATTTGCTAAGTTTTCATTTCTCTAGCTGATTGTGTTGCCCAGATGCTTTTTGCCATTACACGAAAACGAATAACTGCAACATAGTAGGTTACCGCAAGGCAAATAAACAATCCGGCTGTATAGTAATATAAATAAACGGCCTGGTAATTATTGCCATATGCCAAAATTAGTGAAACCGTCATACCGGTAATAAATGAGACCAAAGTGTTGTTTGTAAGAAAAAATTGTGCAATAACCCGTTTCAAGTGTCCCTGAGAATCTTCGTGTTCGCTAAGCTGTGCCAAAAGAATGTATAGCTTGTTGTACTGATCGTAAGCATTAATTTCTTCCTCACCTTTATGGCTGAACTCTTTTGGAACTTTTAGTTTTGTGCAAAAAGGGAATAACTTAAATGTGATAATAACTTTCTCGAGCAGAATTCCGAAAGTCTGTGTTAAAACCATTATGGTCACTGCTATACCGCCTATTATCCAATCACTTGGTATTTCAAAAGTGTTTTTTAGCGGGTCAAGAATTGAGGTATCATTAATTGCAAACGCACAGTAAAGTAATGCTATTGTTATAAATCCCGGTACAACAGTTGCCAAAGCAACCCATAATGAAATTCCTAAAAATGCTCCCATTTTTATTCCCCAAGAATTTTTGAATACTTTATAAAAATTTAATTAAGCCGCCGCTTGCCGTTAAGCGACGGCTATTATTACATATTATCTATTAATAAGGATAAGCATTCCCAATCCATGTGCCTTGCTGGTAATGCACATTTGGCTGGTTAGTTAATTGTACATTGCTTTCACGTTGAAATACCATTACAAAGTCGGAACCACCAAACTGGAAGTAGCCGAGTTCTTCGCCTTTGTGGATTGTAACGCCTTCTTCCGCCGTTAAGACAACGGAAGATACTTGAGCCATTCCCATAGGTAAGCACGCAACAAGTCCGATAGGTGAATCAATAACAACTAATCCGCGGGTTTGTACAAACTGGTACCCTGTGCCGTCAAGTGCGTTTAACGCGTTTACAATTTTCCCATCGACTTCTTTTTTTACAACGTTAACATCAAGGTATGCCTGACCCTGTATTATTTTTGCTTCGAGGATTTTTCCTTCTACCGGGGTATGCCAGCGATGGTAATCGAAAGTATTCAAAAAGCTGTGTGTGAAAATTCCGCCTTTAAAACTATCGGCATAATCACTGTCTTTAAGCAGTTCATGGATACTCCACTGGATTCCTTTAACATCGAGTTTATTTTCTTCAACATAAATTTTGTTCTTTTCGCTGATTTGCCACCAGCCTACAAAAGTACAATCAGCCGGGGAAACAATAACACTGTCGTCTCTCAATCCGGCAATTGGGCGCATTCCGGGTTTATAATGTCTTGCAAAAAACTGGTTGAAAGTACGGTAAGCTTTCCAGTCGTCTTCGGGATTTTGCAGGTAGCTTGCCGGAGGCGGCATGTACTCATCCCAGTTAAATAGGGGATCATCTTTGAAAGACTTAACATGTTTGGCTGATTCTGTTGTATCGAGATAAGCTCCCCACGAAACAGCAAATTCTTTAATCCATTCCGACAATGGTGTTAATTTTTCCGATTGTTCGCCCGGTTTTACAGGGCTTTGCAGTGATTTTACAGGTTCTTGATCAACTATGAAATAAAACTCGGTGATCTTGTCGTAAACAAAACGGGTATCACCCCGTTCTCTCGGAGCCCAGGTAACGAGTTTATCGAGCCAGCCCAAATACCCCTTGTAATCGTCCCATTCTTTTAGTTCGAGAAAATTATAAATATCATATTCCTGTGCTTTGTGAATCGCTTTGTTGAATTTGTCATACCAGTTATGCTCGGAAATTAGATGATCTAATTTTTGTACTATGGGTTCCATTCTGCCTCCTAAATTTTTAGTTAAAAGTTTTTTAAAGAAAATTCCTGAAACAGCTTTCAAATTATAGCGATGAGATTATGTTAGACAATAAAAGAGAAAAGGTTGATATAATTCAATTCAAAATAGCAGTTTTGCATTAAAAATAAAAATTTAAAATGATGCGCAAGCACTAATTGGTGTTAGACTTTTGTTGATATACTTGTTGCAAATTGGTTTTGGGATTTTGTTTTTTTTAGAACTCACCTAAATCCTCCCCGCCTCCCAAAGTCTCGTACGGCGGGCAGGTCTTAAAAAGAGAGGACTTTATGGCAAAATCCCAAAACCAATTTGGCTTGTGTATATTAAGGCAGACGCGAATTATTTTTTAACGGCAGGAGTATTAGGCTCCCGCCGTAAATTAAAAACTTCTATATCTTGCTTGTAAG
Source organism: Ignavibacteria bacterium (assembly GCA_050117315.1). Lineage (GTDB taxonomy): Bacteria > Bacteroidota > Ignavibacteria > Ignavibacteriales > Melioribacteraceae > JANQIV01. The sequence goes on from JASFMY010000010.1 coordinate 33,352, forward strand.
CTGGGTTACACCTATAACTACTTTGCCGATAGGATGCTCTTCATTAAAGTAACGTATTGCTTTTGCAGTTTCACTCAAAGGATAGTGTTTATCAATTACGGATTTTATTTTGCCGGCTTCAATTAGGTTTTTTATAAAGAGAAGATCTTTATTGTTGGTATTTGCTACGAAGGATTTAATTTTCTTATTCTCTTTTTTAGAAATCTTTTTCCCAAATACCATTGCTCGAAATAGTTGTGAAAGTTCTCCCCCGATTATGACATAATTTCCACAGGGTTTTATTGTACTCAGAATATCCGGAAGGGGTTTGTAAGCGGCACAGTCGATTACAAGATCATAATGCTCTTTGGTTTTAGTGTAATCTTCTTTTGTGTAATCAATAACGTGATCTGCTCCTATTGATTTAACAATATCAAAACTTTTAGTTCTGCATACGGCCGTCACATCAGTCCCGTACGATTTTGTAATCTGTACCGCATAACTGCCTACACCACCTGAAGCTCCTGTAATTAACACTTTTTGCCCGGATTGTATTTCTCCCTTATCTCTTATGCCTATCAAAGCAGTTATTCCCGCCGTAGGCACAGCCGCTGCCTCTTCAAATGATAGGTTGGAAGGTTTTAATGCAATTACATCTTCCGTTGCGCATACGTACTCGGCATATCCGCCTCCGGAAGTATCTCCAAACACTTCGTCGCCCGGCTTAAAATGTTTTACTTTTTTTCCGACAGCTTCCGCTATCCCCGCTATATCTCCTCCGGGAATTTTCTTATTGGGACTAAAAAATCCGCCTCCCATTAAGCGTACAAGTAAAGGCTTCCCGCTCATTTTATGCCAGTCGGCTGCATTTACTGATGACGCAAGAACTCTAACAAGTACTTCATTGTCTTTGGGGACAGGTTTTTCCGCGTCTGTATACTGTAAAACATCAGGCGACCCGTATTTTTTTTGTATAATAGCCTTCATAAGTTTTCCTTTCTTATGAAACTTATTTTGTAATTGTTATAACTGTGCAAGTGTATCAATCAATTTTTTACAACCGCCGCATTTTATAAATTCCGTATGCTCGTCTACGGTCTTAAAGTACTTTCGTGTTATTGCATTGCATTCAATTTCATCATCAGTCTCGGCATAGAATTTATCAAACGTTTCTTCGGTATTTACATATTTGAAAGCGTCTTTCCCGTTTTCTTTTTTACACCAATCAAGAGTTTTTTTCCAGACAGCAGCGCCCAAAGCGCCGCATGCATTCCCGCTCAAGCCAATTCCCCCGGCAAACCCGGCCACCATAGCCGTTTCTTTATCACTGCCTCCCATTTTTTTTACTACTTCGGAAGCGCAGCTTAACGGCCGTTGAGGTAAATCGGTTTGTTGTTGAGATAATCCTTCTTTTGCCGCCTTGATTGCTTCCGGGGCCCATTCTTCGGCAAGTTTAAAGCATGACAAAAATCTGCCCGTTAAAAAGTGCTTTGCAATACTTATTTTGCTTTCCCAATCACAGTTTGTTATTTCGTAGCAATAGATGTTTTTTGACTTCTTGGAAAATGATTCGACAATATTCTGAGTTGTCCTTACGGCTAAACCAATAGCTTGATTAATATTTCCGCTCCTGTAGAAGGCTTCGGTTCCAACTCCCAGCGAAGCTCCCCAAAGCATTCCGCATTGATATCCCTGTCTTAATATTCCGCCTGTAAGCGGATCTGCGGCACGTTCTTCAGCTTCTTCTGAGTGCCCAAATTCGCGGTTTATTATATAAAAGAATGTACGGGAGCAGGACCCTAATTTTCTAAATAATTTTTTGGTATCATTTACGTCGCGTTTCATTTGTTTAATCATCCTAAAAATTTATTACTGTTATTCTAATCGTTATTTTCCGTTGCAAAAAAAACATTTCTCCGGTTGTGAATATGTTCTGTCTACCCGATAGTTTACCAAAGGGAGTTTTACTTCACCCGTAAAAACACTAGTGACATAAACGGGGTTTGTCATCACTAATAAAGCAACTATGTTTTTTGCACTAATTCTTCAAAGTTTACAATTTCTTTTTGCAGTTTAAAATCGGCCTTGTTAATAATTATCATTGGCTATTGCCTGATGTAGTTTTTCTCGTGCCAGGTACCGTCGTTAAAATTGATTTGAAAATATCATCCAGACTTAATCAGCATTATAAATATTTCACTCCAATCAGTCTGGCAAACAATTTATTTAAGTGCTGTATTTTTGTTAAAAATAAAAATATACAATTACTTTTTGATACTCAACTAATAAAAAGACACCTTATTCATTAGGGCATATCCCGATCAAATAATAACTTGACAGTCACTCAAAAGCGGCCTATTTTTGTCACGGAAAATGCTGAAAGAGTGACATTTATGGGACAAATAAGAGACAGAGAAAAAACCAAGCAGAAACTAATTAATGCAGTGGGCAGGTTAATCACAAACGAAGGTTTTGAGAAAGTAGGCGTTAATGCGGTAGCTAAAGAAGCCGGGGTAGACAAAGTTTTGATCTACCGTTATTTTGGCGGGTTAAACGGTCTGCTGGAAACATATGTTTTGCAAAAGGATTATTACTCAAATCTGAAGAAACAAATTGCGAAAAAAGTAACTACCGGTAGTGAAAAAGATGTAATTGAAGCAATAAAAGATATGTTACTCGGGCAGGCAAATGAGCTGTTTAGTGATAAAGAGCTTCAGGAAATTTTAAGGTGGGAAGTAGTAAATAAAAATGAAATTACAGATACGCTTGCGGCTGAAAGGGAAAATCAAAGCATATGGCTGTTAAATCAAATTGAAAAGGTTTTGGAATCTGAGGATATTGATATGCCTGCTCTCACAGCAATTTTGGCAGGGGGAATAAGTTATTTGATTCTGCGTGCAAAACACGCCTCGCTCGTAAACGGGATTGACATTAAAACTGAAGAAGGCTGGGGGAGGATTGAAAAAACACTTTCACAGATGGTTGACCTTGTTGCAGGTAAAGCGACGACAAATTAGAAGGAAAGGTTCAACCCGCCAGTTTGTTGTCTGCAACTCAAATTTTATCATTTAATTTATGGCTAAATCTATAATTCGGAATATTGCAGGGGCAACTATAAATGTCCACGAAAGGATATCTTTGAATTCATTTTGGGGATTCTTAAGATACATTAAATGTGGTACTAAAGTAAACAATCGGTTATGGCATGAACATCCAGGGGCTTACTGCCTTTTGGGAATGCTTAACATGTATGAGCTAAGCAAGTACGAGGAAGCGGAAAGTCACTTCGGAAAAGCATTGGCGAGTGATATCAATCATATAGGGACCTATTACTCCTCTTACGCCGATTTGTTAATTCAGACCAGTGAACACGGAAGGGCAAAAAGGGAGGTAGATTGTTGCCTCCCCTTAGATTGAAGGGGAGGTGGAGGGATTTATCTCGTTATTAATTCATTCCAGGAGTGATAATCCTGTAATTTCCGCTTAAGTGCATCAGGCTGAACAGGTAAAGCAAACCGTCGTAATAAGGATCAAAATATCCGTCCTCGTATGGTTCGAGTTTGGCATTCCATACTTGATCAACAAACTTCCAGCTTTTTGCCTGGGTTCCCATAAGAGAAGCAGCGGCAGAGGTTGCCACCAATCCTAAGGAGTGGCGTAATGTTCTATATCCACCGGCGGGAAGAATCCAGTCGGGAAGTGTTCCGTCTACATTATACTGATCTTCAAAAGTATCTATTCCTCTGCTGAAAAGGAAATTTTGAATGCGTCTGCAATAATCCTGCTGCCATTCTTTATCTTTTGCATACCAGGAATAATCCATTGCAATGTTCATCGGAACCCGCCATGAATCGAAACGGAAAGCAGCACGCATAGGTCCAAATTTTCGCGGGGTTCCGTCAAATTCTGTAAGGTCGCTGTTAAGACCTGTTACCGGATCGCATGCACGGTGAAGAAAAGCACGGGCAGTATCTGCACAGTCCCTATAGAACTGTTCTCTGCCGTCTTTTGCATATTCAGCCCATATTTCAAAGAACGCCGGCAAATGATACGAGGGGTCTGTAAAACCATATCCTGAAGGATCGGGGACAAATGTAATCTTTTTCTCTTCCACGTTAATAACATTCATTTGTTCCCCGGTACCGTCTTTGCTCCACATAGCGTCTAGAATTCTACGTGCTTCCCCGTAATAATTAATATCTGTTTCATTTCCCCAGCGGTTCGAAGCAAAAAGAAGTGCTGTGATAAAATATAGTTCTCCATCGGATGCGGAACCTTCAGCATTATGTTCCCCGGTTTCCGGTTTAACGCTCCATGCAAAATATGCTTCTCTTGGTCCCTCTTGATGCTGCATATATTTTTTTGTCCAGCGCCACAGGCGGTCGAAAACATTTTTCTTATTTAGCTGCACGGCAACCATCATACCGTATGAGAGTCCTTCCGTACGGGCATCATGATTTTTCAAATCGGAAACATACGCCATTGAATCACCTACTTCAAAATAAACTCTTTCCGGTCCTTCAAATACATCATAATAAGCTTTCTCAAGTTTGGCATCAATATCTTCCTGTTTATATCCTGCTTCCAAAAACAAATTGCGGTAGGAGCCTGTTTCCCATGCACCCTTTTTCCATGGCTTAATTTTTCCCCGCGGATCGTCAACATCTTTTTCACAATTATTGTTACTTGCTGCAGTCCAGGAGATAAAACATAAAGCGGTAAGTACAATCAGGTAAAAATACTTTTTCATTTGCAGTACCTTTAATTTGTGTCGCAATATCAAGTTGATATGAATTTTGCTATAGAATTGAATTTACAATAACTGTAGCAATATATTTAATTTATAGATAAATGTCTTTTTTATAAAAAAATAATTTCCGGGATTATGTTTTTTATACAATCCCGGTTAAGCAATTGCCATAATTGACCAAATCAAAAAGATTTATGACCTTGGTAAAAAAGTCACTGTAAACTTTGTTCCTTTCTTCTTTAAAGATTCTACATTTATTACCGCGTTGTTTAAGTCGCAATAATTTTTAACAAGTGCTAAGCCTAAACCATTCCCCTCATAACTTCTTGTATATCCTCTCTCCTCCTGCATAAATGGTTCAAATAATTTCGGTATAAATTCTTCAGAAATTCCTATACCTGTATCAGATACAATTACACAAGTATTATCTTTAACATTTTTCTCAATAATAATTTCTACTTTTCCTTTTGGGGTATATTTTATTGCATTATCAATAAGGTTACTGAAAATTTGGCTTGTACTATACATATCGGAATAAATTTTCGAGGCATTAGTTTTTTTTGTAAAAATCAATTCCAGCCCTTTTATCTTTGCTTGCCCTTGATATTCCAATACTACCGGATTAAGTACGTCTTTTATCAGGTCAATATTATTCCATACCGGTTCATACGATCCTATTTGCATTTCAGCCGAATTCAATATCAATTCAACTGTTCTTATTAATCTTTTCCCGGCAGATTCAACCGTATCAAAGTACCCCGAGATTTGAGCCGTAAGGTTATTGCCCAATTCTTCTTTTATCAAGGTCATCATACTCAGAGTAACATTCATTGGAGATCTTATTTCGTGCGACATTTGCGCCAGAAATTCTGTTTTTAATTTATCCGATTCCTCGGCTCGTTCTTTTGCTTTTATCAGTTCTTCGGTTATCTTTTTTTTATCGGTGATGTCCTGCTTAACAGCAAGGTAGTTTATAATTTTATTATTCCCGTCTTTAATCGGAGAAATTGTTGCGTCCTCCCAATAAGGGGTTCCGTCTTTCTTTTTATTTAGGAATTCGCCTCTCCAGGTATTGCCCGATGTAATTGTATCCCAAAGTTTTTTGTATACCTCTTTCGTGGTATTCTCATGTTTTAAAATCCTTGGAGTTTCTTTAATTGCTTCATCAAAGGTATATCCTGTTGTTTCTTCGAAAGTTTTATTAACATATTCAATGTTTCCGTTAGTATCTGTAATTATAATTGACGCTGGGCTTTGTGCAACAGCTTCAGAGAGTCTTCTAAGTTCATTTTCAGTTTGCTTGCGTTGAGTGATATCCACTATGCTTCCCCTTATGCCGAACGTTTTTCCTTCACTTCTTATAGGTGCAGTAAATATCAATGCCGGGAATGTTGTTCCGTCTTTTCTTATCATTTCATATTCATTTCTACTCGTCGGCAAATTTTTCATAATTCTTTGCATGTCGTCAAATGCTTCTGCTTTATCTTTTTCGCAAATCATATCTATTATGTTAATACCTTTAGGAACATCTTTTAGAGAATAGCCGAAAGTTGTTAACGCTGTTTTGTTTGCAAATGTTACAACTCCTTCTGTATCTGCCTCAAAAATTGTTTGAGGCAGAAGGTTTGCAAGGTTTTTAAATCTTCTTTCACTTTCTAAGATGGCCTTTTCAGCCTTTTTTCGCTCTGTTATATCCATCAGAACAGCTACCTTTCCCGTAACCGAGCCTTCCGTATCGTACAGTGGAGAAGCATAAATACAATAATCGATTGGGGTACCGTCCTTTTTTTGTCTTTGTACTTCTACTCCGCCAAGAGTTTTACCGCTGTGTATCTGTTTCATAAATTGTTTGAATTCTTCTTGTTTGTTATCAGATATACTTGGAAGTTGGCGCCCAATTGCTTCTTGCTCACTCCAACCCAGCATTTTCTCAGCAGCATTATTCCAGATTGTTTTTACATTTCCATCCAGGTCCAAATCAAAAATCGCTGTTGGAGCCGCTTCAATAATTGCACGAAGCATATCGTTAGATTGTTGTAATGCTAAAGCAGTTCGTTTACGTTCTTCGCGGATACTCAAAGTAGTAATTCCGAATGCTAAATCACCTGATAGTTCTTCAAGAAGCCTGATCTCATCGGCTGTTATGGAGTTAGGTTTTTCGGAATAAATCATTAATACACCAAAGACCTCGTTGTTTTCACCTTTAAGAGGTAAAGAAATACCTGACCTGTATCCCCGGTTCAAAGCACTTTCGCGCCACGGAGCCATTTGCGGGTCTGTTTCAAAATCCTGTATATAAATTATTTCTCCATCACTAATTGCTTTCCTTGCCGGGTTCTGATCATGTTCTGCATTCTCCGTCCCCAGAAGATTTGAATTCTCTATATAACCGATGTCACAACCGGCACAAGCCACGGGGCGTATGGTTTTGAGTTCATCATGTTCTGCGTAACCTACCCAGGCTAATCGATATCCGGCCTCTTCACAAATGATCCGACATATCTCGTTAAGTAAGGTCTGTTCATCTGAAGCACGTAACAGTGTTTGATTACAGTTACTAATTGCTCTCAGTTCACGATTCATACGGCGAAGTGCTTCATCTACTTTTTTACGTTCTGCAATTTCCCATGCAAGATCAGCAAGAAGCGAAATTAAATCCACGTCTTTTTCGTTATAATCGAACGGTTTATTTCCTACACCGAGAATTGCTTTAACTTTACTGCCTCGCATTACAGGTACAACAAGTTCACGTATGACTTCGGCGTGTCCTTCAGGCATACCTTTGCGATGAGGAAGCGAGTTATAATCATTATGAATAACCGGCTTACCCTGTTTTACACAATCGACCCACACACCAGCTTCATCTATGGAATAGTGGAGTCCCTTTCCTTCGGCTTTACAGAATTCTTTTTTTGTTCTGGTTGACCAATCCTGTAGTGTGAGAAATTTTTGATCTTCGTCAACAAAATGATAGAATCCTATTAAACTTTCCGTAAGTTCCTCGGCTTTATTTAATGTTTCTTCAAGCAATTCATTCAACGAATGAGTCTCGGCAAATTGTATTAAGTGAAGTCGCGATACGTTAACAGCTTCGTTGTGCTTACGCTCGGTGATGTCGATAAGCGAAACAAGCACTTTGGAGAATGTATTCTCATAGCCGGGACAAACTGAGAGATATACTGTTACACTCTTACGCTCGCCGGTTAGTGTTTTTACAACGGCATCTGTTGTCATCTCTGTTTCTTCATTCCATAGGGTGACCAGTTCCTTTTGGAATGAGTTGAAAGACTCAGAAGTAAATGTATTAGCCAAACACGAAAGCAATTCTTCCTTATTTGCCGCCTCATGTAATTGGAGAGCAGCACGGTTAACATCTATAACCTTTGTAAGTTCGGCGCATTCTCGAACGGCATCCGGATGCTGAGCAAAATAGGTTTCTATATCTGTTACACCTTGCTTTTTCAGTTTATCAAAAAAGTTCTTCACGCTGGAAAGATCCTCTTCCCATATTGAAACAGGTGAGTTTTCAAAAACAGAATAATATCTTTGCCGGCTTTCTTGTATCGCTTTCTCTGCCAGTTTACGTTCATTTATGTCCATGCGAATACCAAGCATCCTGGTCGCATTTCCCTCTTCATCACGTTTAGTACTAAATCCACGAACATACTGCCATCGATAAGGGCCATTTGCATGTTTAAGACGAGCTTCGTATTCATACTCTATAAAATTTTCCGAAAGGACATTCTTAATCTTTTGAGAAACATATTCTCGGTCATCCGGATGCACCCGCTTTATCCATTTCCTTCTATCAGCCTGCCCTGTCTCGGGTTCATAACCCAGCATGGTATAATATACAGGTGAGGCATACCATTTATCATTCTTTATATCCCAGTCCCAAACTCCAATCTGTGTAGTTTCCAAAGTTAGTCGCAGCCTTTCTTCCGAATCGCGTAGTTTTTCTTCTGCATACTTACGCCTGGTTATATCACGTGCTATTCCAAGTACACCAACCACCTTGCCTTTTTTGTTTTTTTGAGGAATATAACGTAACTCAAATATTCGTTCACCCTGAAGTGTAATCCATCTTCCTTCAAGTACTTTCTGCATTCCACGTTTAACAACCTGGAGTATAGCGTTATGATATACTTTATTCCCGTCTGCAGAAGAAGGTACGCTAAGCTCTATTAACGATTTGCCTATCACTTCTTTCGATGTTACGCTGTAGTCTCTCGCAAAACTCGGGTTTATATACTGCAAGCGGCCATCGGTGTCAAAGCGGGTTATATGATCGGGAACATTTTCGATAATTATATCAATATTGTTTTGCTGATTATGTTTTTTTTCATCAGCAGTACTTCTTGCTTCTAAATACTTTACTTTTTTTCTAAGCGCTTTAAGTTCAATAATTAAGTCTTTTTTTAGTCTTTTTTCATCCTTCATCTACTCGTCCCTAAAGCTGTTTATAGATTTTTATATTTCAGGAGAAGTTTGTTGGTATAAAAATTTATGAGAAGAGATCACGTCAAAGAACAAATAAAACTGCAACTTCCAGCATAAGTAAGCTCGCAAATATTATTTGGCCTTTTTATCATTCGATCAGTTAATGAGGGGATGAGGTTAAATATTAAAAGATCGTTTTACTAATGCTGCCTTTTAATTATACTTCAATTTATTATCAACCTCAAGTGTAAATTAAACAATTTCCATGTACACAAGCAGTTTTACAACAGGCGGTTGTGCAGCATGTATTTTTTTTTATTGAACACATTCAGAAAAATATGCTTTTCATTTCCCGGTTGTTTCACTTTTCCAGCTTCTTCGCTTTTCTTATTTGAGTTTTAAATTCCTTTATAGAAATCTTCCGACTTAATAGTAGAACAACTACTGACGCATGCATGGTCCATTAAACAGTTACAAGAGTTATAAGTTTGAATTTATTGACCGGTTAAATTCAAATTTATTTTACTATCTCCACTTGCGGAGTTTCCGAATGGGTTATCCTTCCCTTTGAGAGTTTAAAGACTAATCCGGCCGTCCAGGTGAAATATTAACTTTACTTTTTACAGATAAAATTATTGTTAAGAATGTTTACAGTATCCGAAAATTAAAATCGTGTTACTGTGGTACAAAAAAATTAGTCAGCTTTACTCATTGTAAGTTTTCCGTGTTTTATACCTTTTACGGCTACAATTTCCAGATAAGTTTCATCATTCAAATGGAAATGCTGAGAAGGAAGTACAGTGTTGTGATAACCATGCTGTATCTTTGTTAAGTTATTTACAATATCCTTTTTGTTATGTTCGTAAACCAATGTAATTGAACCCGCAACTATGTTGTTGTACTTCCATTTTTTCTTAACAAGATTATTGTTTATTAAATGTCTTACTGCTTGTGATCTGCTTGGTAGGCTATTTTCTTCAACATATTCATCAAGTGCGTTAAGTAAATCCTGTTCTAACGAATCCCAAAATCTTATTACAGGCATAGTGTTACTTTTTTTTATTTAGTGTAATCCAGCAACCCACCTTCTTAGAAGGTGGATTCTTTAAATACTTGACTTTGTCAAAAGTCTCAATCTTATCGTTAATAAATTGGCGCTTTCATTTTTTTTGCCCTCGTTTCTGAACCCAATTATCCCTCCAGCTTTCCCCTATGAGTATAGAGGATTACTTTGACGAATTATATCGCCAGCCAACTCACAATACAAAGTTTAGTAAGAGAGGTATATCAGCCATTTACCGTTACGGCTGTAAAATCAATAATTTACCCCAAAAGTAATTACTTCATTTTGAATTCAATTGGAATCGCAATTTTAACTTTTACTTTTTTCCCTTCATGCATTCCGGGAGTAAATTTACATTTCTTAATTGCTTCAATTGCAGCCTCATCACAACCGGCGCCGATCCCACGAACAACTTTTGCATCATTCACTGTTCCGTCCTCGTCGACAAATGCCAAAACAAAAACCTTTCCCTGAACACCTGCTTTTTGAGCAACCTCAGGGTATTTCACATTTTTGGCAATTGAGGCTAATCCTCCTTCAACTTCGGGCATCTTTTCTGCGAAGGGCAAGTATTTGACTTCGTTTTCGTTACCGTTACTTGCGGTAAGAGTAATTGTTAAGAAAATAGGAAGTAACAGGGGTAGTACCAAATACTGCTTTTTCATAACTAACTCCCTTTAGTTTTTAGAATAATTCCCTTTAAATAGATATTGATTTTACTTACAAAAAGCCCATCATTATTATCGGTTAATTCTTTAAAAAGTTTAGTGTAAAATCTCATAAATATAATTTTGGGAAGAATATCTACTTTTAGGACCAATATTGCAATTAATTCTAATCTAAATGGTTTAATAAAGGTATAAAGAAAAGGTCTTTTCTTCTACCCATTTGGAGAAATTTATTCATATTTTAACGGGCGTTAACAATAAAATATTATTCACCTTAACATGAAGTTTGCAAACAGTAAAATAGAGATTTTTATTTTCCTTATAATAGTGTTTTACCTGCTGAACATTTTATCGTCTTTGTTGATCCCGTTGGCTTTTGCATATCTGGCAGCTTCATTGTTTCAGCCTGTTATTAATTACTTACTGAATAAAAAAATACCCAAATGGTTAATTTATCCTTTGGTAATAATTTTCTCACTTAGTTTCATATTTTTAGTAGTTCTGGTTTTTTCTTCTTCAATATCTGAATTTGTTCAACAACAAAGTTACTTTGAAGAACGTCTTGCAACTAAGTTTATACCTTTCATTGATTCCTTGAATTCGTTTATGCTGAATTATTTCGGAACAGAATTAAAATTAAACGAAGCACTTGGTGAAATTTTGAAATCGGATTTTCTTACATCAGCTGTGGGTTCTTTTATAAATGCTATTGGTGATTTTACATCTTCGTTTATAATTTTTGCTTTCTATTATATTGTATTCCTTATCACGATGAACGGATATAAAGAATACTTAAATTATGTTAAAGGTGAAAAGAACGACAAAGTGGTGATTGAAAATTATGAAAAGATACAAACCTCAATTTTCACTTATGTTAAAGTGAAAATCATAGTCAGTATTTTTACGGCAGTACTGGTTTATGTTGTGCTTATTATATTCGGAGTAAAGTTTGCTTTTTTGTGGGGATTATTAACTTTCCTGCTGAACTTTATTCCTATTGTAGGTTCTTTAATAGCAGTAATACTTCCCACTTTAATGGGAGTAATTCAATTCGACTCGTTTTCAACAATAGTTATTTTGTTTATACTTTTGGAAACTTCGCAGGTAATTGTTGGAAACGTTGTTGAACCTATAATGATGGGCAACAGCCTAAGGCTGAATACCATCACCACTATGTTCGGATTGGTTTTCTGGGGATTTATTTGGGGAATTCCCGGGATGCTGCTTTCAATGCCTCTGGTTGTCATTTTCAAAATACTATTTGAACAATCTACCGACCTGGCTTTTCTCGGTAGAATTTTGGGAACACCTGAACCAACAAAATAAAACTCTTGACTTAGGGACAAAGCTGTATTATATTTGCATTGTACTATACAACTATAACAATAGTTCAATAAAACAAAGGGGAAATGCCTATGATTGATTTCAAGCTTGACCCCAAAAGCGGGATACCTTTTTACAGACAGATTATTGACCAAATTCGTTACGGAATTGCTTCCGGCCAATTAAAGTTGGGAGAGCAATTACCAACTGTCCGTGCGCTTGCTGTAGAACTTAAAGTAAATCTTAATACTGTTACAAAAGCTTATAAAGAATTGGAAATTCAAAAAATACTTGAGACCCAGCAAGGTACGGGAACGTTCATCGGAAATGTTAAGGTTGGCATTGACCGGAAAGAAAAGAAAGCAAAACTAGAAAGTATATGTACTGGGTTCATTAACATTGCATCCAGTTATGGCTTCACTACACAAGATTTAATTAACGAATTAAAATCAAAAGGGGGTGAGTAATGGTTAAGATTATGAATCGAAAAAATAAAGCGGTGAATCCTGTAGCAATTTTGGTTTTTATAATTGTGATAACTTTTTTTGTAGTTTTGATGGAAACGGAAGTGATCTCAGAGGAGATGGTTGCTATTGGATTTTTAATCGGGTTAATTTTAGCGGCCTCAATTAAAATTGCCGATCAGTGGGAAAAAGCAGTTGTTTTAAGGATGGGAAAATTCAAAGGACTGAAAGGCCCCGGTATTTTTTTGATAATTCCTGTACTGGACAGAATTGATAACTACATAGATCAAAGGGTCAGGGTTACGGACTTTAAAGCCGAAGAAACACTTACAAAAGATACTGTTCCGGTAAATGTTGATGCTGTTGTATACTGGACAGTTTGGGATGTTGAGAAATCTGCGCTTGAAGTGCAGGAATATGTGAATGCTGTTTATTACATAGCCCAAACATGTTTAAGAGATACTATCGGCAAACATGAGTTAGCCGACCTTTTACAGAACCGTGAAAAGATAGGAGAATCTCTCCAGAAAATTCTTGACGAACATACCGATCCCTGGGGAATTACATGTCAGAATGTCGGCATAAAAGATATTGTTATTCCTTCGGCACTGGCAGATGCAATGAGCAAGCAGGCACAAGCCGAAAGGGAAAGACAGGCAAGAATTATTTTGGGAACAGCGGAAACCGAAATTGCCGAAAAGTTTGCCCAGGCGAGTAAAAACTATCTCGACAACCCTGTTGCACTTCAGTTAAGGGGAATGAACATGTTGTTTGAAGGTTTAAAGGAAAAAGGGTCGCTGGTGATTGTACCAAGTTCAGCACTTGAATCAATGAACCTTGGGGCAATAGGCGGTTTAGCTGCTTTGGGTGAATCAAAAGCAAACAATTAACTCTAACCCTAATCCCCGAAATCTTACTTGTTCCTATGAAAAGATTTCGGGGATTTAGTATATGACGAAATTCTTAGGGTAAAACGAAAAATTTAACTACTTAATAATTAATTTTGTTATTCATTTTTGATCTTTTAATACCGATACTCTTTCAACCAAAGTTAAAAATTCACTTCTGTAACCAAACTCATCTTTGCCGATTGCTGATTTAGCTAAACTGGAAATCGAATTTAAATTTGTGCTCCCTTTATATTCTGAATCGCGTAAGAACATAGCAAACTCCGCTACCGCAGCAGAAAATCTAAAATTATCGGAAGATTCGTCAATCGCAATTAGATCATCTTTCAAGACTTTTGAAATTTCTTTACTCCTATTTCCGTCCGGTTCTTTATAGCGAATCCTAACGGTTAGTACTTCGTCGGAATTTAATGCGTCATCTTTTATTTTAGTTTCAGTGTATTTTGATTCGAAATTTTTTATATACTCTTCATCTGCCGGGACGACTTCGTATAACGCGGTAACTGTATGCCCTGCGCCTATTTCACCTGCGTCTTTTTTGTCATCTACAAAGTCCTCGTCCTGCAATTCTCTGTTTTCATAACCTATTAGCCTGTAAGATTTTATTTTTGCCGGGTTAAATTCAACTTGAATTTTTACATCCTTTGCAATAGTGAACAAGGTTGACTGCAACTCATTAACAAATACCTTTTTGGCTTCGAGAATATTATCAATATATGCATGATTTCCGTTTCCTTTATCGGCAAGTTCCTGTAAACGGTCGTCTTTATAATTTCCCATACCGAAACCGAGCACGGTCAGAAATATTCCTTCTTCTTTTTTCCCTTCAATAAATCTTACTAACTCAGAGGTATTTGAAATACCAACATTAAAATCCCCGTCGGTTGCTAAAATTACCCGATTGTTGCCTTCTTTTATAAAATTTTCTTTTGCAACTTTATAAGCAAGCTGAATACCTGCGCCGCCTGCTGTAGAGCCGCCGGCTTCCAGTTTATCCAGTGCATTGATAATTGTTTGCTTTTCCGAACCTTTTGTAGGAGGTAAAACAAGTCCGGCATTTCCGGCATAAACAACCATTGAAATTTTATCTTCCGGCAATAATTGCTCAACCAACATCTTAAACGATCTTTTTAATAACGGAAGCTTTTTAGGAGACTGCATCGAACCGGAGACGTCAAGTAAAAATACAAGGTTGCTTGGTTCCTGATTTTCTTTTGAAAGTTCTTTCCCTTTTAAACCTATGTTGATTAACCTGTTTTTTTCGTTCCATGGGCATTCACTGTACTCAATATTTATCGACAGCGGATCATTGCCCTCAGGCTGCTTGTAATCATAATTAAAATAATTTATAAACTCTTCCGATCTCACTACATCGATATGGGGAATTTCATCCTGCATAATGAATCTTCTTGCATTTGAATATGATGCACCGTCAACATCTGCAGCAAAGGTTGAAAACGGATTTTTAATTACGTCCAGAAAACCGCTTTCTAAAATGTAATCATATTCCTCTGTGTTAAAATTTGGGAATCCCAGATCTTGCCTGGTAACCGAAAAATACATGTTGTTGCTTTTCTTCATCAGTGATTCATCAGCCACAATTTCAAGTGCCCCATATTCAACACTTTCTCCAATTAATTCAAAATTAAGCTTGGTTGTAAAGCCTTCTTTTACGATAACATTTTTTTTAACCGCCGTTTTATACCCGACATATCCGGCTTTAACTTCATATCTCCCGGGTGGTAAATTTTTAATTTTGTAATAACCGTTGGCGTCGGTTGCACTTCCGAAATTTGTACCGGTTATTAAAACGTTTACGCCGATCAAAGGCTGCCTGGTGTCAAAATCAATAACTCTGCCGCCAATTGACCCTTTTTCTTTTGCAAATAAAAGTGTAGACAAAAACAAAACTGAGATGATATACTTTTTCATTTTTCTCCCTTTTATTTTAGAGATGTTGATTGAAGATATTTGTTGTACAGAGGAATTATTTATTTTGATTCCGCATACTTTATAAAAATTATTCCAGGTTAAAAATAAACTCTAAATTTTATTCCTACAAAATTATATAAACATTACCATTTTGTTAATACTACAAAATCTGCTAAGTTAATTTATTGATTTTTCGTAATTTCATTTCTTTTAAAAACTCGAATTTCAACTTAAGGAGTTACAATGCAATTCAATTTAATAAAGAAAGAAGAATTTGATAAAATAAGATCCCTTGATATCGAATGGTCGAAAAAGATGCAGCTTCTTGCAGATATGACAAGATATAACACGCTCGTTGCAGTTAAAAAAGCCGGTTCCGGGCACCTTGGTTCCAGTCTTAGTGTTACCGATATTGTTACTTATCTATATTTAAACGAAATGAACGTGTTTGATGTTGGTTTGGATTCGCCCGACCGCGATATTTACTTTTCATCCAAAGGACACGATGTTCCCGGTTTTTATTCTTTTCTTTATGCAATAGGGATGATACCCGAAGAAAAATTATTAATGCTCAGAAGATTAAACGGACTCGACGGTCATCCTGAAGTGCGTCAGCCGGGAATTGAAGCAAGTACAGGTTCTCTCGGAATGGGTATCTCAAAAGGCAAGGGAATGGCATGGGCTAAGAAATACAAAGGTTACAAAGGTCACGTTTATGTTGTAACCGGAGACGGTGAATTCCAGGAAGGTCAAATTTACGAAGCAATGCAGGCAACAGCTCATCAAAAAGTAAACAACCTTACAGTAATTATAGATCACAATAAATATCAAACCGATATGCGTGTTGAAGACGTTAACAACATTGAAGATTTAGTGGCAAAAGGAAAAGCCTTCCACTGGCATGTTGAAAGAATTAACGGGCATAATTACAACGCTTTAAAGGATACATTCACAAAACTTAAAAGCATTACGGATAAACCGAAGTTGATTGTTGCCGATACAATTAAAGGAAGAGGGGTTTCCTTTATGGAAAAACCGGACACAGAAACTGTTGCCGGGAAAATCTATTACAAATGGCATTCCGGGGCTCCGGCTGATGATGTTTATGTTCAAAGTTTGGGTGAAGTTTCAAAATTAATAAACGGCTTGACAGACGAATTGGGAATTGAAAGAATTAATATTCCGGTAAACGAAGCTACGGGCAAAGTATCTTCAAAAGGTAAAATGGAATTTGTAAAAGAAGCTTACGGCGAAGCTCTATTTGAACTGGGGAAAACAAATGAAAATCTTGTTGTAATTGACGGTGACCTTTCTGCCGATTGCGGTTTGAGGAAATTTGAATATGCTTATCCAAACAGATTCATTGAAAATGGGATTGCCGAACAAGATATGGCTTCAATGGCAGGTGGAATAGCGAGAATGGGATTGATTCCGGTTGTAAGTTCGTTCTCAAGTTTTCTTGCTGCAAGAGCTAACGAGCAGATTTATAACAACGCAGGTGAGAAAACAAAAATAATTTATACATGTCACTTTACAGGTTTAATTCCCGCAGGTCCGGGTAAATCGCACCAAAGCGTGAGGGATATTTCTTTGTTTGCCGCTTTGCCTAATATGACAATCCTGCAGCCTTGTAACGCAGAGGAAACAAAGCAAGTTGTTGAGTACTGTGTAAACGAATCTAAAGAAAACTGTATGATCCGTTTGGTTATAGGTCCTTCGCCTGAAAAAATTGAACTGCCTGCTGATTATAAATTTCAGTTAGGAATTGGTGCTGAATTAACGGGTGGAGATGATGCAGTAATTATCGGCTACGGCCCCGTAATGCTGCACGAAGCTTTGCTTGCTTCAAGATATTTAAAAGATACGGACTACGGTTTAAAAGTAGTAAACATGCCCTGGCTGAACAAAGTAAACACGGAATGGATTGTTAGCTTAACAAAGAATTATAATAAAATATATGTGCTCGAAGATCATTCGGTTATCGGCGGTTTAGGCGACAGAATAATGGATACACTTGTTCAAGCAAAAGCATTGGACGGAAAAGAATTTAGGAAAATAGGATTATTTGATTACCCCGAATGCGGAACACCGTGGGAAGTTTTAGCATTCCACGGGTTGGACGGAATGTCGCTTGCAAAATCGATCAGCGGTAATGAACATCTTGAAGAAGACTTGAAAGTAAGAGAAAAATATACTGACGAAGCACCCCAGTAAGATTAGTTAGCAAGTTTCAAGTTTACATGTTAAAGGTTAAGGCTGCTGTGGCAGCCTTTCTTATTTAACAAAATAATTAACCCAAATTCGTCATTAAGAATTGAAAGAGTATTAACAAGTTGCTCTAGAAATTCAGCATAGCTTGCGGTATTACCGGAATATTTATTAGGGGAAACGGAATTATAATCCAATGACATTAAGTGTAAAAAATAGCAGCACAGATTTATAATCTGTGCTGCTTCTGTGTAGTTCTAAACGCTTTAATTGTTAATTAACAGCCATCAGGAGCCCATTTAAGTACTCCGTTACAGTTAGCAATATCATATTTTAATTGACTTGTAGTCCATGAGCCGTCAGCTTTTTGTGTTTCTGCTTTGATAATGATTCTGCCTTCTTCTGCTGGTACTACTTCAACATTTTTGCTTGTTCTTAAATAAGTTCCGGGAGGTATTTGGTCGGCCATTTTTTACTCCTTGTTTAGTTAAAAAATCGTTTATATTATTTTAATCCTGGAGAATCTTGGAGCGGATTACAAAATAATATAGTTTTTTAAAACCGATAATTCAAATAGTAAATATTTAATATAATTGGCTAAGCAAGCCTAAAGGTCATTTAACTACTGCCTTTTGGGGAGAGAATTCAAAAAAGACGAACGATGTTGAATGGCTGCATGTTTATGAAACATGCTTGATGTTTTTATTACAAAAAATGGAAAAAGATATGAACCCATTTTAGGATGGTTAACAAACCTAATAATCACAGAGAGTGCAAAAGTTTGAGGTTGCTACCTAAAAAAATTCATAAAATATTAGTTCTTGTTGAGTCCATTTTTGGTCTCTAGCTTTTTCAAATTAACATTATCTGCTTTAAAAGAAAGAATCAAAAGAATTATGCAGCAAACCAGGCTTAACAATCCGGCAAGCTGATAATTATTTTCAATCTTATGGAGAAGACTGAAAAGGTAGGGCCCAATTGCGCTGCCTGCAACAATCCAGCTCATGCTGTAACCGGATATTGCTCCTAGATGCGTTAAACCGTAATACCTTGGCCATGTAACGCTTGAGACCACGCCAAATAGTCCGCTTCCTATTCCGTTTCCTAAAATTATTAAATAAACCGGTAAGCCCGGGCTCAGAAACCAGAGGCCCGTATTAGCTATTATCAATCCTATTAAGTTAACCATAAGCAGGTATTTCATTTTTATAAAATCTGCAACATAACCGCTTACAAGCTGAAACGTTACAGCAATAACAGCTGACGGCAGGAATATCATTATTGCTTCTTCACGTTGCATCCCGGCGCCTTCAAAAATATCAACAATATGGAAGGTTATAGCAGTGATATATAAACCGTGCAAAAAGAATGATAAATTAAAAACCCAGAAACTGAATGTTGACCTTGCTTCACTTAATGTGTAATCTTTTATCGGCTGGAACGAAATTGATTTCTGCCTTTTGGAAATTATTTCTTTACCATCGGGTTTTAAACCGAATTCAAAAGGATTATCACGGAAAGTGATAATTGCAAAAATCACGAATAATATTCCCACGATAAATGCAATAACCTGCCATGCGCCGTGCCAGCCGTAAATTGAAATTATCCAGTCAAAAATTCTCGGCGAATAAGAAAAGCCGAATGAAATTGCAATTCCCATAAACGCGCTGGCCATACCTCTTCTTTTTTCAAACCATTTCATAACCATATTTTTGGACGCCATAGTTAGTACGCCCTGTCCAAAAAATCTGACCGCAAAAAAACCTAAGACCAATAAAACAAATACAATAACCTCTGTATGGCTGTTACCGAATATTGATTCAGCTAGTGATAGTGTAACATTGACTTCCGACAAATAAAACAAGGCTAGACCGAGACAGAAACCCGCCAGCACGGAAGTAACACGTGCTCCGAAACGGTCAAAAAACTTCCCGGCATAAGTAAGTATAAAAGAACTTGACAGGGTACCTATCAGATATGCCAGGCTCAAATTTTCGCGGGCAATGTTTAAATCATCAATTAAAAAGTCGGTGAATACGGAAATCCCAACGGTTTGTCCGGGTGAACTCATTATTACTCCCACGGTTCCGCTGAAGAGAATCATATATCCGTAAAAAAAAGGGAATTTGTTTACAATACTTTTGTTCTGCATGAATTTCTATATAATCCCAAAAAATAAGACGGCAATATAGCAAAGAATAATTGATTTCTTATTTTAAGAAATTATAATTTTACTAAATACACCCGCTACTCGAGATAGAAATCAAAACCGTTTCTCCGGTCCTTTAGATAACGGTTTTAAAATTTTAATATCATTTCAACCAACGAGTTTCTTTAAAATGGAAATAATAAGTGTTGGTAGCTTATTGTTTTAGAATGCTTTTAAGGTTGAATGTTTGAGAATGTTATATAAATTTTTATTGCCAATCAATTTTGCAGAAACTCTTTTATAAAAATGGATTCCCGATAATCCGCGCGGAATTCGGGAATGACACGGCACTTCATCCCTGTAAAAAGAAAAAGTATAGGGCTTAGAGTCAAAAAGTATAGACTATAAAGAGAGAAAGTATAGCCTGCAAATAGCAAAAGTATAGCCTGCAAATAGTAAAAGTATAGCCTATAAAGGGAGAAAATATAGCCTGTAAATAGTAAAAAAACAGCCTATACATTTACCAAACCAAATCTATACATTTACTAAACCAAGGCTATAAATTTTCAAAACCAAACCCGTATATTTAAAATTAGTAGGGCTTAGACTCAGGAACCCGAAGGAGATTAACGGGAACCTGAGTGACGGGCGAACAGCATACTAACTGTCTGAGGAATGGGACAGGTAAACCCAGATTATGCAATAGTGAAAGAAGGAGTTTATACACAAGCCAAATTGGTTTTGGGATTTTACCATAAAGTCCTCTCTTTTTAAGACCTAAAGGCCGTACGAGACTTTGGGAGGCGGGGAGGATTTAGGTGAGTTCTAAATAAAAACTAAATCCCAAAACCAATTTGCAACAAGTATAATTACATTAACACATTGTTCGAAACAAAAAAATATGGAACGGGAGGGGCATTTTATGTAGCCAAAAGAAAGGATCGCAATGAATGGGGGGCAGTGACGGCAGTACAATCGCGATCGTAGAGGTCGTAAATTCTGCATTCCCTATAATTGTTACATTAAAGGTTTATGATATATACTGCTCGGGAAAGATGAGCAAAATACAAATGTACAAACGCTGCCCGGAGGAGTGGTGAAGGAAAATACAAATGTACAAACAATATCCCTCTGGGCAATGATTCACCTGGACGAGACAAAATCCGGGAATTTTTACATGGACGGTTGCCGGAATAATAGACGACAACAATACTATGGTTACAAATAGGATGACATAATTCTGTAAAAGATAATTTTGATACTGTTCTTTGCATGACAAAAACCATTTTTCAGTAGAAAATTAAATGAAGATGAGGCATATTGATATATAGGTTTTATGCTAAAAGATGGTTGTTCAGTCCATGTTAGAACAAATACCAATTCCAAATAAAGATCGGGTAACAAAATGAATAATCACAATTTTACACAATTAAGGAAAATTAAAACACTTCTTGCCGGTATATTCTTTGTATTTATTTGCACAGCCGGGATTGCAAAAAGCCAGAATCAAAAAATGTACGAAGTCCAGTCACCGGACGGTACGATTAAGCTGCTTGTAAATGCCGGTACCGGGATTACCTATTCCGTATTCGTCGATGGGAAAGAAATTGTTGAACCATCTGCAATTTCCATGAATATTGGCGGGAACAGTATACCGGGTGAAAACCCCGCTGTAGAAGATATTCAGAGAAAAGAAATCCGTGAACAAATTAAACCTGTAGTGCCTGAGAAGTTTGCAGTTATCGAAAACCATTGCAACGAACTGTCTGTAAACTTTGCCGAAAGTTATTCCGTTATTTTTCGGGTTTATAATAATGGTGTTGCATATCGCTTTAAAACAAATTTTGATAAGAATATTAAAGTTATCTCAGAGCAAGCAGAATTTAATTTCGCGGGATCAAATCATATTTATTTATCCGAAGAAAAAGATTTTTTTTCGCATAATGAAGAATCTTACCAATATTTGCAGCTCGATACTTTGGAAAGCGGGATACTGTCAAGTTTACCTGTTTTGGTTGAAACCGCCGGCCCAAAGGTGTTAATTGCCGAGAGTTCATTGCGGGATTATCCCGGGATGTGGCTTAAAACCTGGGGAGGAAATAAACTAAATGCTGCCTTTCCGCAATTTGCACTTGAAAGCAGTGCACTCCCGGACTCTGACCGTGATGTACCGGTTACAAAGTATGCCGACTTTATTGCCAAGACAAATGGCAACAGAAGCTTCCCATGGAGAATTATTGCAATTGCAAAAAAAGATGCTGATCTCATCACGAACCAATTAGTTTACCAGCTAGGGGAAGAATTGCAGATAAAGGATCCATCATGGATAAAACCGGGAAAGGTTGCATGGGATTGGTGGAACGCGAACAACATTTACGGGGTAGATTTTAGAGCAGGCATAAATACTGAAACGTATAAGTATTATATCGATTTTGCTTCTAAATATGGCATTGAGTATATAATACTTGACGAAGGCTGGTATAAGCTGGGAAACCTTCTTGAAGTCGTACCGGAAATGGATGTTGAAGAAATCATAGCCTACGGAAAGGGAAAAAATGTAAAAATTATTCTCTGGGTAGTTTGGAAAACACTTGACGAACAACTTCAAACAGCGTTGGACCTATTTGAAAAATGGGGGGTAGCCGGTATCAAAGTCGACTTTATGCAGCGCGACGATCAGGAAGTAGTGAACTACTACTGGAAAATTGCCGAAGAAGCCGCTAAACGGAAAATGCTTGTTGATTTTCACGGAGCTTATAAACCTTCTGGATTACGCCGGGCTTATCCGAATGTAATTACCCGTGAAGGAGTAAAAGGGTTGGAACACAATAAATGGAGCGAAGACATTACACCGTCACACAATCTGACGCTGCCTTTTATACGTATGGTACCGGGTCCTATGGACTATACCCCGGGAGCAATGGTTAATGCCCAGCCCGATAATTTTGGGGTAATTTTCAACCGCCCGATGAGTATGACTACACGGGCGCATCAAGCAGCTATGTATGTTGTCTATGAAAGCCCGCTGCAAATGATGGCAGATAACCCGTCAAACTATTTGAGAGAACAGGAGACGGCGGAATTTATTTCGAGAATACCGACTACGTGGGAAGACACCCGTGTTCTGGAAGCTGAAGTTGGAGAATATCTTATCCTTGCAAGGAAGAACGGAAGCAACTGGTACATTGGCGCTATGACAAATGAAAAAGCAAGAGAGTTCACAATTGAGTTGTCATTCCTGGATAACGATAATTATTCGGCAGAAATTTTTGAAGACGGAATTAACGCAGACCGCTACGCAAGCGATTACCTAAAAGATAGCCGGTCGGTTTCAAAAGAAAATTCTATAAAAATTAAAATGGCGCCCGGCGGCGGATGGTCTGCTATATTGACTCCGTCTTCTAAATAGAAAACAGGCTTCTAAAATGGAAGTCTTATCGGGCTTCATAAAAATCTGATGATAAACCGGGTTAAGAAATTACGGTGTTTGTATTAACCCGGTATTTAAAAACTCCGTAGGTATCTTATTTTATAAAATGTTAGTTGTTTTTATTAACGTTCAATAAATATTAAAATCATTTGTATGAATGGTGAAACAAATTTAGAAAGATTGATAAAAGGAATGACTCCTGTCCTGAATGAAGGTGAGTATGTTTTTGTTACAGTAAAGTCGGTTGAGAAAATATCAAAGCAGGAGATTGTTTGTGAGTTCAAAGAGAAAGAAGGTATTTCAGTAATATTAAAAAAGGAAACCGCGGATAAGCTAAATCTTTCTTACTCATTTGTTTCTGCATGGATAACGCTTGAAATACCTTCATCACTATCGGCAGTAGGTTTAACTGCCGCCTTCTCAACAGAATTAGCCAAACATGATATAAGCTGCAACGTAATAGCAGGTTATTATCACGACCATATTTTTGTAGATGTAAAAGGTAAAAACAAAGCGGTAAGGGTACTAAAAGAATTATCGGAAAGTTATTGACAATGTTTTCCTTATCATTACCTAATCATTCTCCCGGTTGATCGCATATGCGTCAATTAAAAAATATTATGTCACTCCTACTGAAGCTTGTGACTGTTGACAAAGGCATATAAAATCCCCGAAATCTTCCCGCAAGGGACAAGTAAAGATTTCGGGGATTTATGGCAAAGCCATCACTATGTGAAAAAACAGCTCCTATCAGAGGAGTAAAAATGTTAATAGGAACTATATTATTTTGTAACTTACAAGAAGAAAGTCGGGTTTTTGTTCAAATTGTTTATATTCATTTTGAAAGTCCTGCTGATGTGAAAATTCTTAGCAGTAGTGAAAAAATTTCGCATCAAAATTTGAAAAAAAGCTAATAAATGCAAAAATCAAACTAAATCTTTGGTGTAAAATTTGTTCTAAAATGATAAAAATTTAGGGACCTGATAATGAGCAAAATTATTTTACTTTCTTTAGTAGCTTTTTTGTTTACCTCTTCACCTATTTTTTCAGCTAATGAATTATCAGTAAAAGACAATGATCAATATGGTTCAAAACCAGGTTATATTGAAAAAGCCACATTAGTGATTGAGCCTTTTGGTAGTTATACGGAACAATCCCTTTATCTTGAGTATTCTGAGAGAAATCAATTTACTTCTAACTTGCTTGAAATTGTACATAGGTTTGAATTACCAAATGATGCTGTAATTAACGATATGTGGTTATGGATTGGTGATAGTGTTATGCAGGCACGGATGTATGACACCTGGAGTGCAAGAGAAGTTTACGATAGTATAGTTGCTGCACATTATGACCCGGCATTTCTTGCTAAGATTGGCAGTCAATATGAATTGAAGGTTTATCCATTGGCTTCCGGCGGAAGACGGAAAGTAAAAATTAATTTTATAGTTCCCACTTTATGGTATGGTAATCAGGCAACAGCTGAGTTACCTTTAGAAATGTTGCAATCGAATAACGCTGATCAAAAGCCTCTCGAGATTCTTTACCGGACAAAACAAGATTCTTGGGGAACACCCACTTTGCTGGAATCCCCCGAATTAGAATTCGATGATTTGGTGGATACCCTGGATTACCATTTTCAGTATTTGCACCTGGATGATATTTCAGAATATACATCACTAAATTTTAGGTTTAATACTCAATTTAATAACGGTTATTTAGTTGATGGATATCAAGATAAAAGTAGTTATACATATTTTCAGCTTGGTATATTGCCGGCAGATTTTTTTAACATAAAGTCAGATTCATCTTCCCAAAATGTTCTTGTTGCTTTAGATTTTAGCGGCTCTTTTAAAAAAGATATACAAAATAATGTATTAACTTATAGGTTATTGATAGAAAATTCACTAAAACCTAATGATAAATTCAAATTTTTTGTTTCAGGTGATGGAGAAATAATAAATTACACTGATACTTTCATGCCTGCTTCCGAACAAAGTATAAACGGAGTTTTTAACGAATTTATTCAAAGCGATTTTGCAGAATCGATAGATCAAATTTATACACCGAATATACTTTTTTGTGATTATAGTGCATCAGTAAACTGGAACTATAACGATTTATCGTTGTCTGCACGTTTAACTGAATATAATCAAATTAGCAGTTCAATTAATTCTATTACAAGTTCTAATGTAGTTGCAGCATATCGTCATGGTTACGATGATTTAATTGATCAGAATACAGCGGATCAAGTTATTGAAAAGCTTGATTCCCTCTTTATAAACGGCGGTAGATTTCTCACTTATTATGATTATAACAGGGAAGACGGAGAAAGATTAGCAACACACTATATAAATGAATTAAAAGTAAAAAAAAGAGTAACAACCGCACTTACTCTTTACCGGAGTGAGGAGGGTAACATTGGAATGGATTTCCCTGAATCCATAACTCGTAATGCTTCATATTTTTTAGAATATAATGATCCTGATGTAAAAGTAGAACTGGTAGATGAGTATGGTGATCCGGCAGTTATTTCTAAAAAAATTGACAATGGATTAATTGTTGTCTCCGGTATTTGGTCATTGCGAGACGATGATGCTATGAAAGCTTTGTTGGGAGCTCCTTTGCTTGGTGTAAATTCCAATACTGCCCAGTTTATATTGGACGAGTTACTAAATGAAATTAAAGTTGAATTCCAGAGTAATAGTTTTTCTAAAGTTATCATTTTAAGTGATTCGGATTCGCTAATTTCTAAAGATGAATCGGAAAATATGGTACAAGAATATTTTGCAGGTTATGGTGAAGATTATCCCCGTTTTCTTTCAATAAACTTATTGGATAATGAAGTTTTCACCCCACCTTCTATTTCAGATAACCAAGTAGAATATTACGGTAGCGGTTATTTTCTCAGTAAAATAGCGGATGCAAGTAATGGTATTCATATGGAAAAACATTTATTTGATTGGCAATATATCCATTCAGTTTTTTCACCGTATACGGTACCTAGTATTTCGGAGTTAAATATTGAAGTAACTGTTGACAACGGAAATGGTGAACTGCTTGAATTAAGAGAAATAAACGAATTCCCCGACCCGAATAAACCAAGATTCTTTTTAGGCAAATCCAATTCCCAAACAAAAATGAATTTTCAGATTTCTGCAAGATTTGATGAAGCAGATACAGATAGCCTGAGGCAATTCGAATTTTTGGTCCCGTATGATACAACATCGTTTAATAAAATTATATCTTCTATGCTTGGTTATGAAAATATATTAGATAAGCTTAATGAAACACCGATTGATACATTGGAAGTAGTCCGTTTATCAATAGATTATAATTTGCTTACTGATTTTACTGCACTTCTTGCATTAGAACCAAACGATACTCTTCATTTTATGAATGATCCTTTTGATGAGAGTACTTTAACTACTGTTGAGGACAGTGAAGATGAAAGTGATTCAACTTATATTGTAGCTTATCCTAATCCTTTCAACAACATGGTGAAACTTCAATTCAATCTTGAAGCCCCATCAATTATTTCAGCAGCTATTTATAATTTCATTGGGCAGAAGATCTTTGACGTGGCAAATGATGAAAGTGTAGAAGGGACTAAAATATATACTTGGAATGGCAGAAATAATTTTGGATCAACAGTAAGCAGCGGTTTTTATATAATAAGAGCAATTATTACGGATCAAAAAACAAAAAAAGAAAATGTTTACACACACAAATTAATTTTATTAAAGTAGTTTTTGCTTACAGTCGTTTGCGAATAGAACTTAATTAGCAGATAAAATGAAATTATTCATCATAAGACTGTTTTATATATTTCTGTTAATGAATATGCCTGGTTAGAGGAGAAGCAGGAAGCCTGAAAATATTTTAGATAAAGGTCTATTATTCGGATATCCAAAAGTGATCCCGTAAAAAATCCGGCAAGTTAGAGTTGGCAAAAAAGATTTTGAAAAATTTATTTAAGGAATTACTGATAATAAAATATCAGTGAGGGAAATTATGCAAACAAAAAAATCTTATTCAAAAGATGAATTTGAGTTCTATTATTTAATAGAACTTACAAAACAAAAAATCAAACCATTAAGCCGTTGGGAAAAACCGGTGAGTAATCATCAGCGCAATATACTTAAACGCCATGGGTTATTCGTTGAAGTTGTTCCTCGTAAAACGCTTATCGGCAGAAGAGTATACGAGACAGTTTTCAGTACATCTTCGCGGTACACAAATTATTATTCAAAAAAATTTGCTAATGCTTATTTCAGTAAAGCACATACTGAACAAAAGCTGGAAGGTATCTTATTTGGATATCCGTCCTGTTGCGTTAAACAGTTTATAGAACACCCTTACTCAAAAAATAACCTTATAAGAGGAGATCAATCAATATTATTTCACTGGGCGTGTAATAACTGCAGGATTACGCCGGAGCTGCTTCCGTATTATCGTTCTGTATATAATCAAGTAAGTGAAGAATTAAAAGGCGGAATTACTATTGACAATAATGATGTAATTTTCAGCAAGCGGCGGAAAATAATACAATCAACCGCAGCAGCTCTTCTGCTTTCCGCCGGGATAGTCTCGGCACAAAGTATCACGGATAGTACACATTATATCCCGGTGGAAGGTGATGATGACCTAAACGGGCTTACTTATGCTGAAGAAATATATTTAGGTAATTACTATTACGGTAGTGGAACGTGCGATACTTTTGCAAAATTTTATAAAACCGTAATCGATTCACTACCTACTTATGAATGTGACGACGAGGTATATCTGCTCCATTACAAACTAAGAGGTATAGTAACCTGTCCTAAATGCGGACTGAATCTTAATATGGGTTATGTAACAATTGTTAATCCCATGCAGAACCTTGAAATGGATATCTCTTACTTAGGACTTCATTTTATGGAAAACGGATTTTTCTCTTATGAATCAAGCATAGATACGGGCAGAATAGACATCGATAAATTAAAGAAAATATTATTCTCCTTTGATCAGGAACATATGCTTAGTGTTGAGGGAGATACCGATGGCGACGGACTAACCGATGTTGAAGAAGATAGTCTTTGGCTTGACCATTCGGATAATGATACAGACAATAACGGTATACCAGATGGCGCTCAGTTGGCTCAGGAACTTATCCGTATTTTCCCCAAATTAGAAGAGGAATCCGATAATATTCATAGCTATATTAAGTTTATGCCGGTTTGGGGTATTGAAAATTGTGAGGTTTGCGGTTCTAGTCATAACATGGGATATGTTGAAATAACCAACCCTGAAAATGAAAACACAGTGCAAATCCCTTATTTAGCTCTTCATTCACTTGCTCACGGCAGTTTTTCGTATAACGGAACTGTACATCAGAATGAAAGAGTAGATCCAATAGAATTATTACGAACAATTAAAACGCATACCGTTTTTATAGATAACGATACTGATAGCGATGGTTTAAATGATTCCGAAGAAGAGTATTTCGGTTTGGATATAAATAAAATTGATACGGATAATAACGGTATTTGCGATACGAAAGAATTAGCATTAAAATTTGTTAATGATATCAAAGCTTTACCGACAGAACCGAGGACGGACGGTCCTTACATTGAATATATTGACATGGATGGAATTCATCTCTGCTCCGTTTGCGGAGAGGACGTTGTAATGGGTATAATGAATATTTATAATCCGCTTGTTAATACAATCCAGCCTTTTGAAATAAGCTACTATGCATTTCATTTCATGGAGAAAGGAAGTTTTGAACACGAAGGATTGCCCGATTATTGGGGGGACAGCAACAGGATTGACCCGGTAGAATTGTCAAATTATCTATATAGTACTGTTACCAACGTTAAACAAGATGAAAACGAACAAATCCCAAAACAATTTGCCCTGCTTCAAAATTATCCGAACCCTTTTAATCCCGGGACAACAATAATACGTTTCGATTTACCTCATGAGTCAAAAGTAAATTTACAAGTTTTTAATTTACTCGGAGAAAAAATTGCAGAAATACTTCACAACAAAATAAAATCAGCCGGGCAGCATTCTGTAACCTGGAATACAGGTTTAAGCGGAACATTACCGAGCGGGATTTATCTTCTTAGAGCAGATATAAAGTCGTTAAAGAATAATGAAAGTTATAGTTTTGTTAGAAAAATGATTTTACTCAAATAAATCTAAATAAGAACAAAAGGCATTATTTAATAAAAAGCATTACACCGATTAAGCAGTGATCCCTTAATAAAATACATGTTGAGTGAAAACGACATACTATTTTAATGAAAAATCAAAGGGGATTAGGAGCAACGATTTAAATCCAATAGATAAGTAGAGTTTCTGCAAAATTATTGTATCCTAAGAAGAGCTGACCTGCTCATTAAAATAAAATTAGTGCTAAATTAAATAATTTTCATTAGATTATTTTATCTTTTCGTCTTGAAACTATACTTAATTCTCTTGATTAGGTGGGCTACATAAAATCATATATATGTAATAATAAAAGACCTCGGTTTGAGAAAAAAATTCATATTCAATTCATTTTTATTTTACCATAAACATATTTAAGGGAGAGAAAGTATGAAAAAACTAATACCTATTGCTTTGTTTTTCTTTGTCTGCATTAACTTAAATGCACAGACTGAAAAAGAAAAAAAATCTTTCGGTATTTCTTTTAAGGGTTTTGTAAAAACCGATGCTATGCTTGATACAAGGCAGACAGTTACTGTAAGGGAAGGGCACTTTCTTCTTTATCCTCAGCCTGAAGTAAATGACCCGGACGATGAAGATATTAATGCAACTGCAAACTTTAATATGCTTTCAATACAGACCAGGCTGACAGGTACAATAACGGGGCCGGATGCATTTGGCGCTAAATCAAGCGGTGTTGTTGAAGGCGCTTTTTTCGGGCATTCAAACGGCGACATTAACGGGTTCAGACTAAGACATGCATTCTTAAAGCTTGATTGGGAAAAATCAACTTTGATGATTGGTCAATACTGGCATCCGATGTTTATTACAGAGGTGTTTCCGGGGGTAATTTCGTTTAATACAGGTGTACCTTTTCAGCCGTTCTCCAGGAACCCGCAAATCAGGTTTATTCAAAAAGTTGAAAAGGTTGAGCTTACTTTTGTTGCTGCCTCCCAGAGGGATTTTGCAAGTATTGGTCCTTCAGAAACAAATCCTAATTTGACGGAAACTACATCTAGATTCTTAAGGAATTCGGTAATACCGATTCTTGATGTTAATCTAAAATATAAATCCGATAAATTGGTTGCAGGCGCCGGGGTAAATTTTAAATCGCTTACTCCAAGAACAGTCACGGCGTACGGTTACAAAACAGATGAAAAGATAAGTGCTCTTTCAACAATGGCCTTTGCCAAAATAAGCACCGAAGATTTTACTCTTAAACTTGAAGGAATCTACGGAGAAAATCTAACCGACCTTTTGATGCTCGGCGGCTATGCAGTAAAATCATTTGATTTCTATACGGGAGTTGAAGAATATACAGGTATTAAAACTTTATCGGCGTGGACCGACTTATCTTTCGGGAAAAAGGTTAAGTTCGGACTCTTTGCAGGTTATACAAAAAATCAAGGTGCGGATGATGTTATTGTAGGTAACCTATACACAAGAGGCGCAACTATTGAATCCGTATTTAGGGTTTCGCCGCGGGTACAATATAGAATGGGCAACACTCAATTTGCCGGGGAAGTTGAATATACCTCTGCAGCATACGGCACGGCAAATAATAAAGCCGAAGTTGAAAACACAACAAGGGTTGCAAATTTAAGATTGCTTCTGGCTGCATATTTATTTTTCTAGAACTAACTAAGCGCAAAAAATACTTTTATTTAGTATAGCAAAAGGAAGACTTATGAAATCAACTAAATAAAAAATAAAGTGAGGCATTAATGTCTGGTACTGAACAATATGATGTTAATTTTTTCAAGCCTCTTTCGGACCATGCAAAAGCTAATAAAAGATTAATTATTATCTTGGCAACGGTATGGGCTGTGGGAGTCTTCGGATTTCAAATTTTGCTCATCTTATTAAATCAGCCTACTCCGGAAAAGAGTTATGAAATTTTCCAATCAGTTTACCCTGCGGTTGTTGAAGACACTGCAGCAACACCACAAATGAAAATCAAATTCGCAAAGTCTCTTTTACACGTTCTCGGTAAAAATATTGTAGTAAAGGACGATCACAAATCAGCATTAAAAAACTGTCTTACATGGACGGTTGCAAATATGCAGCCGGATTCGGTTAAACCTAAATTCTTCTCAGAACCGGATGAAACGACGTATGATCTCACAGTAAAGACACTTGATTTACAAAGCTCAGGTTTCGATAAGATTATGATTGACTTGCTTCCTACTTCTTTAGTGAAATTAAACAGCGAAGCTTTTCCCGAAGAATATAAATCAGCATTACCGGGGATTATGAAACTATACCTGGTTCATAATCAAAACTTCTTTACGGATTTTATATTCCTCGGATTCCCTTTCCACTATTGGTACACGGCACAGTTTCTCTTAATAATGTTTGTAGTGCTCTGCATTATTTATGCGGCATCAATAGAGAAGGCAAATAAAAAATTTAATTTCGTTGAAGAAACCTAATCCCGGAGGCAAGATTGAAAAATTTAACAAAATATATTTTGAGTACAATTACCCTTCTATTGTTTTCGCAGAATATTTTTGCGCAGTCTGCAACAGAACTTGAAGGAGAGTTTAAATTAGGCCCTGCAGTTATATTGATTTTATTATTAATAACATTCGTTATGGTTGGCCTTTTCAACAGGGCAAAAGATACTTCAACCTATTGGGCGGCAGGAAGAAAGATTTCTCCGGTTGGTGCGGGAATGGCAATTGCGTCAAACTGGATGAGCGCTGCTTCGTTTCTGGGAATGGCGGCAATTATGTACGGTTCAGGTTATCACGGTTTATCTTATGTGGTAGGATGGACAGGCGGTTATGTATTGTTGCTGATTTTAATGGCAGGGCAAATTAGAAGATATGGAAAATACACGGCCGCAGATTTCATTGGCGACCGTTACTATTCGCAGGGGCTGAGAGGATTCGGTGCAGGCTTGGCAATATTTATTTCGTTTTCATATTGCGTCGGACAGTTTGCCGGTATCGGGTTGATGTTTAAATGGATTCTCGGCATAGATTATATGTGGGCGGTTATTATCGGCGCATCGGTGGTTTTAGCTTATACTTTGATTTCAGGCATGCTTGGTGTAACTAAGAATATGCAGATACAATATGTAATTATTATCGTTTCGTTTTTGATTCCTTTGTTTATTCTTACTTACAAGTTCGGTTATTTTTATTGGCTTCCCGAGGTTGGTTACGGTTCGGTTGTATCGGATATAGTAAATGGTATTGCCCCGGGGAAAGGTATTTCAGCGATGGGGCATGACTTTGCCATATTACCATCGCCCGAGTTTGCTATGCCCTGGGATCCTGCAACGGGACAGACAGCATTTCAATGGATTGCAATTTGTTTTTCATTGATGATTGGAACAGCAGGACTGCCGCATGTTATTCAACGGTTTTATGTTGTACCCCGTGCAAGAGACGCTCGATGGTCGGTTGTTTGGGGATTGTTCTTTATTTGTATTCTTTACTGGAGTGCACCTGTTTATTCGGCTTTCGGCAAGGTGCTTTCCTCAAATCCCGAGATAGGAAAACTTGCGAAAGATGCTATTGTAGTTTATACGGCACAGCTTGGAGATATCTTCCCGTTAATTGTCGGTTTCCTTGCTGCCGGGGCTGTATCTGCAGCCTTTTCAACTGTATCTGGTTTGTTGGTTGCCGGTGCTTCTGCTTTCTCGCACGATTTATATTATAGAGTAATAAACCCAAATGCAAACGAACAGACGCAAATGTTAATGGCAAGAATAGGTACAATTTTAATGGCTGCCGCCGTTGCCATTGTTGCTTTATTGAACTTAGGGTTAATTGCTCAATTGGTTGCAGTCGCTTTCTCATTAGC
Organism: Ignavibacteria bacterium; assembly: GCA_050117315.1. GTDB lineage: Bacteria > Bacteroidota > Ignavibacteria > Ignavibacteriales > Melioribacteraceae > JANQIV01. Next base: position 66,671 of record JASFMY010000010.1, read on the forward strand.
AGGCTGTACAATTTTCCCATTATTCGTATTGGGAATCTGGTGGAGCGGATCAAACAGGGCGGGAGCCTGGGCGGGTTTGATTGCAGGTTCTTCCGTTTCCGCAATTGCTTTAATATACTTTGTTGCCGGAAAATTTGGAGCGTCATTACCGGGACAGGAATTTATTAACTATTATTTGAATGCATGGTACTTTGCAATTTGGGGAGCACCAATGGCTATATTGACAAATATAATTGTGTCAAAGCTGTCCAAAGAAAGCACTCCGTTTGAGATAAAAAAATTCTTAGCGGAAAAAGTACATAACTATAAAGCTTCATAATTTTCATAAACCCCGGTTCTTCCGGGGTTTACTTTTTACAGGTAGATTGTAGTTATAATCATTTGTAAATTTACAATCGACAATCTTCAAACAATTATGCCTTCAAAAAATCACAAGAGGAATTTTTTCCTCAGGATAGTTTTACCAACCTTGTTTGCTTTTATCCTTTTTACTTTATCTTTTTTCGCTTTTATAATCCCTTCATTCGAGAGCAGTCTTCTTGACGGCAAACGTGAAATGATATGCGAACTGACAAACTCTGCCTGGAGCATCCTTTTGGATTTTAACGACAAGTACGAATCCGGGTTACTTTCGCTTGAAGAGGCTCAAAGAGTAGCAGTTGAGCGAATTAAAAATTTAAGATACGGTGAAGAGAGTAAAGACTATTTTTGGATAACAGACGAACACCCGAATATGGTTATGCACCCATACCGACCGGAGCTTGACGGAACTGATTTGTCGGATTATTCGGATCCGGAAGGAAAAAAATTATTCGTGGAATTCGTAAAAGTTGTTAAAGAGTCAGGCGAGGGTTATGTTGATTACATGTGGCAGTGGAAAGATGATTCCACTAAAATTGTCCCGAAGCTTTCCTTTGTAAAAGAGTTCAACCCCTGGGGATGGATAATAGGTACGGGCATTTACATTGAAGACGTAACAGAAGAGATCAACAATCTCACCAGCAGCTTAATTTATGTGTCTCTGGGAATTCTATTGCTGGTAGGATTTATTTTATTTTACATAGGCAGGCAGAGTCTTAAAATAGAAAACGAAAGGCAAACTGCTGAAGAAGGATTAAGAGAATCGGAAAGCAAATATAAAGCACTTGTTGAAGCATCAACCGACGGGCTTGTTATGATTTTGGAAGGCGAATTTGTTTATGCCAACTTTGCATTGCTTGAGATGCTTGGTTATGATAAACTTTTATCAACTAATGACCTTCGTAAAATAATATACAGGGAAGAATATGAAAATCTTTCCGGTGTTGAGTTTTTCCATAACCTTCTGCAGCAAAAGAAATACGAACCGCAGGTTGAAGCACAACTTATCACAAAAGATGATACTGAAGCAGATGTAATATTATACACGTCGGAAATTTCATTCGGTGAAAAATCAGGGTATACTGTTATTGTAAAAGATATTAGTGCAAGTAAAAAAATATCCGAAGAACTCGGCGAAAACAAAGAACGGTTCAACACTTTAATTAACAACATTAACGTTGGTGTATTTAGAAGCACTCTCGGAAAGAACAGCAAATTTATTGAAGCAAATGCTGCTGCACTGAAGATTTTCGGTTTCACCGATAAAGAAGAATTGTTTGATGCAAAAATAATTGATCTTTTCCGTGATAAAGAAGAACAACAACAATTCTTTGAAAAACTATTCTCAAAAGGTGAAATTAAAAACAACGTTATTCAAATTAAGAGAAAGGACGGCTCTTATTCCATGATCTCAGTCTCAGCCGTATTAGTTAAAGATAATGAAGGCGGTAATAAATTTTGCGACGGCATTATCGAAGACATTACAGACAGAATAAGAATTAATGAAGAACGTGAAAATTTAATTGCCGAGCTGCAAACATCATTAAAATTTTTGCACCGCCCTATAGAGGATTTTTTAAGAAATATTATTTCCTGCAATATGAATATTGCAATTCATGAAGCTGCAAAAATAATTACAAAGCAAAAATACAGCGCAGCACTGGTGCAGGCAGACAACGGTGAATTCATTGGTATTGTAACGGATCATGATTTAAGAAAACGGGTTGTTGCGGAAAACTATGATATAAACAAACCTATTTACAATGTAATGAGCGCACCGTTAGTTACAATCCAAAGTAATGCATTCGTGTTTGAAGCTCTTATGCAGATGCATGAAAATTCTACAAGACATCTCGCGGTTAAAAATAATGAAGGGCAGATATTGGGCATTATCAGCAGTGAAGATTTACTTAGAATCGAAATGCAGTCATCCGCATTTTTGTTGAGAGAGATTGAAATAGCAGAATCTGTTGAGGAGTTAGCGGATGTAAAAGTTAAACTTCCCCGGTTTATAAAAACTTTAGTGGACAGCGGGGCTAAGACAAAGAACGTCACTCATATCATTACTTCGGTATTCGATGCTATAGTTGCTAAACTTATCACTTTTGCTTTTAATGAGCTGGGTAATCCCCCGGCAGAGTTTTCTTTTATTGCTTTGGGCAGCGCCGGGCGAAAAGAACAGACTTTAATATCCGACCAGGATAATGCTATAATTTTTGAAAATGTTGATGAAAAAGACTTTGATAATGTAAAAAACTATTTTGACAAACTGGCTCAATCGGTTTGCTACGGGTTGAATGAATGCGGTTATGTTTTCTGTAAAGGTGAAGCAATGGCCAACAATCCTAGGTGGACACAACCGCTTGATAAGTGGATAAGCTACTTTCACGAATGGATTGCAAATTCTTCGCAGCAGGATTTGATTGATATAAGCATCTTTTTTGATTTCAGGCATGTATACGGAAACAACGAACTTGCTGAAAAGTTGAGAGTAAAGTTGTCGGAGTTGACAGACGGGCAGGCCGGTTTCTTTCAGCATCTTACAAAAAACTGTTTGCTTCATAAGCCGCCCGTTGGGATGCTTGGCGGTTTGCTACTTGAATCAAAAGGCAACCATGCCGAAACTTTTGATATAAAACTTGCTACAATGCCTTTGAGTGATTTCGCCAGGATCTATGCACTAAAAAATAATTTGTACGATACCAATACCTTGGAACGTCTGCATTCGCTATGGGAAAAAGGGGTAATTAACAAAAACAGCTATGATGAAATTGTGCAGGCTTATAATTTTCTGATGCAATTGAGATTCAAGCATCAGGCCACGCAGATAACCGAAGATAATGAATTTGATAATTTTATTAACCCGAAAGAACTTACGCAGATAGAAATTAAAACGCTAAAAAATACTTTTTCGCAGATTATCGGGATACAGAAAAGATTGGGTTTTGATTTCAGCGGGGAAGCGTTGTAGAGTTTAGTTTTTTCAATACATACCTATAGCGGGATGAAACGATCCCCTCATTTTTTATTACAAAGTACGGCGAACATGTAACGCCCATTTAATTTGGGCGTACAATTACACATTAACATTACAATAAAAATTTATTTAATGCCTCTGCAGCTTCATGTGGTTTTATATTTCTGCACTCGCTTACAAACGGGCCCGTAAAATTTATTTCTTTTAATCTTTTCCCTAACTTGCTCCAATCGATATTTCCTTTACCTACCGGTAAATGGCTGTCGTCATTACCGTGATTATCATGGTAGTGAATTGATACGAGTTTGTCCGAAAAACAATCAAGATATTTTTCAAAACCTTCGGCAATGTTTGCATGACCTGTATCGAGACAAAATTTTAAGTTAGGCGATTCTAATTCTGAGAATACAAAATACAGGTCATTTAGGTTATCACCCAAAAGTAAATGCTCCGAACCATGCGGGAGCGGGGTTACATTTTCAATTGCTATATTAACATTCCGGTGGTTACATTTTTGAAGTATCTCCGGCATATTCTGCACAAACCTCTTTAATGATTTATCTCTTTGCCATTTTTCAACAGGAAACCAGAAAAAGAAACCCATATGGCTTGTAATATATTTGATGCCAAGTTTAGCAGCCAGGTCTATTGATTTAGATATATATGCAATATTTGAGCGGCTTTTGTAGTAAATATTATCCGCTATATTTATTTCATAAGGAAGATGAAAACTGAACTCAATATTACCATCACAAGCTTTCTTTTTTAGTTCTTCAATTCTTTTTTCATCAAAGGAATCAAGTGAGGAATGTGGTTTTGATAAATTAATTTCGATATGGTTAAGGTTGCTTTCTTTTGAATAATCTAAAAGCTCTTCAGGAGTATAGTTATAAACATTAAAACCGAATTTGTATTTGTTCATTAATCTTTTGGTAAGTTATTACTAAAATAAAATTAATCTAATTAATAAAAAATTTTAATTAGGTTAACCTATATAAAATATTTCCTATCCCGAATTAAGTCTTATAGTTTTGTCAAGAAACAGATAGATTATAATTTATATTTCTTTTCTTTAGTCCGTTCAAAATAAAATCTACACACTTATGATTTTCACCAATAAGCTCAGGAGGACAAATCCCTTTCCAGTTGAATAAATCTTTTACCAGCATTCTTATTGCCATCGTAGCAGTATAACCTGTGGTTCTTGCCATCGAGCTAGTTTTGTTTTTTTCGTCATATTTATCGATTAAATCGTATTGATATTTCACCTTTTTATTCTCCTTTTGACCTTCAACTATCACTCTCATAAATGTTACATCTCTGTCGTTCTCTTTCATTTCCCATTTGGGAAATAAGAGTTTTGATGTAAAATCAAGCGGTTTAATTTTTTTGCCGGAGACTTCAATTTCATTTTTATCGAAGAAACCTGTTTCCCTGAAAATCTTCATTATTTCAATATGCCCGGGATAACGTAATGTTTTTTCTTTTTTATTCGGGGCATCGATGTTATAAAGCAGTGAGCGAAGTCCGTCGCTATTAAAGGCTTCAAGACCGCCAACTTCGGGAAAAGTAATAATCTCCGGTTCGGAAAGAGCTTCTTTTGTTATTACTTTTTTATTTTTTATGTACCTTGCCGGGCGTGTGTATTCCTCGATAACGTCGGACGGGGCAAACACCGCTTTATATTCATAAGGCCATTCACGTTTCTGGGGAAGTCCGCCAACGTAGATTTCTATATTTTCCGTTTTGTCTAAAATTGAATCAACGTAACCGGCAAGCAAATTGCTCATTCCCGGAGCAACACCGCAGTCGACAATTGCGGTAACATTTTTACTTTTTGCGAGGTTATCTAATTCTCTCGGGTTTTCTTGTGCAAAAGTTATATCAACAATATTTTTCCCGTTTTCAATCACGGACTTTAATGTTTCAAATCCCATTGAACTCGGCATAGCGGATAAAACAAAATCTGCATCTTTTATAACTTTCGAGACATTTTCTCCCTTTGATAAATCTTCTTCAAGTGTAATTATATTTTTATGATTTTCAACCTTCTCCAATTTCGATTTATCAAAATCTACCAGAGTGATTTTAAATTCTTTATCTTTTGCTAGATCCATTGCCATTGGCGTGCCGATCAGCCCGGCACCTAAGATTAAAATTTTCACGTTGATCTCCTTGTTGTTATTGTAGTATTAAAAAATAAGAAATAAAGGAGATAAGGTTATAATCCGTTAAACCTATTTTGAAATGCGATGTGTTGTATTAAAATAATCAAGAGTATAAAATGTTTAAGTATATCCAAAAGCAAAAATTTGAAACTTTTACTAAAGAACAAATGTTACAACATGTAATTACAAATTACACAATAAATTATTGAAAGGTTATAAAAAATGAAGAAGTAAAAGATGTCAATTACAATTTGCATTCGGAGAATAACGGCGTTTATATTTTTGTTATTGAGGGTGAAGTTGAAACGGCAGATGAAAAATTGACTAGACGTGATGCAATTGGAATTTGGGACACGGAAAATGTTCAACTTAATGTGAAAGAAAATTCGGATGTATTAATAGCTGAAGTCCCGATGGCGTTAAGTTAATCGCAGAGGCGGTTACACATTGCCGTCTCACTTTAATTTTGTGCATATCATTATTAAATTTAATATCACTTTATCAAAATTCTCAAACGTGAGTTCAATATGAAAGATACTAAAGTAGCAATAATTACTGGAGCAAGCAGGGGAATTGGGAAGTCGGTAGCAATTGGATTAGCTGAAGGCGGTTATAAAACGATTTTAATATCCAGGTCCAAGGAAAAGCTTGCAAATGTAAAAAAAGAAATTGATGCAATTCTTAAAAGCAGGGTTGAATTGTCTTCCGAGATCTATCCGGTTGATGTCACGGACTATGAAAGTTCAAAAGAAATAATTAAACAGGTAATCGATAAATATAACCGGATTGATGTTTTGGTAAACAATGCCGGCATATGGGCTAAAGGTTCTTTGGATGTGAGTGAAAAGGAACTATCTAAAGTATTGAACACTAATCTCATCGCACCGTTTGCAGTACTCAAAGAAGTTGTACCGGTTATGAAAGAACAAAAAAGCGGTTATATTTTTAATATTGCTTCCCGTGCGGGGAAATACGGTTTCGCAGGTTCGGGAACATATGTATCTTCAAAATTTGCCCTTGTGGGTTTAAGTGAATCATTATACCGTGAACTGTCCGAATATCATGTAAAAGTAACTTCAATTAGTCCGTCGTGGGTCAATACTGATATGGCTGAAGAGGCAGGTTCTGCAATATCAAAGGAAGAAATGATACAACCTGAAGATATAACTGAAACAATCAGATATTTGTTAAAATTATCGCCTGCAACATATATTAAAGATGTTACAATTGAGTGCCGGCTGAGGATTAAATGATAGAATTAGAAAAGACGTGCGATAAATTTTCATAATAAAAATCACATAATTTTTGGGAGTATTAAAAGAATTGCGCTTTAAAAATTTTTTGTCAAATACATAAATAACTTATAATATTTGTCGTTACCGAATCATCATATTCTTTGTACAATTCGGTGTGACGGAAGAATAAATAATAACAGAAAGGATAACAATGGATAAATCAGCAAATAACAAATATGAAATTCATGAATTAATTAAAAACAGGTGGAGTCCCAGATCATTCAAACCGGTTACGTTGGAGAAAGAAAAAATACTATCGTTATTTGAAGCAGCAAGGTGGGCTCCTTCAAGCTATAACGAACAACCCTGGCATTTTATTATCGCTTCAAGAGAAGATGAACAGGAGTTTGATAAGCTCCTAAGCTGTTTGGTAGAATTTAACAAGGAGTGGGCTAAAGATGCTTCTCTTTTGATTATTACGGTTGCAAGGAGTAATTCAATCCACAGTAACAAACCAAATAAACATGCATGGCATGATATAGGGCTGGCTGCTGCAAATCTTACAATTCAGGCAGGCAATCTTGGTTTGTATGTTCACCAAATAGGCGGATTTGATGCAGAAAAAACCACGCAGGTATTTAATATCCCGGAAGGTTATGAACCGGTTTCAGCAATAGCAGTTGGTTACAAAGACGACCCGGATAAATTAAACGACAGTTTAAAGAAAAGCGAGACAGCAGTCCGCAAAAGAAAAGAGCTGGAAGAATTTATATTCGAAGGTGAGTGGGGGAAGACAACTAAATTGCTAAATCATTAACCTCATTATAAAAAGTTAAATGGAATAGTAAGTGAATTGCGCTTACTATTCCGGTTATTTGTTATTATATTTGTAACTATGTAACACCAAGTTATACAGTGTATGATTAAGAATTTTGGTGACAAAGATACTGAAAGTCTATTTATAAATGGAAAATCTGGAAAGTATCCACCTGAAATAATAAAAACAGCTTTAAGAAAGTTAGACTACCTGAACGCAGCCAAAAGCATCGAAGACTTAATGGTTCCTCCGGGAAATAGATTGGAGAAATTGAAAGGAAATTTAAGAGGCATGTATTCGATTAGAATTAATAATCAATACAGAATAATCTTTAGGTTAACAGCGGATATTGCCGAAGAAGTTAAAATAATTGATTATCATAGTTAGAGGAAAAGATGTTTCAGTTAAAAAGACAACCAAGTCACCCGGGTCAAATTCTAAAAGAAGAGTTTTTGGACGAACTCGGAATTACCCAGGTTAAATTAGCGGAAGAATTATCTACTACTTTCAGAACAATAAACGAGATAATAAACGAAAAGAGAAGCATTAGTCCGGAAATGGCTTTAAAATTATCAAAACATTTTGGTACTTCACCTGAAGTGTGGCTCAATCTCCAAAATAATTATGACTTGTACAAAGTTTATTCCAAGAAGAAAGCGGAAATAAATAAAATAAAACTAAACAAGAATCTAAGTGCAGCATGAGAACAGAAGTCAAATTCTAAAGATTAGCAACATGTACTTTTCTCGCGAATCTCATATCTGATATCTTGCTTTATCTTTTCGCTTCAAGCTTTTCCCGCAATAGTTCATTCACAATTCCCGGGTTGGCTTTACCTTTTGATTCACGCATTACCTGTCCTACAAAAAAGCCGAGCACTTTTTCTTTGCCGTCTAAAAACTGCTGTACCTGTTTTTCATTTGCGTCTAAAATTTTATCAACTATACCTTCAATTGCAGATGTGTCGGTAATCTGGACAAGGTTTTTCTCTTTAACAATTATTTCCGGGTCTTTATTTTCTTTAAGCATTTCCGGGAAAACATCTTTAGCGATTTTGCTGCTGATGGTTTTATTGTTAATTAAGTTTATAAGCCTGCCTACATTTTCGGGTGAGACCGGAAATTTCGAAGCGGAAATTTTTTCTTCGTTTATCACTTTTGAAACATCACCCATTACCCAGTTGCTTGCGGATTTGTAATCATCGGTAACTGTAATTACTTTTTCAAAATATTCTGCAAGGTCACGGGTAGCTGTTAAAACCCCGGCATCGTATTCGGGCAGTTTATATTCTTCAATATATTTTTTCTGTTTTGCTTCTGCTAATTCCGGCATTGAAGCTTTAATTTCATTTTTCCATTTTTCATTTATAACAATAGGCATTAAATCCGGGTCGGGGAAGTACCTGTAATCGTGCGCTTCTTCTTTGCTTCGCATGGGGAATGCTTCGTTTAAATCGGCGTCCCAGAGTAAAGTCTGTTGAACAACTTTGCCGCCTTCTTCAATTAATTCAATCTGCCTGTTTATTTCAAAATCAATTGCACGTTCAACATTACGGAATGAATTCATGTTTTTTACTTCGGTTTTCGTGCCGAACTTTTCTTCACCTTTTAATCTGACGGAAACATTTGCATCGCAGCGTAACGAGCCTTCTTCCATATTGCCGTCGCAAATGTTGAGATAAGTAACAATCTGTTTTAGTTTTGTTAAGTATAGATAAGCTTCCTCGGCAGTTCTGATATCGGGTTCGCTCACAATTTCAACAAGCGGGGTTCCGGTTCTGTTTAAATCAACGCATGTATCATAACCTCTATCGTGAATTGACTTTCCGGCATCTTCTTCCATGTGGATACGGGTAATCCCGATTTCTTTTGTTGAGCCGTCTTTTTTTGTAACGGTAATTTTCCCGTACTCGCAAATCGGTTCTTCGTATTGCGAGATTTGATAACCTTTAGGCAAGTCCGGGTAAAAATAATTTTTGCGGGCAAAGATTGATTTTTCGTTAATCACGCAGTCAGTGGCTAATCCCAACAGAACCGAGTATTCTACAACTTTTTTATTCAATACCGGCAGCACTCCCGGATGTCCCAAACAAACCGGGCATACATTTGTATTTGGCGGGTTGCCGAATTTTGTTGAACATCCGCAGAAAATTTTTGTATCTGTTGAAAGTTGGGCATGTACTTCAAGCCCTATTACTGCTTCAAATTTTGACATATTATTTAAATCGGATAGTTTTGAAAAATTTACAAAACAATATAAGAATTTATTTGTAAGTTTAATTAAATGACAAGTTATGAATAAAATTTTATATTGCAATTACGATTCAACTATTTAAATCAACAATTCAGTCGGTTTGTTTTGATATAAAACCCTTATAAAATTATATTAAAATTTCTTTTCAATATTGGGGGAAAAATGAACTCGGTATTATCGAAAATTACGGCGCTATTGTTTTTAATCACCTTCTTTTTGATCGGTTGCACACCTTCAGTTACTATAAACAGAGTACAAGGGGTTAAGACAGAAGCCTCGTCAATTAATATCCCGGTTAAGATTACGCAAAACAAAGAAAAAAGACCGGGAGTAATAAGTACTTATGTTATGTTCAATGGTAACAAAACCAAGGAAAGTTATATAGAGGGACATACTGATGTAAATCAAAACGGGAAATTTATAATTGATACTTTAGAGCAAATTGGACCGATAGCCTATCAATTTGAAGAAACTGAAGGGGATAACGACTACATATTTGACGGCAATAATTTTATAGTAAAAAACCCGGATTTTGAATTGGGTTTTGAGATTGATTATGCTCTGACGAATTTTTTAGCTTTAACCGGGGGGGGAAATATTTGTAAGTACGATAATAAAGCATTCCTTGGAGGAAATTTTGGATTTGGATTCTTCAAAGAAACAGAAAACCTCGGTTTCAGAATGGATATAGGTTGGGAGAGCAAACATACCCGTTCGGAAGCTACGTTTGTTATGCACGACAAGGATTTTGTTGATGGAAAAAGAGAAGGTGTAATCTATAAAATCGCAAGATCAGAGTCTTTTATTGATCCTTTTGCTAGTTTTACTCTGAATACCAAAAAAGCCGAATGGCCGGTTAATTTATTCTTTAATTTTCAGTTGGGCTATAAAACCTATTACGATTATTCTCTTCAAAGAATTGATATAGCTGATGTGTTTTTTGCACCGTTATTAAATAAGTATCAATTTGACGTTGGAGAATTTGAAAAAGAAAAGGATTACAAAAGTTTTGGATTTGGATTGTATTATAATGTTGGAGACTATGGTAGAATAATTATCGGTGCGTGGCATAATACATTTGATGATGAAGGTGATGATTTTACCGAGACAAATACTTTTATCCAATATAACTTTTTATTTTAATTCTTATTCAATATTACTTCATTGCAATCTATTCTTACTCATAACTTCTTAATCGTAATCTTACTCAAAAAAAAAGATTATGATTATGAGTATGATTAAGAGGGAGATATAAGTTCTTTTATGATAAAGAAGAATTATTTAATAAATTTGCTGGAAATAAATAGAGCCTTGTATGAATCTCGATGTTTTAATTTTTGCGGCGCATCCGGATGATGTTGAACTGGCTATGGGTGGTACCGTTGCAGAACTTACAAAGAATAATCTTAAAGTTGGAATAATAGATTTAACAAAAGGGGAAATGGGATCGCGGGGGACTGTAGAAATTAGACAGGCGGAAGCAAGTAAAGCTTCGGAAATCTTAAATTTGACTCACCGTGAAAACCTTGGATTACCGGACGGCAAACTAAAATTAAATGATGAATTCACGAAACACGTTGTAACAAGAATCAGGCTTCACAAACCTAAAGTAGTATTCGGGCCGTATATAAACGACAGGCATCCCGATCATATCGGAGCCAGCCAAATAGTTAAAGAAGCAATGTTTTTCAGCGGCAATTATAAATATGAAACTCTCTGGAACGGTGAAAAGCAGAAGGCTTACCGCCCGGGAAAATTGTTTTACTATATGCAGACTTTTGAATTTGATCCGTCATTTATAGTTGATATAAGCGATTCATTTGAAACGAAGATGCAAGCAGTAAAAGCTTATGCTTCGCAGTTTTATAATCCTGAAAGTAACGAACCGGAAACTTTTATAAGCCGGAAAATTTTTATTGAATACCTTGAAGCGAGGGCAAAATTTTTCGGTTTTCAAATTCGTAAAGATTCCGGCGAACCTTTTTTTACGGAAGAGCAGGTTGAACTCGATATCATAAATCTCTTCAAATAAATGAAAAATCTAAAAACCGTTGGCTTATTTCTAGGCCCGGTAATCTTTTTCGTGGTTTTTCTTTTTGTGGATTTCAGCGGTAATAAGAATGCCGTTTACACCGCAGCAGTTGCTTGTTTGATGGCTGCCTGGTGGTTAAGCGAAGCAATTCCCATTGCCGTTACGGCTTTGATTCCGTTAGTGCTCTTTCCTTTATTCGGAATTCTTAAAGGAAGTAGTGTAGCTCAATCCTATATCAATTCTACAATCTTTTTATTTATGGGTGGGTTTATAATAGCTCTTGCAATGGAGAAGTGGAATCTTCACAAACGTATTGCTCTTCATTTAATCTCTGTTTTCGGTACAAAGCCGTCAAAAATAATTTTGGGTTTTATGATCGCTTCCGCATTTATGTCAATGTGGATTTCCAATACAGCCACGGCAATTATGCTTTTGCCAATCGGGCTTGCAATTCTTTATAAAGTTGAGGCCCAATTCGGAAGCGACAATGTTAAAAATTTTGCGGTTTCATTAATGCTTGGGATTGCTTACGCTTGTTCAGTAGGGGGAATAGCAACCTTAATTGGAACACCTCCAAACCTGGTATTCAAACGAATTTATTCAATTACATTTCCCGATAAACCTGAAGTATTCTTCGGGGAATGGATGATATTCGCTCTGCCGTTAACGATTATAATTTTACCGGTGATGTGGTTTGTTTTAACAAAGATAGTTTTTAAACTCGGACATTTTGAAATTGATAAAGAAATAATAAATCGAGAAAAAGAACAGCTTGGTAAAATGAGTTTTGAAGAAAAAGCAATTTTGGCTGTATCTTCATTTGCTGCCTTCCTTTGGATCTTCAGAGTAGATATTGATCTGGGAATATTCAAAATCCCGGGCTGGTCTAATATTCTTCCTTTCCCAAAATTTATTGATGATTCTACTGTTGCTATTGCAATGTCGATTTTACTTTTTCTTATTCCGGTAAAAACCGGAGGGCATGATGACAAAAAAATCTTAACGGTAAAAATAATTAGAAAAATTCCCTGGGAAATAATTCTTCTTTTCGGCGGCGGCTTTGCACTTGCCGACGGATTTGTAAACAGCGGTTTATCAAAAATTGTCGGCTCTATGTTTATTGGTTTGAAAGAGGTGAATATAATCTTGCTGATTTTAATCATTTGTTTAACAATAACATTTTTAACGGAGTTGACTTCAAATACGGCCACGGCGCAAATTATATTGCCCATTTTAGCTTCTATTGCAATTCAATTTAAGATTGATCCTATGTTAGTAATGATCCCGGCAACAATATCTGCATCAATGGCATTTATGATGCCCGTTGCAACCCCGCCCAACGCAATAGTTTTCGGGAGCGGAAGAATTAGAATTCCCGAGATGGCAAAAGCGGGTTTAATTCTAAACATATTCGGTGCAATTGTAATTTCAATTTATTCTTATTTTTATTTTAGTTGAATATTTGCTTTTATCATAACAAATCATAAAGATCATAAAAATCTGCGTTCTATTATGAATCGATTATTTATGATCTGCATCGAACTAAACAAAAAATGGAAATAAAATGAATTACTACATTTCAAAATTAGTCGATTATCCTTACGAAGAAGCGCTTGAAAAAATAACAGCAGAACTAAAAGAAGTAGGTTTTGGAATTCTAACCGAGATTGACGTAAAAGAAACTTTAAAGAAAAAAATTGATGTTGATTTCAGGAAGTATAAAATACTCGGCGCCTGTAACCCGAAATTTGCACATCAAGCTTTGCAGGCGGAAGACAAAGTAGGCTTGCTAATGCCGTGCAGCGTTATTGTCCAGGAAAAAGAAGAAGGCAAATCCGAGATTGCAATAATGGATCCTCTGGCGGCAATGACGGCAACAGGGAATGAAAATTTAAGAGAATTTGCAGAGAACGTAACAAAATTATTAAATACGGCTTTGGAAAGAGTTTAAAAACTCTTTCCCGGGCTGTTGAAAAACCATGTTTTGATTTATCACATACAGTTTTGTCGAAATTGGTCAACTAAATGTGCAGTTCAACAATATCCTCGTCTTTTAAGACATGTTCTTTGCCGACAAGTTGTCCGTCGTGCACCCCGGTTCCCCATAATTTTGCTGTTTTTAAATTTTCGTAAAAATCTTTGTGAACCTCTTTGGCAAAATCTCCAATATTGCTGCCTTCCTTTAATACAAACGGTTGTCCTTTATCTGCCTCTTCTCCGGGAGGTTTTGAATAAACACGAATCAGTTTTAGTTTTTTTATAATTCTTTTATTCATTACTTCCAAATTTCTTCCTGTCTTTACCGAGATAGGTAAAAGGTACCAGCCTTCTTCAGCAAGTAATTCGTTTAATACTTCAAAGTCCTCGTCTAAATTTTCAGCGTCATCTTTATTAGTCACTGTTAAAAAAGGAATAAAAGTAGCGTGAATATCTTCAACCGAATTTTTTTTATAGGCTGCATAAATCCTATGACTTTCCAGAATTTCAATAGTTTTTTGAAATTGCTGGATAGGGTAAGCCTGTAAATCAAGCATAAGAATAATTAAGTCGGCGCTTTTTATCAAATCGAGAAATTCAGGTTCAATATAGTCGCGGTCAATAGCGGGAGTATCAACAAGCTGTAGTTGAATTCCTTCTATATCCGCCATTCCCGGGACGGGCGCCCATGTTGTAAAAGGGTTTTCAGAGATTTCCGGGTGAGCATGCGAAAGTTTGGCAACTAATGAAGACTTTCCAACATTGGCAGCGCCAAGAACAATGACTCTTGCAGCGCCTTCTTTCTCAACATGAAAGTAGTTTTCGTATTTCCCTTTTTGTTTTTTGCTTTGGGACTGCGTTTTTAACTTAGATAATTTTCTTCTTAACTCTGCCCTTAGTTTATCTGTCCCTTTATGTTTTGGGATTGTGCTTATTAACTCTTCGAGTGATTCTGCTTTTGCTTTTGGGGTAACGGCTTCTTTAAATCTTTTTTCAGCTTCATAATATTCAGGTGGTAGATTTGTCGGCATATCCTCACCTTTGTTAGTGATAGATAGTTTTGATTACATCAATCTAATTTTTTAGAAATCATTTTCAAGTTTTATTTTTGATTACCAGGTATTTATCAAATCTTTTTATAATATTAGCCTTCTTTTAAAAAGAAATCTCCTTGCCTTATGAACAACTTATCAGGGTAAATTACCGTTTTTGTCATGGAACAGTACGTATCAACCGGCTAAAAACTGTATACATAGAAATTACTGGTAAAATATTCAAGACCATGAATAAATTCCTATTGTAAAGATATTATTAATATAAGTTGTCAATTTTGGACTTGACATAAAGTCAATTATTGATTAACTAATAATTAAAATATTCTCCCTTTTCAGTGATTCAATGAGAGAGATAGAAGCACTTACATGCTTAATATTTTGCTGGCTAGTGTTGCCTTTTGGTGAGCCATTTTTTATAAGTAAAGAACCAACGTGAGATTTATAAAGATATAATTAGACTATCTTTTGTTTTAATTGATAAATTGCTTCTTAATCAATATTCTAAGTGTAATATTTCCGCTGGAAATGAAATTTGCTGTTAATAAAGAGTCTAGTACTAAAAGCAAAAATGGAGAACAATGAAACAGATAATAATCTTAATAATACTTCTATTTCTATTAAGCTGTGATGAAGATGAGAATCCGGTTTTACCCAATGGTGAAACTTATGAAGGAAGTGGGGGTACTGTTTCGGAAAGTGGAAGATGGAAAGAATTCAATACATCAAATTCTTATTTACCTTCAGACATTATTCGCTGTTTGGAAATTGACGAAAACAATAATATAT
The DNA here is from genome assembly GCA_050117315.1 of Ignavibacteria bacterium. Classification (GTDB taxonomy): domain Bacteria; phylum Bacteroidota; class Ignavibacteria; order Ignavibacteriales; family Melioribacteraceae; genus JANQIV01. Next base: position 82,331 of record JASFMY010000010.1, read on the forward strand.
GGATTGGTACAGATGAAGGTTTAGTTTTTTATGACGAATCTAAATGGACAATTTATAATACGAATAATAGTAGAATACCTAAGAACCAAGTATGGTCGCTTGCATGTGAAGATGATACTGTATGGGTAGGTTTAACAGATAATGGTGGATTAGCAAAATTTGATGGAAATAACTGGAAGATTTATAATTCCGATAATACCTCATTCCCATCTAATCCTGATGAAATTGAATTAGTAATAACAACTATTAAAATTGACTCCAAACATAATATATGGATTGGCACTAATAATTATGGATTATATAAATTCGATAAAAAGAATTGGACTGTATATTACCCCAAATATGAAACACCTATTAGCTCACCAGCTATAGCGGCAATAGATATAGAAGAGAATGATATTGTTTGGATTGGACACGAAGAAGTTGCCGGTGTAGACAAATTTGACGGAAATAATTGGACTAATTATACACCAGATAATTCTCCTTTGCCTAATTGGCGGATTATTGACCTATATATAGACAGAATGAATGTTAAATGGTTTGCTACAGATTTTGGTTTAGCCGAATTTAATGATATTGATTGGACGGTTTATGATACTACAAATACATCTATTCCGGATGAGAGTATATTTACTATTTCTTCAGACAGCCAAAACAACCTTTGGGTAGGAACCTTCTCTGGTGCACTGCTAAATATGAATAATAACGAATGGACAACATACTATATCAATGATGTTTCAGAACCATCCGTACCGTATATACCTCTTTATAGTATTAAAGTCGATCAGTACGACAATAAATGGTTCGGAACAATTGGTTATGGTCTTTATAAATTTAATGAATACGGTTTAGATAATTAAACAATTACAGCCATTATAAACATGAAGTTCAAAATGAAAAACAGACCGCCTTAATCTTTTACTAAAAAACTACTAGTATAAATTGTCACCAAGGTAACACCAAAATAATTAGGAGAAAAATTATGTTAAAGAATAAACTATATTTAGCAGTCTATTTAATTTTAGTTTTTACCTTTTTATTATCTAACTGCAAAATGTTTGGTCAAACTATTACCGTTGATAATAATATGGCGATAATTTCATTTAATAACTCGACTTCAACGGTTACTACGGACAAACAACAATCTATTCTTACAAAAATTAAACAACGAGAAACAACTAAAAGTATTAAGATATTCAAAGTAGAAAATGATAATATAGCAGAGATAGCTAATTGTTCTTCCTTCCGTTTCGGTAAAAATAATGAAGTTGTTTATTCTATAAATGACAATGAAACTAATATGCAAAAAGGAAGTATCTCTTTTTGGAAAGGGAAACAAACAAAAGCAATCGGTAATACTACAATCCTAGTTTTTGAAGGGGACGACATAACGGGAAGCGTTTGGCTTAACGACCAACTATATAAAATTGAGCCTTTAGGAGATGGATTACATGCCTTTATTGAAATTGACCCATCAAAAATACTTAATGAATCACCACCAATTGAAATTAATGAAGAGCAAAACAACAACAAACAAAATAAAGTGAATAAAATTAAATCTACAACTTCTGCTGTTATTGATGTACTGGTTGCTTATACAACAGCAGCCAAAAATGCCAGTGGTAATATTAGTAGCCTCATTCAATTGGCTGTAGCTGAAGCAAATCAATCGTATGAAAACGGCGATGTTTCTGTAAGAATAAATCTTGTTTATTCTTATGAAGTTAGTTACACTGAATCAGGAGTTATGGCAACTGACTTGATTAACTTTAGAGGTACCTCAGATGGAGAAATGGACGAGGTTCACACATATAGAAATCAGTACGGTGCGGATGTCTGTGTTTTAATTGTCAGTAGCGGAAATTCATGCGGGAGATCATATCAAACTCCAACTTCTTCTTATGCATTTGCAGTTGTTAAATATAGTTGTGCTACGGGTAATTATACATTTGCCCATGAAATTGGACATATTCAAAACTGTCGCCACGATATATGTAACGATCCTGCTGGTTCATATAATCATGGTTATGAGTACTGTTCGGGTAACTGGAGAACTATTATGGCTTACGATACATCATGTTGTACTAATCATACTACTCGACTACAATATTGGTCAAACCCAGATATAACATATAACGGTGTTGCGATGGGAACAGTCCAAGATGAAGACAATGCTCGAATGTTGGATTACTATTCACCAACCGTAGAGGCATTTAAGTCTACTTTTGCTTCAGGAGAATTAGCTGCTAATCAAACATGGTACTATAAAGAACTTTCGGGCAACGTCACTGTTCCATTAGGTAAGACACTAACTATTCCATCAAGCTCAACCATTAATCTTAACGGCTATTCCATAACTACCGATGGCGGCACAATAGACGTAAGCAGCGGCGCAACACTCAACGGGTTAAAAGCAAAAGTATATAGTTCTGAATTAAAAGGAATCTGTGGAACGTTACAAGCGGCCATAGATATTGCGAGCGCTCAAGAGAGCATAGTTGTTAGTGAAGGGACAATAAATGAAGACATAAGTATTGTCGGTAAAACTAATCTGAATATCCATGATGTGGATCTAAACGGCGATATTTCAATGACAAATTCAGACTATATGGTATTGCAAGATAATACATGCAACAATATATACATAAGTAATTGTGATTATCCGTGGATTTGGAGTGTAGTTGTAGAAGGAAGCGGCAGCGGAAACGGAGTATCAATGTATAACGTCGCACATTTATCTCAATATGGTAATTCTAGTATAACTGTTGATAACTTCGAAAACGGACTATATGCAATAAGCGTCACTTTCGGGATGGAGAATCTTATAAATTCTGCTTTCACCAGGGTTGACAATGGAGTAGTGGGGTACGCAAACGCAAACATTACTTTAAA
>JASFMY010000011.1:0-83154 GCA_050117315.1 Ignavibacteria bacterium
CTCATAATCGTGCTCTTACTCCCTGTGGATTAAGATTAAAAGTCAATGCGTCACCGTATTTATGAATTAGAACACTTAGCAGATAATTATTGAACGTAAGTATTGCTTACAGAAAATAAGTACTGTTGTGCCGAAAAACAAAATACAACAAAACAAAGGAGGCAAGCTATGGAGTATACCGCAAAAGATATTTCTGCATTGTACGAGGATATCTCCGATTCGCTGTTTGTAAAAGGACATGACACCAGCTACTTAAGCAGCGGGAGCTTTCCCTGCACGGATTATACCCCTTCCTGTTATTGGAAATGTTATACGGAAGATGGGATTACGTACGCAGGTGAATATTGTGAGGATAAACCGTCCTGGTATGACGAATGCAATAACTGTTAAAAATAGTCATGGTTTAAGTTGGAGGAGGTTGAAAAGCCGCCTCCTTTATTATTATCGAATAAGAAATAATTGAGCATCAAAAAGCTTTGTGGAAATTTACAGTAGGAGTAACATTATGGAAATTTCTCAAAAAAACAGTAATGCAAATACGGACATGTCGAAAAACATAAAATTCATATTTAATACACACATACCGTACGTGTTAAATAATAATGGACAGATTTTTAGTGAACAGGAGAACTGGATATTTGAATCTATCACGGAAACATATATTCCTTTGTTTGAAGCATTATCCGGTTTGAGCAGTTTCTCCTTAAACGGTAATGAAGTAATATTGTCGTTTACCCCGTGTACCATTCAGCAAATGCTTGAGGGAAAAGACAGGTATTTAATGTATTTAAAATTGCTGAAGACAATAGCCGAAGCGGAAATAGAAAGAACATCAAGTATCGAGAAGTTTAACAAGTACCAAAAGAATAAAATGAATTTGAGCGATGAAGAGCTGGACAATATAAATAAAACAGCCAGGTTTTATTTTGACAGGGTAATGAAGAGCATAAAGTTTTACGAAAGTGATAACATATTATCCGGAATCAAAAATATAAAAAATATAAAGTTGTGGACTTCCTCAATAAACCATAATTATCTCCCGATTTATAACGAAAAAACCGCAGAGTATTTTATTAAAAGGGGCATAGAAGAATTTGAAAAGAACTTTGACAGGCCTCCCGACGGATTCTGGCTTCCCGAGTGTGCTTTCTATCCCGGTCTTGAAAAGATACTTATTCGTAACGGGATAAAATCTACTTCGTTAAACATTACCGGCCTGGGGCTTTACAAGGGTAATGAAAAAAGCGGCATTTACGAATACGACGATCTCATGTTGTATCTTCACGACTTTAGAATCTGCAAATATTTATGGAAGGGGCCCGTGAAAACAATTGCATCGCATAAACATTACCGCGAGTTTTATCGTGATCTCGGGTTTGATGTAGTGCCTGAATATTTAATGAAACTTGGTCTTACTATTCCGGATAATAGGAAAGATCATGGTGTATGGACCGGATTTAAGTATTATTCTATTTCCGATCCCGAAACCAAGCTGGGAGATAAATGGATTTACAATATCGATGCCGCCAGGTCCCAAATTAAAAACGATGTGAATAAATTTTACAATATTTTGGAGGAACACAGGGAACTGGTAAACGATTATAAAACTTTTGTTCTGGCATTCGACACCGAGTTTTTCGGGCATTGGTGGTTTGAAGGCATATGGTGGCTGAAGGAGGTATTTCAAAATGGAAATTAGAAATTGTCAAATAACTAAACTGCCGAAAATTTATTATTCATCTTGGGGCGAAGGTTTTTTCAGCAGGGTGTGGATTAACAATAACAATTGCTGGATGTATTCCGTGTTAAAGTTTATTGAAGCAAACATTCACTTTAAAAACGACCGTGATGTGCTGCCGGTATTTGAAAAGATATGTGCGAGTGATTTCCCGTTTATGCACCGTAATAAAGAACAGCAGAAATTCGCAGAAGGTCAATTCAAATCATATTTGGCAGAAATTATGGAAAGTATAACATTGTCAGAAAAAGAAGTTATTTCCGCTTTTCCGGTTGACCCGTTTTGGTGTTATTTTACTTATGTAAAAAAGCTTGATGCACCGACTGAGTACAACGATCTCGAAGACGTTAAATTTATAATTCATAAGCTCGGTCATACCGATAATAAAAGCGGTGCAAGAAAAAACAACATTATTACTGCCGTTAAGTTATCGGATGAAAATTTTGTAATCTATTATCAATACTTCCTTTTATATCCCAACCTTTATTATTCTTTTTCTGTAAAGGATAAAAACTTATCAACGACCTTTAAGATGCCTGAACCGGGAATACCGGTTTATATTAATGACGGGCTGTATGATAATTATAGTTATAATTACGATAAGCTGACTGAGAAATTAATGGAGTTGTGGGGCTTTGCCGAAGAGCTGCCTCCCCTAATGTACGATAACAAGGGAAGCAAAAAATGTATTTATACTATTGAGCATTTAAAACAAGTGCTGCCGAAAGATGTTAAGGCTGCTGTTTATAAATACAATAAAGAAAGCTACAGTCTGCTGAGGTTCAAAGATTTATCGCTTCTAAACCCTGTTGTAATATTTGACGATAAAATTTTCTGCGATGATGCCGCTGATTATATTAATATTCCGAGTACGTTAATTCCGGTTATTAACAATATTGATGAGATTGATAAAAAAGATTTTAATGTAATTGTATTTACCTGTAATGTAAATTTTGAGTCGGAATTGGTGATTGTTGAAAAACTTGTCGGGAAGGCATTAGATAAGGGATTCCCGGTCATTTTGCTTTATGATGATATTTTTAAATTAGATCATTTTCAAGATCTGCTAAATGATGGGAACACCAACAATCTATATAAAATAGGTCTTCACAAGGAAGACTTTAAAGAGCTGGATATAGAAAAATATAATCAATATAAACCGGGTAAAGTTTTAGGTATATTCGGCACAGACACGGTTCAGGGAAAATTTACAACTCAAATTATACTCCGCGAAGAACTTAAAAAATATATGAGAGTGAAACATTTTGCAACTGAACCAACAGGAGTTTTAGTCGGAGCAGATGTGAGTTTTTCAAGAATAGAAGAACAGAACGAATTAAAGTCGACTGCATACCACCGTAAAATTATTGAAGACCTGGAAGCAAAGTGTGATATTATAATTACCGGCGGTCAAAATTCAATTATCTTTGACCAGTTTAACGACGGCGATTTAACAAAGAATGTCTCTACGAGAATTTATAAAACATTCTTGCCTAAATGGATAATACTCACTATTTCGGTTGATACAAATATCGATATAATTACTCAATCGTTGGAGTATATCAGTTCAATCAATGAAAAGTATAATAACAATGCGGAAGTTATAGCGTTTGTTATGCTTGTCGGCAGAAAGATTTACGGCTCGAGATGGACGGAAACATACTTTACAAATATTGACGACGATATTGTGGAAATCAAAAAAAAGAAAGTAGAAGAAGTTACCGGGATTAAAGTTTACGTAGTGCCGGACGAAATAAAATCTCTTGCAAAGATTGTAAGCAATTTATAAGATAGATTTAATGTTAGCTATTGTTTTATGTAATGTGCGGAAGGAAATTTAATGCATGATGCCGAAAACTCGGTCCCTTCTTTAAGAGAAGCGTTAAAGCAGTTTAAAGAGCTGCTCCTTTTGATAAAACCATACTGGCTGCTGCTGCTTAAAACTGCAATCCCTGTACCTTTCATTAGTTCGCTGGAAATGATATCTCCGTTTTTAACCAAAATGCTAATTGACGAAGTATACCCGTCAAAGGATGTCTCTTTAATGCATGTTATTGTCGGAGGTGTTTTTGCCGTAAGTGTTTCCGCATCATTATTAAAAGGAATAAGGGAATACTATTCGCTTTATATTAATACTAAACTTAATAACGTAATCAACCTATTATTCTTTAACCATATCCAGCATCTTAATTCACGCTTTTTTGATAACCATCAGGTCGGGGAAATTACAAGCCGGTTCCAGGATGTAAATAGTTCGCTCGGCAGTATTTCGCATATATTTTCAACGTTGTTTTCACAGGGGTTTTACCTTCTTATTGTTCCGCCCTTTCTGCTTTTGCTTAATTGGAAACTGGCATTAATAGGACTGATAAGCGTGCCGATTACCGTGCTTATTACTTTTCTTGCCGGCAAACTGATGAGGAAGTACTGGAAAAAAACCGCCGAAGCTTATGCGGACTACAGTGCTTTTCAGGTTGAGATGCTCAGCCAGATTAGAACTTTGAAAACAATGGCGCTTGAGTATTTTGTTTATAAAAAATCAAAAACAAAAGTTGAACATGCATTAAAGCAAAATTTAACGTCAGAGGGCATCTCGCAATTATTAGGAATTGTTAATACTATTTTATATGCTGCTAATACTGCTTTATTTATGTGGCTCGGCTGGACACTGATATTATCGCAGGAAATGACATTGGGAGATTACATTGCATTCACGATGTATGTGGGATATTTATATTCTCCTTTTAACCAGCTTGTATATATGTTTTCAAACTTCCAACATTCTGCGGTAAATCTTAACCGTATGTTCGAATACCTTGATAAAATTCCGGAACAGCAGCCCGTTGGTTCCCACTCGGCTCCAAAAGAGATTCAACACAAAATAAAAGGTGATATCAAATTTGAAAGTGTGTTTTTCACTTACGACGAAAAGACAAATGTTCTTGACGATATTACCCTTGAAATTAATAGCGGGAAAATTCTCAGCATAATTGGCCCGAGCGGTTCGGGTAAAACAACTCTACTTAAACTTGTCTCCTCAATTGAAAAACCTACTCAGGGAGTGATTTATATTGATAGTATGCTGGCCGAAGAAATACCGTTGATCGATTTGAGAAGACAAATGGGGGTTGTACTCCAGGAGTTTAATTTATTTAAAGGTACTATTTGGGAAAATTTAACTTTCGGTCAAAACGGTATTGACAAATCTCAAGTTGATGAAGTAATCCGGATGTGTAAAATGGATGAATTAATAAACAGCCTGTCCGGTAAATATAATACGCAGGTTGCTGAATGGGGTGCTACCCTGTCGGGAGGACAGAGACAAAGGCTTGCAATTGCAAGAGCAGTATTGAGAAACACACCCATACTAATTCTTGACGAACCGACCTCCAATATTGATGTTCAAACGGAATCAAAAATTTTGAAAGGTTTATTTGAATATTGCAGACAGAATAACAAAACGGTGATTATTGTTACCCATAGAATAACATCCGCAAAGCTCGCAGATCAGATTTGTTTTTTGGAATCCGGCAAAGTTGCCGGAATAGGAACCCATGAAGAATTATTGAATAATTCACCTGCCTATAGTGAGATTTACCTGTCTTCACAGAATTAAAATATAATAAACCAAGTTCCTTAAAGGAACTTGGTTTATTGCATAAAGAATCTTTGCTAACGCATTAAAAAAATATAAATTCAAATTTCTTTCTAAATTTTATTTTTTTTATTAACCCGCATTAATTAACTTAGTTTTTCAATTAAAAAATTATTTATCAATTCTGTGAAAAGATTTTTTCTAGGATTATTTATTTTCTTAATCGGTTTTTCTTTCAACCAGGCACAGACAAAAAGAACTGCCGGATGGGTATCCAAATTTGCTATTGCAGGTGGTGTAACTCCTATGTGGGTTATGCCGGATTTTGATCCTGTTAACAAAATGCTGGGACAATTAGGTTTAGAAGAATTACCCGGCGGGGGAATGTTTGCCATTGGCGGCGGCGGTTATGCTTATATAAAAATAGTTGATAACTTGAGAATAGGCGGAGTAGGATATTCCGGGTCGTTAACCAGAACAATCACATCGGGCGGATTCGAAACTGAAGTTGAATACGGACTTGGCGGCGGAGCTTTGACTATTGAATATTCACTCCCGTCTGTAAGAAAAATTGCGGTATCTGTTGGAGCTATGATAGGTTCCGGCTCTTTAACTATTGACCTTTACAGGAATGACGGCGATTTCGACTGGGATGATGTGTGGAATGATCTATCTACCGGTTCAAATAATGTGAGCAGGAAAATTGAAAATTCCTTTTTTACGTTTTCCCCGACTGTTAATGTAGACATACCTTTTAACAGGTTTATGGCATTTAGAATCGGTGGAGGATACACTTTTACTTTTGCTGATGATTGGAAAATAGACAATAATAAAAAATTAAAAAATGTTCCTTCTGATTTAAATGGAGATTCGTTTTTTATTCAAACAGGTATTTTTATTGGAATGTTTTTATTTTAACCCCACCCTTACTCCCTCTCCTTAGTAAGGAGAGGGTTGGGGAGAGGTTAAAAGATGTATTAACCAAATAATAACGAAATAAATGAAAAATATTTTAGTTACCGGCGGTGCCGGATTTATTGGAAGTAATTTTATTAACTATATTCTTTCAAATCGTGACGATGTTTTCATAGTTAACCTTGATAAGCTTACTTATGCAGGTAATCTTGAAAACTTAGCTTTATCAGAAAATTCAAAAAATTATACTTTTATAAAGGGTGACATTACCAATAACGAACTGGTTGATTACATTTTTAGAAAATACGAGATAAAACATGTAATTAATTTTGCAGCGGAATCCCACGTTGATAGAAGTATTCTCGGTGCGGAAGTTTTCTACAGGACAAATGTAGTAGGAACGTGTGTTTTGCTGGAAGCGGCAAAAAGATACGAAGTTGAAAAGTTTCTGCAAATTTCAACAGACGAAGTATACGGAAGTTTAGGCGAAACAGGGTTGTTTACAGAAAGCACACCACTGTCACCTAATAGTCCTTATTCCTCAAGTAAAGCGGCTGCGGATATGGCGGCATTATCTTTTCATCACACTTACGGGTTACCAGTTGTAATTACAAGGTGTTCAAACAATTACGGGCCGTTTCAATTCCCCGAAAAACTTATTCCCTTAATGATTATTAATACACTTAATGATAAAAAGCTACCCGTTTATGGTGACGGCTTAAATGTAAGAGATTGGATATATGTTATTGACCATAACAAAGCGGCTGAACTTGTATGGGAGAAGGGGAGAATAGGAGAAGTATATAACATCGGCGCAAGTCAGGAAATGAAAAATATTGAAATTGTGAAACTAATAATAGAAAAGCTTGGTAAAACCGAGAATCTTATTGAATACGTTAAAGACAGACCCGGACACGACAGACGTTACGCTATAGATTCATCCAAAGTAGAAAAAGAATTAGGCTGGAAACCGGAATATAAATTCGAAGAAGCAATCTCAAAAACAATAGACTGGTATTTAGCTAATGAAAAGTGGTGGGAAAGAATTATTTCCGGTGAGTATCAGGAGTATTATAAATCGTTATATGATAAAAGATAGTTTAGGGTAATAAATGTTAAAAAAACTTCTTGTTATTTCTTTATTGTGTGTTTTGTCTAGTTATGCACAAGTTAATTTGTCAACAGATAATAGTTCATCATCAAACTTCAGTTCGTTGCCGATTTCAGTTACTATTGGTGGAGATTTTATTATAACAGGCTCCTTCCCGGCATACGGCGGAGAAAGATTAGATCAATTCATTACGCGAATTTATAATGAGGCTCTGTCCAAATTACAGGTACCGGCTAATAATGAAAATGTGTTTTTGCATTTAGTCTCGGAAGCAAAAGACTATGCTTTAAGGGAGATAACTTTAAAGCGAAAAGATGGTACTACAAAGCTAATTGATCTTTTGAAATTTAGACTGACAGGTAATTTTGAAAATAACCCATATCTCCAAAATGATGACGTAATAATTTTCCCAAGTTATGATTCCGAATATGAAGTTGTTGAGATCAATGGTGCTGTAAAAAAACCTACAAAATTTCAATTTGTTGAGGGAGATAAGTTAAGTGATGCAATATTTTTTGCTCACGGAATTAACAAAGCTTATGAGGATTCAGATACAGCAGTTGTATCAAGACTTTCTTATGATGGCACAAAAGAAGAGTTAATAGAGGTAGGGTTAAACGATGAGTTTTATCTGAAACCTGGTGATAGAATCAGAATTAAAGCAGATCAAACGAAAAGAAAGAGTTATAAAATTCTTGTCCTAGGTGAGGTCAAAAATCCCGGTGAGATTTATATAACCGAAAATAGTACAACAATTAAAGAAGCAATTGAAAAAGCTGGCGGCTTTACGGAAAAAGCATCATTAAAGGATGCTGAGTTAGTAAGAAATTTTACGAAACAGCAAATTCTATTAAATGAAGCGCTTAAAATGAAAGCAGATGAAAATCCTTCAGTATTAATAAAGCTAGAAAATGAAGTTAGTATGGAATATATTAAGGAACTTCTTAGAATGAATAGAACTGCCGATTTACAGATAGATGATACACTATACTTTAATATAAGTAACCAGCTTAGAATATTAGAAGGTGAAAATGGAATTGATTTCCGGGAGCTTGATAGTACAAATTCGATTGCTTCGCAGTTCATTGTGAGGGATGGTGATGTAATTGTTGTTCCTCAAAAACTTGAATCTGTTTATGTATTTGGGCAGGTGGGTGTCCCTGGATATTATCAATATTCTGAAGGCAGTGATTATTTATATTATATAAGTCAAGCTGGTGGGTTAACTGAAACTGCTAAAGATGACGATGATATATACGTTATTAAAGGTAAAGGGCGGAAATGGATATCCATTGAAGAAAAAAATTACGAAATTGAACCTGGTGATTATATTTATGTATTAAAAGAAATACCTAGAAATATATGGTTCTATGTAAGTAGGATCGGTACAGTGGCTAGTATTTTGGGAAGTATTGCGACAGTAGTTTTGTTATTTATAAATATAAGTTCAGAATAAAGACGGTAGTTGATTTAAGCTTAAGTAGACGTCTAATGGGAAAATAAAACAAGAGTAAATTAAATGAATAATATTCATGGGGAAAATGAGCGAAAAAATTTTGTTGACTTTCTAATAATTTTATTAAAGAGAAGAAAACTGATTATCTGGAATGTTACAATAGTTACTTTAGCAGCACTTATTATCAGTTTTTTGATTCTCTATAATACATCAACTGCTAATATCCTTCCCCCAAAATCGCAAGGTGGCCTTATAAGTGATATTGGCGGTATTTCTTCCACAATTAAAGATTTATCACAATCATTGGGAAGACTTTGGGCAGTTTCTGACGAAGCTTATTCCATTGCATCTAAATTCATTGTTAAAGATGGTGATGTTATTGTTATTCCTCAAGAATTAGAATCCGTTTATGTATTTGGACAAGAGTGGGTGTTCCTGGATACTATTCATATTCTGAAGGAAAAGATTATTCATATTATATAAATAAGGCTGGTGGCAGAAACTGCTAAAGATGATGATTATAAAATTGAGTCTGGAGATTATATTTACGTATTAAAAGAAATACCCAGAAATTTTTGGTTTTATGTTGGTAGGGTTAGTACTATAGCTGATGTTTTAGGAAGTATTGCAACAGTTGTTTTATTATTTAAGTAAGTTGAGAAGAATGGGATGTAGAAAATGATGGATTTGAGGATTGATATTATTTGCCATTACCTCTTCAAGATGGCTTAATAATATATACGGACTATGTTGGCTGGAGATGTATAAAAGCTATATATGTGTTTAATTAATAGTATAGTAGTAAAAAGTAATCTTAGTAAAATTACATTATGTCAAAAAGTAGTTAAGGTATAAAATGTCGGAAAAAAAGATAGGGGTCATTGATTACTTTGTAATATTAGTAAAATGGAAAAGAGTCATAATTCCGGTTCTTTTCTTTACAATGTTGTTCTCTTACTTAACAATTTATTTCTTTGTCGATGAAGAATTTGAGTCATCTGCGCTTGTAATGCCTTCAAAATCTGAAGATGTTGGTGGATTGCTTAACGCTGTTCAAGGGTTGGCAAATTTACCTGTTGATTTAGGAGGTGGCATAGGTAATGAAGACATAAAACTATATTTTACTATCTTAAATAGCAGAACTGTTCTCGAAGATATTATTGAAAAATTTGATTTAATAAATGTTTATGAGATTGATAGTACTTTACTTGACTATAAAGAGAGAGCAATAAAGACTCTCTCAAATAATATAAAAGCCAAAGAGACAGATGAAGGAGCATTTGAAATTACAGTATCATCAGATGATCCACAAAGATCTTCCGATATGACAAACTATATATTGAAAGTATTAAACAATAAGATTATTACGTTAGAAATTACTAAGTCAGCAAATAATAGAAAGTTCCTTGAGGAGAGATTAAAAGAAATAAAAGATCAGCTGCGAAGATCTGAAGATTCATTAAGCCATTATCAAAAGCAAAGCGGTATACTTAGTGCGGAAGAGCAAATTAAAGGTATTGTTGAATCTTATACGAACTTGGAAACGCAGCTAATTACAAAAGAGATTCAACAATCTGTGCTCGAGAAAATACTAAGTGAAGGTTCACCTCAGCTTCAAAATATAAAATTAGAGGTAAGCGAGTTTAAGAAGAGACTTGAAAAAATAAAAAAAGAAGGACAGCCTGATAGTTATTTATTGCCTGTTAATTCGTTGCCTGATAAAGCAATAAACTATTTTAGGTTACTTCGAGATGTTGAAATTAACCAGTCGATGCTACAATTTGTTTTACCTCTTTATGAAAAAGCTAAATTTGATGAGCAGAAAGATTTACCGGTTTTTCAGATTTTAGATACTGCTATTCCTCACTTGAAGAAAAGCTATCCGCCAAGAACAATTTTTACTCTTATTATAACTTTTGGAGTTTTTCTAATTATGTTTTTTACAATATTGTTAAAAGAGAATGATAATTGGGACAAGTCGGAAAAATTAATATTTATAAGAAAAAATTTATTTTCATGGAAAACAGTTGAATGAAAAAACGAGATTCTTATTTAGTATTTGGTAAACCTTTAATTGAAGATGCTGAAATAACTGAAGTGGTCGAGACTCTTAAATCTGGATGGATTGGGACAGGGCCAAAAGTTAAAAAATTTGAAGACGAATTTGCTGATTATATAAATTGTGAGAATGCTGTAGCCGTGAGTTCGTGTACCGCTGGTCTTCATCTATCGGCAATAGCTTTGGGGATTTCCCATGGTGATGAAGTAATTGTTCCTTCTATGACTTTTGCCGCTTCTGCAAATGCGGTGATTCACACTGGAGCCAAACCTGTCCTAGTAGATGTAGATAAGTACAATATGACCATTGACATTAAAGATGTAGAGAAAAAAATTACTCAAAGGACGAAGGCAATCATGCCAGTTCATTTTGCTGGAAGAGTATGCGATATAGATGCGCTTGAAAAAATTGCTGATCAATATAGTCTAAGTATTATCCATGATGCGGCACATGCAATTGAAACTGAATATAATGGGAAGAAAGTAGGCACTTATAAACATATAGCGAATTTTAGTTTTTATGCAACAAAAAATCTTGTTACAGCTGAAGGAGGAATGATCACAACCAATAATGATGAAATTGCTGGGAAACTAAAAATTTATGCTTTACACGGAATGAGTAAAGATGCATGGAAAAGATTTTCGGATGAAGGATACAAACATTATCGGGTTGAAGTTCCCGGGTTCAAATACAATATGACCGATATTCAAGCATCTCTTGGCATACATCAATTGAGAAGAATCGATGCTTTATCAGAGAGGCGTAAGTTTATATGGAATTATTATAAAAACGAATTAAAAGATTTGCCGTTAATTTTGCCTCCAGATCCATCTCCCAATTCCAGGCACGCCTATCATTTATATACAATAATGTTAGATATTGATAATACCCAAATTAAAAGGGATGCTTTATTACAGGAACTGCATAATTATAATATTGGAACTGGAGTTCATTATCTAGCATTACACTATCATCCATTTTATAAATCATTGGGTTATAAGGAGGGTGATTTCCCAAACTCTGAATTTATTTCTAATAGAACATTATCAATTCCTTTTGCTGCAAATCTTAGTGATGAAGATATAGAATACGTCGTAAAGGCATTAAGAGAGATTCTAGCTAAATAACTATACGCAATGAAAAAGATGTCTTTAGGAAAAAAATCGATAAAAGGAATAAAGTGGGTATCTATTTCGCAACTTTCCAAACAGGTTTTACAATATTTAACTACATTTTTCTTAGTAAATTTATTAGATCCGTCTGATTTTGGTTTAATGGCGATGGCAATCATTGTCATTAATTTTCTTCAAATTTTTAAGGATCTCGGTACTTCAGCAGCGATAATTCAAAAACAGGATGCTAGTAACGAATTATTATCAAGTTTATTTTATGTTAATTTTTCTGTTGGTTTACTTGTTACAGGATTTATATATATTTCTGCCCCTCTTGTAGCAGATTTTTACGATAAAACTGAAATAATTAACATACTCAGATTATTATCGATTACGTTTGTTATTTCAAGTATTAGTATTATTCATAAAACAATTATAGAAAAAGAACTAAATTTTAATTTAACCGCTAAAATTGAAATTATCTCTTGTGTAATCGCATCAATCTGTGCCATTATTTTAGCTTTTGCTGGTTGTGGTGTCTGGAGTTTAGTTTTTCAGGCACTTACAAATGCTACCGTTAATACAACGTTGTTAATTGTTTTCAGAAGATGGCATCCTCAATTTTTATTTAAGTGGAAAGAAATTCGAAAGATATTTAATTTTAGTGCCAACTTAATTGCATATAATATTCTAAATTTTATTGCAAGAAATGCGGACTATTTAATAGTTGGAAAGTATTTAGGGGATAGAGCATTAGGGCATTATTATTTGGGCTATAGAATTATGTTATATCCGTTACATAATATATCATATGTCATTGCTAGAGTTATGTTTCCAGTATATTCAAAAATACAGGAAGACAACAAAAAGTTTGTTGACTCGTATTTAAAGGTAACAAAGACCATTGCATTGGTTTCATTTCCCATTATGATTGGAATTATGGCTGTAAGCAGGCCATTTGTAGAAGTTTTTTTTGCTAATAGTTGGAATGCAAATCTACTTGTTACTCTTTTGTTAATTTTTTCGCCTCTTGGGTTGATTCAGTCAATTAGTTCAAGTACAGGGCTAATCTTTCAGGCTAAAGGCAGAACTGATTGGATGTTTTGGTGGAGTTTTTCGGTAGGAATAATCTTTGTGTCTGCATTTATTATTGGTGTTAATTGGGGAGTAGTAGGTGTAGCGGCATGTTATTTATTTTCATATCTATTAATTACCTATCATGCGTTTACAATTCCTTTTAAACTAATTGATTTGAAATTGTCTGTTTTTATTAAAAACCTTTTGAAGGTTCTGTCTATAAGTTTAGTTATGGGAGCATTTGTTTGGATTTTAGAAGGTATCTTTAATGAGTTCTTAAATGATGTATGGACGCTTATTGTTAGCATCATCATCGGAATATTATTATATATCTCTATGAACTTTCTGTTTAATAAAAAAGACATATTGTATCTGAAAAATATTATTAAAGAAGGTTTTGCTTAAGGAGTTATAAACTAGATGTTGTCTAAAGTTATAAATGAGAAAGGTAAAATAAATTATTATTTATTGGGGGCTCTTTTTATTGGGTTCTATATTATTGCTATTATTTATGCTTTTGTTAGATCTCCACATTATTTTAGTTATTTTATCTTATTTACACCCTTAGCAATAGTGTTTTTCTATTTTTTAATTGAGAAGACAGAATTTGTAGTTTTGGGCTATATTGCCTTTATACCATTAGTACAACACTTGAGCACCAAAGGTGTTGGAGTAAATGATTTTTTGATAACCCCCCATATGTTAATTCAATTTATATTACTTTTAGTCGTTGTTTCAAAATTTATTTACGCTTATGACAATGAAGTACGAATAAAACTAACTTTGCTTGATAAATTGTTGCCCTTACTGGGAATTGCATCAATTTTTTCGCTTTTGTATGCATATAATTTCCCAACTAATAATATAAAAAGATGGTTGTTATTCTATACCGGTATTTTTGAGCCGATAACTTTTTATTTTGTTATCCTTTACTTCCTTGACAGAGAAAAGAACTTTTCAAAAAATTTGTTGCTTGCAATAGCTTTTTCAAGTTTTTCGGCCCTTCTTATAGCCGCCATAGAGTTTAGGATGACCGGCTACAGCATAATAAGTATATTTTTATCGAGAATGAGAATAGGCTTTGGCTATCATAATACCAATCTTTTTGGAATTCACTCGGCATTAATTTTCCCGGTCTTATTTTATTTAATTGTTTCTAGAAAATATCAAAAATATAGAATAGTAACATGGACTTCATTTTCTGTTTTGTTGCTGCTCTCAGTATTGTGCTTTAACAGAGGAACGTTTTTGGTATTAGGATTCCAAATACTTTTGTTGTATATGATAAAAGAAAACCGTAAGATCATTTATCTCTTAATGATTGTATTCATAGGTTTTGCTGTTTACTACAACGAATTGATAATATTATATATTTTTCGTTTTTTCAGTGGAACGCAAGCCAACCCTTTACTGGACGTAAGTGCACTAAACAGGTTTGCAGCTTGGGTAGTTGGTCTCAAAATAATTTTCAATTACCCTCTTGGAGTTGGAGCAGGAGCTTTTCAATATTTTTGGGAATACTGGGGTCTTGATTCTTCTTTTTATCTGGGGACCCCTCATCAATTGTTTTTATCTGTTGGTGTTGATTATGGTGTCTCAACACTCTTAATATTTATTTCAATACTACTTGTTGCTTTTTATTATTCCAGTAAACTCAGTAAAATAAAATCAGCAGATGATGAAAATTTTTTTGATTATATAAGAATATCAATTATAGGATACGTTTCCTACGGTATGATTACTGATGGTGAACTAAGTCATCTATCTGGTTTTACTTTCCCAAATAATGGTTACACTTTGTTCCTTATATTATTACTTGCGTTAATATCATATAAATATAATCTCAAAAAATCCTAAAATGGGAAATGAAATTATACATATTATTAATCCTTACCTTTTCTATACTGGTTCATGGATTTATTCGCAGATAACAAATGTTACTAAGTTTAATAATTCTGTTTTTACGTATAGCACCCAAAATTTAGAACAATTTCCTTTTCAATCAATATATTGTTTTGATTCGTTTGATATTTTAAGAAAATCTTTGAGCAAAATTTATAGAATAATTACAAATGGGAATTCTGGTTTATTCTATTCAAGATATTTAAAAAAAATTAGACCTAAAATACTTCATGCTCATATGGGATATGAAGGGGCAAGGTGGGTCCGTTTCGCAAAAAAAAATAATGTCCCGTTAATCACTACCTTTTATGGACTTGATGTATCAAAACTTGGGAAGATATTGTATTGGCAGAAAAAATATAAGAATTTATTTAAGTATGGAAATTCCTTTTTGGCAGAAGGAAATTATTTAAAGAAACAACTGATAGAACTCGGTTGTGATGAGAATAAAATTATTGTTCAACATTTAGGTGTAGCATTTGATAAATATGAACGAAAGCTGTATCAAGAACATTTCCCTAATCAGAAAACTCGGATAATACAAGTTTCATCATTTAGGGAAAAAAAAGGGATTGAATATTCATTAGAGGCTATATCTCACCTTGTCAAAAGATCAATACATGTTGAATTTGTTTTGATTGGAGGGGGTGATACAAAAGCTGATGAGAATAAACTAATAAATCTTTCGAATAAATTAAATATTGGAGAACATGTTAAATTTCTTGGAGTTAAGAGCCATAGTGATACTCTAGACGAAATTAGAGATTCCGATATATTTCTGCATCCATCTGTAACCGCAAGTGATGGTGATAATGAAGGTGGGGCTCCCGTTGGAATAATGGAAGCTTCGGCAATAGGGTTGCCAGTTGTCTCTACCTTTCACGCAGATATTCCTGAAGTGGTTTTAAATAATAAAACCGGCTTGTTGGTTAATGAAAGAAACAGCATTGGATTATCCTATCAAATTGAAAAATTAATAAACAATTACGATTTGAGAAAAGAAATGGGAAACAAAGGTAGAGAGCATATTTCGCAAAATTATAATTTAATGACACAGATTAAGAAACTAGAAGAAATTTACGATAGAATTATTCATGAAAACTAGTGTCTTATTTTTTTCCGATAGTAGTTTAAGGAATCCAATCATACATTCTCAAGGATTACCTTTTTTTAACCATTTATCTACTGATACTTATAAGAAAATATTTTTATCTATAGAATGGAATGAGAATATTTATCATAATGAGCAGGAAATAGCAAGAATTAAAAATACTTTTAGTAATGGAATAATTTATTATACTGTAACCTCAATTTTCCCAAAAATTTTTCAGAATTCATTCTTCAGAATAATATTTGGATGTTTTAAACTGATGACTTTAATAATTAAGTATAACGTCAAAATTATTCATACAAGAAGTTATTATCCAGCACTAATTACGTTGATTTCCAAAATATTATTGATAAGAAACATAAAAATAGTATACGATCCCAGAGGGTTATTTGTAGAAGAAAGGTTTTTCCTAAAAAATATAAAGAAAAAAAGTGTTAGTCATAAAATTTATGAGGAAGTAGAAAAACAATTTTACAAAAAATCAGATATAGTTGTATTAGTTTCAAATAAATTTAAGCATTATATATTAAATAAGTATCCCAATAAATTTAGTCTTAGTTCCAAAATTGTAGTAATTAATAATAAAACTCAAATCAATAAACTCTCTAATATTGATAACAAATCCAAATTTGTTAAAGGTGTCTATGTTGGTTCTGCTGCACCTTGGCAAAATGTGGACGAACTGTTTTCGTTAATTTCAGTATCTAAAGAAAATAATTATCCAATAAAGTTTGATTTAATTACTTATCAGAAAGAGATATTTAGAAGTAAACTCTCAACAATTGATAATACTGACCTAATCACAATAAACTCTTATCCTTCTGATGAAGTAGCACCTGAGCTTAGAAAATATAACTTTGGTATTCTAATTAGAAAAGAGAGTTTAGCTAGTGAAGTGTCATCTCCTCTTAAACTAGGCGAATATTTAGCGTCTGGACTTCCTGTTTTAGCCTGGCCTGGTATAGGAGATTCTGAAGAAATTATAAAAAAATACAATATAGGTGTGATAGTTAAGAATAAAGATTATAGCAAAGCTCTGGAGGACATGATAGAATTACTGTCTGATGAAAATATTTATTATAGATGTTGGGAAACAGCAAGAAAAGAATTTAATCTTGATGATTCAATTAAATCATATACTGAAATTTATGATCGCCTCAATAAACTTAAATAATAATATTGCGATGAATAATAAAAATGTTGCAGGTGTGGTTATATTATATAATCCAGGACTGGAGGTGATATATAATATTAGTACATTTGTACACCAAGTTGATAAACTATATATAGTAGATAATTCGAAGGTTCCGTCTCAAGAAATAGTAGATGAGATACTCAAGCAGTTTAAAAACGTAAATTATATCTGTAATAAAAATAATTTTGGGATTGCTACAGCTTTAAATCAAGCTGTTGAAAAAGCCATATGTGATGAGTTTAAGTTTTTATTAACAATGGACCAAGATACAACTATTCCAGATTTGATGGTTGAGAAATTGTATGAAACTATTAAATCAGATACTCAAGTTGGTATAATATCCCCTCATCATAATAATGACGCACGTCAAGTAAAAATTATCAATAAGAAGATAAAAAGTGTTCTTACAGTAATGACATGCGGCAATATCATAAATTTAAAAGCGATAAAAGAAGTTGGAGGATTTGAAAATAAATTATTTATAGATTACGTTGATCACGATATATGTTTAAGATTAGTGAAAAACAACTATAAGATTTTGCAAGACAATAGCTTTTCATTAATCCATAAGTTGGGAAATAGAAAAGTAATTAATCTATGGGTAAAAAAAATTACCCCTTCTAATCATGATAGTGTTAGAATTTTCTATAGGACACGAAACAGATTCTATGTTTATAAAAAAAATTTGTTTTTCTATCCGAAGTTTGTTGTTTTTGATTTCTTAAAAATCTTTAAGGAAGTTAGCTATTTAATATTATTTGAGAAAAATAAAATTATTAAGATCAAAATGATGTTGCTTGGGTTTATTAGATTTTTGAAAAATCAATATGGGGTAATTGATTTTGAGGTAAAATAATATTTTCTATAAAACTACTTTCAAGATTAAAGACCAACTAAAGCAAATAAAATAGAAAAAATCTTTTAGTTTGAATTTATCTATAATTATTAGGTAATGAAATTAAAGTAATATGAGATAATTTATAATGCCAAGTTTGGATATAATAATAGTAAATTGGAATTCTGGGAGCTATTTATATAATTGTATAAATTCTGTCTTTAACGCAAAAGTTGATGGTTTTCTTCTAGGTGAAATTATGGTTGTTGATAATGCATCTGATGATAATTCTATAGAACTAATAAATAATCTTGAATTACCAATAAAAGTTATTAAAAATTCTGAGAATTTAGGCTTTGCTAAAGCATGTAATCAAGGAGCATTCGGAAGTAGTGCCGATTACGTTTTAATGCTTAATCCTGACACGCGTTTGTTTAGGGATTCATTAAGCATTCCTATAGAATTTTTGGAAAAAAAAGAAAATAAGAATATAGGTATTTGTGGGATTCAGTTAATAAATGAAAATAATGAAATAGCTCGAAATTGTGCGAGATTTCCAACCCCATTATCTATGATATCCAGGTCTTTAGGATTGGATAAAATAATTCCCGGTATAGTGAAGGGACATTTCATGACTAATTGGGATCATAATGACAGCCGATTTGTAGACCAGGTAATGGGGGCATTTTTTTTAATAAGAAAGGAATTGTTTGAGAGACTTGGTGGGTATGATGAAAGATTTTTTGTTTATTACGAAGATCTTGATTTTTCACTAAGAGCGTCTAAAATAGGATTCCGAAGTTATTATTTGCATAGTGCTAAAGTATACCATAAAGGTGGAGGAACATCTGAACAGGTTAAAGCTGATAGATTGTTTTACAATATAAGGAGTAAAGCTTTTTTTGCAAAAAAACATTTTAAAGCGTTCTCTTACTTAACAGTTTTTATATCTATTCTTTTTTTTGAACCAATTTCTCGCTCAATTTATTCTATACTGAAAGGTTCGTTAAGGTCTGTTGGTGAAATAGTCATTGCTTATAAAAGACTTATCTCTATAATTGTTATGAATAGAAATGATATTACTTAATAAAAAATGAAAATATTAATTTTACCTAGATATGATTTTTCAGGAGCAAGCAGTCGATATCGGTTATATCAATATATTCCATTTCTTTCGGAACAAGGCCATGAAGTTTTTGTGAAACCTCTCTTAGGTGAAGACTATATTAAATATTTATATAATAATAAGATGTCGCTACCTTTTGCTGAAATTATTAAAGGATATTTTCAAAGAATATTTATCTTATTAAATAAAAATAAGTATGATATAATTTGGTTGCAGCAAGAAGCTTTTCCATGGATTCCTTCGTGGTTTGAGAAATTTTTTTGGGAATCAAAACCTAAACTTGTTACAGATTATGATGATGCCTTTTTTCATAGATATGACGATCATAAATCGCAATTTGTACG
The DNA here is from genome assembly GCA_050117315.1 of Ignavibacteria bacterium. GTDB lineage: Bacteria > Bacteroidota > Ignavibacteria > Ignavibacteriales > Melioribacteraceae > JANQIV01. The sequence goes on from JASFMY010000011.1 coordinate 19,577, forward strand.
ATCAATCCTTGGGAAAAAGATAGATTCAATCATGTCTTATGCAGATTTAATATTAGCAGGCAACGAATATTTAGCTGAAAGAGCAAAGAAAAATAACAAAGAAAAAAACATAAAAATCTTTCCTACAGTGGTTGATATAAATAAATTTAAGTTTATCGAAAATAAGAAAGATTCAATATTTACCATAGGCTGGATAGGTACACCATCAACTGAAAAATATATTTATGAAATTGAAGACGTCATTAAGGAAATATCTAAGGATAGAGATGTTAAATTTGTATTATTGGGAGCAAATAACATAAACATCGAAAGTTCAATTCTGGAAATCAAAAAATGGGAAGAGTCTACAGAAATAGTTGAGATTTCTAAATTTGATGTTGGTGTCATGCCGTTGCCTGACAACCCCTGGGAAAGAGGGAAGTGCGGTTTTAAATTGATTCAATATCTTGCTTGCGGAATTCCTGTTATTGGTTCGCCGGTAGGAGTGAATAGTAAAATTATCGTTGATGGAGAAAATGGTTTCCAAGCAAAAAATAGTTTTGAATGGATTAATTATATAAAAACTCTCAAAAATGATCCAAGCTTAAGAAAAAAAATGAGTATCGCAGGACGAAAACTTGTGGAAGAGAAATATTCTTTGCAAAATAACAGCTTAAAATTAATCGAATATTTTAATACTCTTGTTCAGGAGTGATGTTGAATAATAAAGATGTTAAAATTTTACATATAATTACATTATTTAGTGTTGGAGGTGCAACGGAGAATACTATATTTACGTGTGAAGGATTAATTAAGAAAGGTTACAAAGTAGACTTAATTACCGGGCCAAATATTTCTTCCGAAGGAAGTATGTTTGAAACAACTGAAAAAATGGGTATACCCGTATACACATTTAATAATCTTAAAAGACAGATATCTTTGTTTAGTGATTTTGTAGTTTTAATTCAGCTTACAAGTTTTATAAAGAAGAATAGATATCATATAGTACACACCCACAGTACCAAAGCAGGAGTTTTAGGCAGAATAGCGGCATGGCTGGCAAGAACACCCATAATTATTCATCATAACCATGCCAATCCCTATCATAGGTTCCAGAGCTTTTTTGTAAGAAACTTCTATAAACTTGCTGAAAAATTTGCCGGGTATTTTTGTGATATAATTGCATCCGTTACACATACAATTGTTAAGGAAATGGTAAAAGACAATCTTGCTCCAAGAGAAAAATTTAGAGTTATAAGAAGTGGTTTTGATATTGAAAAATTCAGACATTTTGATAATTCAAATGATAACTTGGTTAAAAAAAAATACGGTATAACTAAAGACAATATTTTAATAGGTAAAATTGCACGTCTCTCGGTTATTAAAGGACATATATATTTATTAAAAGCTTTCGAAAAAGTCAGTAAAGAAATTCCAAACGCTAAACTGATCTTAATAGGAAGCGGTGAAAATAAGGAACTATTGGAACAATTTATTAATGAAAAGAAACTAAATGAAAAAGTGATTTTTACCGGGCTAATTCCGCCGGATGAAATTCCATCCATAATTTCTATTTTAGATATTGTTGCTCATACTGCTTTGCTTGAAGGATTGCCGCGTGTTTTTACCCAATCAATGCTGATGGGCAAGCCCGTTATTGCTTTCGATCTCGACGGCGCGCATGAAGTTATTGAAGACGGAAAGAACGGTTATTTAATTGAGCCGTTAAATATTAACATGTTGTCTGACAGGATAATTGAGTTGGTATCAGATATCTCCAAAGCAAGAGAGTTCGGTAATTATGCTAAAAACAATATAAAAGATGATTTCACAATAGAAGCAATGGTAGAAAATAATCATAAGCTTTATCAGGAATTAATAAATAAAAAACTGCTTAATTAGAGGCACATGAAAAGAAAAATATTAGTAACGGGTTCTGCCGGATTTATCGGTTTTCATCTTGTAAACGAGTTGTTGTTAAATGGGCTCGAAGTTGTTGGCATAGATAACATAAATGATTATTACGACATCAACCTTAAACTGGGGAGATTAAATGATGCAGGTATTAATACTGATCAAATAAATTATAATGAAAAAAATACGAGCAGTACAAACGAAGCATATACTTTTGTTAAACTCGATATAAATGATAGAGACAATTTAGAATCATTATTTGAAACAGAGAAATTTAATATAGTTATTAACGTAGCAGCTCAGCCAGGCGTAAGATACTCTTTAGTTAATCCATATGCTTATGCCGATTCAAACTTATCAGGGTTTTTGAATATTCTTGAAAACTGCAGAAATTATAATATCGAGCATTTGGTTTTTGCAAGCAGCTCTTCGGTCTACGGGTTAAATGAAACAATTCCATATTCAATCAAAGATAATATTGATCATCCTATTAGTCTGTATGCAGCAACAAAAAAAGCTAATGAACTCATGGCTCATTCATACAGCCACTTATTCAGAATACCTGTTACCGGATTAAGATTTTTTACGGTATACGGGGAATGGGGCAGACCCGATATGGCTTATTATCTGTTTACAAAAGCTATATATGAGGGAAGTGAGATAAAGGTCTTCAACGGTGGAAATATGGAAAGAGATTTTACATACATAGATGATATTGTTAAAGGAGTAGTAAAAGTTGTCGAGTGCCCGGCAAAGGAAAACAGCCAATGGTCGGGTAAAACACCTGATCCTTCTTCCTCCAGTGCACCGTTTAGATTATACAATATAGGTAACAGTAAGCCGGTAAAACTTATGGATTTTATTGAAGAAATTGAAAATTCCGTCGGCAAGAAAGCCTTGAAGAAATATTTGCCGATGCAGCCGGGAGATGTAGTAAGAACGTGGGCAGATGTTTCCGAACTGGAAAGAGATTTTGGATATAAACCCGACACCCCGCTTAATGTCGGAATCACTAAATTTATTAATTGGTTTAAAGAATTTCATAATATTCAGTAGATACTACTGAATGATTTACGACAACGTAGTCATAGGTGCCGGAATAATAGGTTTATATAATATTTCGGAAAAGTTTCCGGATTTAATGATATTAATCATTGAAAAAGAAAATGATATCTGCAAAACATCAGACCGGGAACAACAGCGGTGTTATTAATTCTGGGATTTGTCATAAACCATTATTAGTCTTTGTATGTAAAGACAAAATAGATTATATTTGTCCCTCTCAATAGAGATCAAATGAAAGAGAAATTTAAAATAATAATATCGGATTTTATTGAAAGAGAACTTCCTGATGTAATAAACCGCACTTTGGAAATACCTCTTGAATCAAAAAAAATTATAACTTTGGTGGGCTCGAGACGTACCGGTAAAACATATTTTTTTTTCTCACTTATAAAAAAAATAAGGCAAAAGGTAAACAAGAGTTTAGTATTATATATTAATTTTGAAGATGATAGGCTATTCCCTATAAAACTGGAATATCTGAATGTGCTGATAGAAGCTTATTATGAACTCTTTCCGCTAAATAGAGAAAAAACCGTTTACTTTTTCTTTGATGAAATTCAAAATGTTCCAAACTGGGAAAAATTTGTAAGAAGAATATATGACACTCTTAATTGCAAGATTTATTTAACCGGCTCTTCTTCAAAATTTTTAAGTAAAGAAATTGCAACCTCGCTAAGAGGACGTACGATAAGCTACGAAGTTTTTCCTTTTAGTTTTTATGAATTTTTAGAGTATCGAAAAATCGATAAGAATTATTTGATTTCAAGCAATAGATCACAAATTATTAACGCATTCGATTATTATTTATACAATTCCACTTATCCCGAATTACTTGAGGCAGGTGAGTTTGAGAAACAAAGCATATTAAAAGAATACCTGGATCTAATTATTTTCCGTGATCTTGTCGAACGTTATAATGTATCGAATTTATTTTTAATCAGATACCTGATTAAATTTCTTATGTCCAATGTATCAGATTCCATAAGCATCACAAAAATATATAATGATTTGAAGTCCCAGGCGATAAAGGTTGCAAAGAACAGCCTGTTTCAATATATAGAATATTTTGAAGACGCTTATATTTTTTTCCCGCTAAAAATTTTCTCAAATAATCTTAGGGAAGTTCAAAGAAACCCGCAAAAAATATATGTTGTTGATAACGGACTGGTTGATATAGTTTCGTTAGGCAGGAACATAGGAAGAAGATTTGAAAATCTTGTCTATCTTGAACTGCGAAGAAGAAACAACAATTTATTCTATTTTAAAGCAAAACAAGAAATAGATTTCTGCCTGATGTTTGGTGACGAAATTCAACTAATTAACGCATCTTATTCTCTTGAAGAAAAGAAAACTAAAGAAAGAGAAATAAGTTCGCTGGTGGAAGGAATGACTTATTTTAACATTGGCAAATCTTTTTTAATTACTAATACAGTCGAAGAGCAGATTAAGATTGATAAAAAAACAGTTTTTATAGTTCCATTTTGGAAATGGATTTTAGATAAATAAACACAACGTTAAATATGAGATTTGCGGAAAGTTAATCGTAGCAACAAACGAAAATGAATTGCCGGATTTAGATAATATTTACAAAAGAAGAAATGGAAACCTTATTAAAATGATTAGACCTTAGTAATGCACAAGAACGCTGTAGTAATAAAACCTTATTACCTGTTATTTTTTGTAAAAACATTTATAACGAATGAGAAGTAATTTACAATAAATAAAATGAAGTGAGAGATGAAAATAGAGTACAATAACCTGTATACGCATTTTATCTTTATTACTTTGAACCGAATGCCTCTCATTCAGGAAGTACATAGAATTCGAATTGAAAAATACATCACCGGTATTGTCAAGAACAATAATTCTAAATTGTATTCAATCTATGCAAACCCGGAACATGTTCATTTCATTATTTCGCGTTCTCCAAAATTATCGGAAGAATATTTAGCTACAATTATAGCAGAAAGTTCCGAGCGTTTTATAAATGAAAACAAACTATGCACAGACAAGTTTAAATGGCAGGATTCAGCGGCCGCGTTTTCAGTATCAAAAGGTGATGTTAATAAGGTCTGTAAATACATACTAAATCAACCTAAACATCATCATAAAATTACTTTCACTGAGGAGTATGAATCATTTATGAAATTTTGTCAGATGACTTTGAAGCCTATCAATAAAGGCACAAACAACGGCTAAGGTAATAAGGTTAGTTTATGAGAGGAAACTTCGTATTACTAAGGTTAAGACATCAAATAAGGTTTTGTGATTAAGTTTTCCCGTGACTTGTATGAATTGTTGGAACAATTGGATCTAAATTCAAGAATATGAAATACTTTATGAATCAATAACAAAATGAACCACGACATCACAATCATCGGCGCCGGAATAGTAGGACTCGCTTCCGTATTAAAAATATTAGAAGCTAAGCCTGATCTTAGAATATTAATTATAGAGAAAGAAAACGACGTCTGCAAACACCAAACAGGAAATAACAGCGGTGTTATTCATTCGGGTATTTATTACAAACCGGGAAGTTTAAAGGCTGTTAATTGCAGAAAGGGTTATAGTGAATTATTAGAATTTTGTGAAAAGTATGATATTACATATGATCTGTGCGGCAAAGTTATAGTTGCAACTAATGAGAATCAAATAGAAACTTTGAATAACATTTACGAAAGAGGTCTGCAAAACGGTTTAGAAAATTTAAAGATTATTTCTGCTGGTGAGTTAAAAGAAATTGAACCGCATGTTAATGGAACAAAAGCAATTTTAGTTCCGCAAACGGGGATTATAGATTTTACTGGTGTTGGAATAAAGTTGAAAGAGATTTTAGAAGGCCGGAACTGCGAATTTGTTTTTAACCAGGAAGTAAAAAATATTCTTTCTAAAAACGATGAAATAATTATTCACACTACTGACACGGAATTTAGATCAAATAAATTAGTTTGTTGCTGCGGTTTGCACTCGGATAGAGTAGCAAAATTTAATAATAAAAATTTACAGATAAGGATCGTCCCGTTTAGAGGAGAGTATTATAAAATTAAGGAATCAAAGAAGCATCTTGTTAAAAATTTAATTTATCCTGTTCCTGATCCATCATTTCCTTTCCTCGGCGTGCATTTTACAAGGATGATTAACGGTGATGTTGAAGCCGGTCCCAATGCAGTATTAGCCTTCAAAAGGGAAGGTTATAAAAAAACTTCTTTTAGTTTTAATGATACTTTAGAAACATTTAGCTGGCCAGGGTTTAAAATAGTAATAAAAAAATACTGGAAGACAGGATTGGGAGAATTTTACAGATCATTCAGCAAAGCCGCGTTTGTAAAAGCTTTACAAAATCTTATACCTGAAATTAATAAGGAAGATTTAATTGTAGGAGGTTCCGGAGTAAGAGCACAGGCTTGTGATATCAGCGGCGGATTAATTGACGATTTCTATTTTGTTGAAAACAAAGATATAGTTCACGTATGTAATGCTCCATCACCTGCCGCTACTTCGTCGTTATCAATCGGCAAATTTATTTGCGACAAACTTTTGGGTAATTAATTGAATAAAGGTGTTGAAAGAATATTAATTATTACCATGGATTTTATTACCATCAATTTTACATGGGCGTTTTTCTTTTTCTTCAGAATAGAGTCGGGTTTGTTTATGAAATTTACGGAACCTGAGTTTTTCCTCCCCATGATTGCGGTTTATTTCTATTGGTTAATTGTTTTTACTTTTGTCGGAATGTACAGAACCTGGTTTGCTGCTTCGAGATATGATGAGTTATCTACTTTATTCAAGTCAACCTTTGTTGGAATCTTTGCCCTTTTTTTTGTTATTCTTTACGATGATTATGTGCATAATGTTTCTTCATCAAACAGGTTTATAATTTTTATCTACTGGGGTATATTACTCGGTTCTGTTGGTTTTGGTCGCTTGTTCGTTAGATCACTCCAAAGGAATTTATTGATTAGAGGTTTCGGAAGAAAGAACGCACTTATTATCGGATACAATAAGAAAGCCAACAATATTCATAATACAATAAAGAAATATAGAGCATTGGGACTTGATGTTACTGCTTACGTAGCTGTAAAAAAAGAAAACGTTGGAAGATCTTTTAACGAGATAAACGTCGTTGATACTTATGAAAATCTCGGAAAAGTTATTGAAGAGAAATGCATTCAGGAAATAATTATAGCATTGGAAAAGCATGAAGAAGATGTGATGATGAGTGTTATTGCAGCTACCGATAATCTTAATATAGGAATGAAAATTGTGCCCGACCTTTATGAAATTATAAGCGGACAAGCAAAGACTAACCAGATATACGGTTTCCCTTTGATAGACATAATGCCGCAGCTAATGCCCGAATGGGAAAAAAGATTAAAAAGGCTGCTCGATATTTTTGTTTCACTTTTAATTCTTTTAGTTTCATCTCCTGTAATATTAATAACTTCTATAGCAATTAGGCTGGATTCGAAAGGACCTGTATTTTATAAACAGGAACGAAGCGGAATGAATGGAAAACCATTTAAGATGGTTAAGTTTAGATCAATGGTTCAGGATGCCGAAAAAAAATCCGGACCGGTTTGGTCTCAGAAAGATGATCCGAGAATTACAAAGGTCGGCAGGATAATAAGAAAAATTAGGGTTGATGAAATACCCCAGATGTTTAATGTGCTTAAAGGCGAAATGAGTCTGGTTGGACCGAGGCCCGAAAGACCTTACTTTGTTGAAAAACTGTCTAAAGAAATCCCTTTATATAAAAGGAGATTAAAAGTAAGACCCGGTGTTACAGGCTGGGCTCAAGTAAAACATAAATATGATGAAACAATTGAAGACGTAAAAAATAAATTACGTTATGACCTATTTTATATAGAAAATATTTCTCTTAGATTAGACATTCAAATTCTAATGAGAACAGTCTTTGTAGTCTTATTTGGTAAAGGCCACTACAGTTAACGGATAAATATGAAATCTATAATAATTATACCGACTTACAATGAACTTAATAATATCCAAAAATTAATACCTCACTTACTTGAGCTGTATCCGGAATTTGATATTCTTGTCGTGGATGATAATTCACCCGACGGTACAGGTCAATTTGTTGAAGAATATTCACGAAAAGATTCCCGTGTTAATATCCTAAAAAGAGAAGGAAAGATGGGATTAGGCACTGCATACGTTGCAGGTTTTAGGTATATGATTGAAAAACAATATGATTGTGCCTTCCAGATGGACGCCGATTTTTCGCATGATCCCAAAGATATAAAAAAGTTACATAAAGCAGTTTTGAATGGAAGTGATTTATCCATTGGCAGCAGGTATGTTCAAGGGGTTAATGTGATCAATTGGCCGATGCAAAGATTGTTGTTAAGTTACCATGCAAATAAATATTCAAGAATTGTTACTGGGTTAAAGATCAATGACTGCACCGGCGGATTTAAATGCTTTAAAAGAAAAGTTTTGGAGTCAATTGATTTAAATAGCATTACATCCAACGGTTATTCATTCCAGATTGAGATGAACTTTAAAGCGTGGAAAAAAGGATTCAAGCTAACCGAAGTTCCTATAATTTTTATGGATAGAGTTGAGGGTACCTCCAAGATGTCGAAGAAAATTGTATGGGAAGCAATATTTATGGTCTGGAAATTAAGGGTAAAAAGCATATTCGGATTATTAAGTTAAAACCGGCATGATAGATTTATCAATAGTTATTGTAAATTATAATGTGAAAGAATTCTTACAGAATTTAGTTGAATCTATTAATAAAGCTTCAAAAAACATCACAACAGAAATAATTGTAGTCGATAATAATTCTGATGACGGCAGCACTGAAATTATTCAAGAAAAATATCCGTTTGTAAATCTCATTAAGAATAAAGAGAATGTCGGTTTTGGGAGAGCCAATAACATTGGTTTAAAGATATCCCGCGGTAAATATATTCTAATGATTAATCCCGATACTATTGTTAGGGAAGATACATTTGATAAAATGATTGATTTCTTTGAAGCCAATAAAGATGTGGGGTTGGCCGGCTGTAAAGTACTCAATCCCGATGGAACGCTTCAACTTGCCTGCAGGCGCGGGTTTCCCGGTGTATGGACTTCCTTTACAAAAGTAACCGGCTTGAGTACCCTTTTCCCCAAAAGCAATTTTTTTGCAAAATATAACCTTACCTATCTCGATGAAAATCAAAGCTACGAGGTGGATGCCATATCAGGCGCATTTATGTTTATGCGTTCGGAAGTTTACGAATCGGTTGACGGATTTGATCCGCAATTTTTTATGTATGGCGAAGACCTTGATTTATGTTATAGAGTGCAAAAGGCAGGTTATAAAGTTTATTATGTTCATTCAACAGAGATAATACACTACAAAGGCGAGAGCACAAAAAGAAGTAGCATTGATGAGACAAAAATTTTTTATGATGCAATGAATCTTTTTGTAAAGAAACATTTTTCAACTTACTATTTAGTTGAATTCATTTTAAGGTTTGCAATTGTAGTAAGAAAGTTAATTACATTTTTGAATGTTTATAAAATCATAATAGGCTCAATACTATTAGACTTTACTTTATTTGTAGTAGCCGTTCTCATCGCAGAGAACATTTATCTAGTCTCTAATTACCATGGTTTCCCAGAATCCGTAAAACCTATGATCTATTTATTTCCGGCTGTGATTCAAGTTATTATCTCAGGTTTAAGCGGTGCTTATAGTAAAAATACAATTGCAAGTTTGAAATCAATCGGAGGCTTACTCTTTGGTTTCCTTTTTATAACTTCATTAACATTTTTCTTTAAACAATTTGCTTTCAGCAGGGCGGTAATATTAATTGCATATTTCCTAGCTTTGATTTTTTATTCTGCTTGGCGGATTATAATTAAATTTTTCTTCAAGGTAGGAATAGCAATTGGAAAGAGAAATGAAAGAACATTAATAGTGGGAACAAGCAAAGCCTCAATAGATTTGGCTGATAAAATAAAAAACAGTATAGAGGAAATAAGTAATGTTGTGGGATTAATTACAAAATCAAAAAAAGAAATTAACAAAAGTTACAACGGTTATAGAGTCATAGGAAGTTATGACATCATTGGAAAAGTAATAGATGAAGAAAAGATTGATAAACTTATATTATCATCTACAGATTTGAGTTTTAATGAAATTTTTACAATTGTTGCCCAATGCCAGGGGAAAAATATAGAATTGAAAGTGGCGGGTAGTAATCAAGAATTTTTAGTGAGCAAATCGGCTGTAACTATGCTTGATGATATTCCGCTGGTTGATATAAATTATAATATTTCTTCTGCATCTTACATGTTTTCTAAATTAATTTTGGATTACTTAATAGCAATTCCGTCAATTATTTTTATTTTCCCTTTCGTAATTTTATTTTATAAAATTACCGGGAAGTCATCGGATTTTATTAACTTAATTATGCAATTACCGGAAGTTCTTTTAAGGAAGAAAAGTTTAGTAGGCCCTAAAACTGGAAATAAATCGCTAAACTTATATTTGGGAAAGCCGGGCTTAACAGGACTGTGGTATATTGAAAAATATGATAACCGTCATAAAGACCTTAGTAAGCTTGATATTTATTATGCTAAAAATTCCAATGTATGGCTTGACCTTGAAATCATTGGTGAAACACTCTCAAAAATGTTAATCAACAAGGAGAAATGATGAGTAGGAGCGTTCTGGAATTTGAAAAACCTATACTTGAGCTCGAAAAGAAAATTGAGGAAATGAGGAAATATGAAGACAACCTTGATATAAAAGAAGAAATAAGAAAATTGGAACAAAAAGTGATTCAACTTAAGCAAAGTGTTTATGATAATCTAACACGCTGGCAAAGGGTTCAACTTGCAAGACACCCAGAAAGACCATATACTTTAGATTACATTTACAGCATGACCGATGATTTTCTTGAATTGCACGGCGACAGGTTACTTAAAGACGACAAAGCTATTGTAGGCGGTTTTGCGAAATTGGAAAATCATAAAGTGATGATCATTGGCCAGCAGAAAGGGAGAGACACAAAATCCAACCTATATAGAAATTTCGGAATGGCTAATCCTGAAGGGTACAGGAAAGCCCTACGCTTAATGAAACTAGCAGAAAAATTTAATAAACCTATTATCACATTAATCGATACTCCGGGAGCCTACCCCGGTTTGGAAGCCGAACAGAGAGGGCAGGCGGAATCAATTGCGAGAAATCTTTTTGAAATGAGCAGACTCAGAGTTCCAATTATCATTGTTATTATAGGAGAGGGCGCAAGCGGTGGAGCTTTGGGTATAGGAGTCGGTGATAGAATCCTAATGCTGCAGAATACTTGGTATTCGGTCATAAGTCCCGAATCCTGTTCAAGCATTTTATGGAGAAGCTGGGATTATAAGGAACAAGCTGCCGAAGCCTTGAAACTTACTGCTGAAGATTTGCTCGAACAGAAAATTATAGATAGAATTGTTCCTGAACCTTTGGGCGGCGCTCATAAAAATCCGGATTATATGTCGCAAACATTAAAGTCAATTTTGATTGAAGAAATTGAAAATCTTATAAAAATAAAACCGGACAAACTAATACAACTAAGACTGGAAAAATTTGGAAGTATGGGAGTTTATGAAGAATAATGATTAAACATACAACAGTTGTAAGAGTTAGATATGCTGATACTGATAAAATGCAGTTTGTTTATAACGGTAAATATTTAGAGTACTTTGAAGTTGGAAGAACTGAATTATTAAGACACTACGGCTTAGCCTACAACGAAATTGAAAAACAAGGTTATCAACTTCCTCTTACGGAAGCAAATATAAAATACAAAAAACCCGCTGTTTATGATGACCTTCTGGCGATAGATGCTGCGGTTAGTGAATTATATACACCCAAAGTTCATATTGATTATAGAATATTTAACAAAGAGTCGGGTGAGTTATTAGTAGAAGGATTTACAGATCATTTTTTTATTAAAACGGAAACTAAAAAAGCCTGTCGTCCTCCAAAAATTTATATTGAAACTTTAGAACCTTTTTTTAACCGAAAAAAATAACTAAAGTTCTTAGGTGAAAATTGACAATGTCTTATGTTAACAATTATTCAATTACATCTGTTATTGTTCATTATAAAACATATGAGTTGACCCATAGAGCAATTTGGTCGCTTCATAGTTTGTATGATGGTTTGGAAATAATAGTTGTAGAAAATAATTCTAATGACGGTTCGAGAGAAAAACTCCAAAACCTGCAGAAACATGTTCCTAATTTAAAGCTTCTTCTATCAGAGAAAAATTTGCATCATGGTCCCGGACTAAATAAAGCTATTCATTCATGTAACAGCGAATGGATATTAACCTTTGATTCAGACTGCATAGCGTTTAGAAAAGGTTTTATTGAAGAGATGATCAGTAAAATTGATAACAAAACTTATGCGGTAGGCGAAATGATATATTTAGATGAAGATGGATTTATGTCTGAGGAGACAAAGAAAAATTATAAATACATTCATCCTTACTGTGCATTATTTAGAAAAGAAAAATATTTATCCTTGCCGCCTTTTAAGAAGCATGGTTCACCTTGTCTTGAAAACGAAATAGAAGCTGTCAAAAAGGGTTTTGAGTTAAAGCACTTTCCCGCTTATGATTATGTTTATCACCAATGGAGAGGCACAGCCGGCAAACATGGTTACCAGCTTGGTATAAAAAGTAAACTGCAGTTCCTAAAGTGGAAAGCAAAAAAAATTATTAATAATAATTAATCATTTAATAGGCTTGCTGTTTAAAGTAATATAGATGTTTGAAAAACTAAAACAATTATCAAAAGAAACTGCTATTTATGGTACAAGTACCATAATCGGCAGGTTTTTAAATTTTTTACTTGTTCCGTTTTATACAAATGTGTTCTCTACTGATTTATTTGGAGTGTACACATACCTTTATGCCATCATAGCATTTATGAATATAGCATACATATATGGGATGGATGCAGCATTTATGAAGTATTTTTCTCTTGCAGAAAACAACATTCAGAAAAAACAAAATTTTTCCGTTCCTTTTATAACTGTTTTTTTTACAAGCATAATTTTTTCGTTATTCTTTGTACTTTTTTATAAAGACGTCGGCAGTGTAATAAATCTTCAAAAAGAATTTTCTTACTTGATAATTTATTTGGCAACTGTTTTAGCAATTGACACCTTATCTCTACTTCCGTTCGCTTTGCTAAGAATGCAGAATAGACCGATAAAATTTGCTGTTATAAAATTTATAAATATAGTTGTAAATCTTGCTTTGAATTTTATTTTAATTCTAAAATATGATTTCGGGATTGAAGCAATATTTATAAGTAATTTGGCGGCATCATCCTTAACATTCGTTCTGCTGCTTCCTGATATATTTTCGAACCTTACAATAAAATTTTCTCAAGAAATATTGATAAGAATGGTAAAATTCGGGTTGCCGTATATGCCGGGTTCTTTAGCAGCTATGATGGTGCAGATGATTAGTGTGCCTATACTCCGTGAATTAACTGATGACTCTACACTTGGAATTTTTAGAGCAAATTATAAGCTTGGTATTTTTATGATGCTTTTTGCATCAATGTTTCAATATGCATGGCAGCCGTTTTTTTTGAACAATGCAAAAGAAGAAAATGCAAAGGAGATTTTCTCAAAAGTGCTAACTTTGTTTGTTTTGACGGGAAGTTCATTTTGGGTAATCCTCTCGTTATTTATTGACGACATAGCAAGCTTTGAATTCTTAAATGGGGTATCTATTATCGGGAAGGATTTTCTGGGTGGCATTCATATTGTCCCGATAATTTTGTTCAGTCATTTACTTTACGGAATGTACATTAATTTCCAGGCTGGAATATACATTGAAGAGAAAACAAAATACTTCCCGTTAATTACGGGAATAGGTGCTATAACTAATATATCCTTAAATTTTATTTTAATACCTATTTATGGAATATACGGTGCGGCATTAACTTCTTTAATTAGTTATTTTGTTATGGCGTTAGGTTTATTTATTACTGCACAAAAGTTTTATCCTATTAAATATGAATACGGAAAAATTGCTAAGATATTAGTCACTTGTTTAACAATAGGCACCATATATTATGCTTTGCTTTTTAACGGAAGTCTGTTGATGATATACAAATTATTATTATTACTCGGTTTTGTTTCGTCGCTGTTTGTTTTTAATGTGATTAAAATAAGTGAAATAAAAAATTTATTTGTTTTGCTAAAAAAATAATTATTCAACTATTACGGTTTAACAATGGAAAAAATTGATTTAAAAATAAAAAGAATTTCTGAAGAGTTTACAGATATCCCCTTACCGGCATACCAAACTGAAGGTAGTTCGGGCATGGATGTTAGAGCTGCTGTAAACGAAAAAATAATTTTAGAAAAAGGAAAAGTTAAATTAATCCCTACAAATCTTGTTGTTGAAATTCCTTTTAGTTATGAGATTGAGGTTAGGCCAAGAAGCGGACTGGCTGCCAAACATGGAATCGGTGTTATGAATTCACCGGGAACAATTGACAGTGACTATAGGGGAGAAGTTAAAATTATACTTTTTAATTTCGGCGAAAAAGATTTCGAAATAAATCGCGGCGATAGAATTGCGCAGCTAATTTTGTCAAAAGTTTATAAAGCAAATTTAACGGAAGTAAATGAGTTATCGGATAGCAACCGTGGCGAAGGCGGTTTTGGGCATACGGGGAAAACATGATTGGAAGACAGGGAGAAAGGAAGAATAGGAGAATTTATGCTCCCCCTCTCCTCTTCACCCTTTCTCTATTTTCAAAGAATCACAGTATTTATTAAAAATAAAAAAGGAAAGCAGGTTCAAAACCATGGGAGATTTTGTTCATCTTCACAATCATTCGCATTATAGCTTACAGGATGCTGCTGCCTCTATTGACGGCTTGATCGATGCAACATGCAGGTGTAACCAGCATGCACTGGCACTAACGGATCATGGTGTTATGTTCGGGGCTTCAGAGTTTTCGAAGAAAGCAAAAAAAGCCGGAATAAAACCAATACTTGGTGTGGAAGCCTATATTGTAATGGAAGGAAGCCGGAAAGAAAAAGGTATAAACAAGGCAGAAGGACGGAAAAAAACTTACAACCATTTGGTTCTTCTTGCTAAAGATAAAAAAGGTTATAAAAATTTAATAAAGCTAACTACTATTGGTTTTACCGAAGGTTTTTATTATAAGCCGAGAATTGATTTAGATATGTTAAGAAAATATAATGAAGGAATTATCTGCACCTCGGCATGTTTGGCAGGACCTATTTGTACCCCTTTATTAAACGGAGATTACGGCAAAGCAAAACAGAATGCCCTTATTCTGCAAGAAATTTTTGGCGAAGATTTTTACCTCGAATTACAAGATCATAATTTAGAACAGGACCAGATAATTTTAAAAGGAATACCAAAGTTATCCGAAGAACTTGGTATTAAAATGATTGCAACAAACGATATCCATTATATTGAAAAAGAACATTCAATAGCGCATAACATTTTACTGCATCTAGGTGATAAAACAGGCCAGGTAGATTATAGAAACTTAAGGTATAAAACCGACCAAATTTATTTCAAGACTACAGAAGAGATGAAGCAGCTCTTTAAGAACTACAACGGAGCAATAGAAAATACATTAGAAATTGAAGAGAAAGTAAAGTTCCAGTTGGAATTCGAAGGATTTCATTATCCGAATTTCCCTATTCCAAAAAATTCAGATGCAAAAAATCTCGACGAATATTTTGAATTACTAGCGCGTGAAGGTTTACACAAAAAGTTTGATAAAATGACTTCTCAAATTGAAGATCGATTTAATTATGAAATAGGTATAATCCAGCAAATGGGTTACTCCGGGTACTTTTTAATTACACAGGATTTTATAAATGCTGCAAAGCAAAGAGGCATTCCGGTGGGACCGGGGCGGGGAAGTGCTGCCGGTAGTTTGGTTGCATATTGCCTGGGAATTACAAACGTTGACCCACTTGAGTATGATTTACTCTTTGAAAGATTTTTAAATCCTGCGCGTAAATCGATGCCCGATATTGACGTTGACTTTGCTGACGACCAACGAGGCGAAGTTATTGAATACGTTAAAGAAAGATACGGCGAAGAGTCTGTCTGCCAGATTATTACATTTAACAGGCTTTCTTCAAAAGCCGTGTTAAGGGACGTTGCTAGAGTTTTAAAAATTCCTATTCCTACTGTAAATAACATTACTAAATGGATACCTTCAAAATTCGGAAGAGTTTTTACAATAGACCAGGCACTTAAAGAGGTACCCGAACTTAAATGGGTTAAAGATTCAGACGATCCGCAAATACAAGAGTTAATTAAGTATTCAAAAATACTTGAAGGCATGAACCGTAATGCTTCAAAGCATGCGGCCGGAGTTGTAATTACACCGGGCAATGTCGATAATTTTGTTCCGCTTGCTAAAGCCGGCGGAGATGAAGGTGATATTGTTACCCAGTTTAATATGAAAGAACTGGACGATGCCGGGCTTCTTAAAATGGATTTTCTCGGTTTAAGAACGCTTACAATTATACGGGATACAATTGACCTTATCAAAGAGAATAGAGATGAAAATGTTGATATAGAAAGTATTCCTCTTGACGATAAAGAAACTTATAAACTTTTCTCGGAAGGTAGAACAACTGCAGTGTTCCAATTTGAATCCGGGCCCATGCGCGAGCACTTAAAAAATCTGCAACCGGCGAGCATCAATGATCTTGCTGCTATGAATGCTTTGTATAGGCCGGGTCCCATGGAATTTATTGATGATTTTATCGATAGAAAACACGGCAGAAAAAAAATTGAATATCTACACCCGCTGCTTGAGGATATACTAAAGGATACTTACGGAATTATTGTTTTCCAGGAACAGGTAATAAAAATTGCAAATGTCATTGCCGGTATGAGTCTTGCAGAAGCCGATATTTTACGCAGGGCAATGGGTAAAAAAGATTTGGCTGCAATGGCGGAACAGAAGAAAAAATTCATTTCCGGCGCAGTTGAAAACAGTATCAAAAAAGAAATTGCCGAAGAAATTTTTACAGTTATAGATAAGTTTGCAAATTACGGTTTTAACAAAAGCCATGCAGTGGCTTACAGTATTGTTGCATACCAGACCGCATATTTGAAGGCACATTACCTTGAAGAATTTTTAGCTGCGAACCTTACAAACGAATTCGGCAACACAGATAAAGTTACTTTGTTTTTAGAGGACTGCAGAAAACATAAAGTGAGTGTGCTTTCTCCCGATGTTAATAACCCGTCAACATTCTTTAAAGTAAACGGTAACAAAATTGTCTTCGGAATGTCGGCAATTAAAAATGTTGGAGTAAACGCAGTTAAAGAATTAGAAAACAAAAGAGAAAGCCTGGGCAGGGATTTTACCAGTATTTATGATCTTTGTTCTAATGTTGATACGAGGGTTATAAACAAAAGAGTTCTTGAGGGACTTGTACTTGCAGGCGCATTTGATCATTTAAAAGGAAACAGGGCTCAAAATTTTGCTGCAATAGAAAATGCTCTTCATTTCGGTAGCAAAGCGCAATCGGCTAAAGAGGAACATAGTAACAGCTTGTTTGGCGATTCGGACGAATCTATTGAAATAATGGAACCCGAACTGCCTGAAGTTGAACTATGGTCTGAAAAGGTTTGCCTGGCTAAGGAAAGAGAAGTGCTGGGGTTTTATTTGTCTGATCATCCTTTAAGACATTTTGAAAGAGAGTATAAATCATTTGCAAATGTTCATCTGGGTGAACCGTCAACTTTCAAATTTGAAGAAACAATAACCGCTTGCGGAGTAGTAACTGATTTTAGAACGAAGATTGATAAATCCGGAAGAACAATGGCGTTCTTTAAAATAGACGATTTTTCAGGCTCATGCGAGTGCTTGATGTTCTCAAAAATTTATGAAGAGTTCGGTGAATGTATCAAAGAAGAAAACACAGTATTTGTAAAAGGCAAACTTGAGAGTAGCGGCGATGCTGTTAAGCTGCACATTAATGAAGCCTTACCACTTGAAGATGCAAAAAATAAACTAACAAAAAAAATGATACTATGTGCAAATACAAATACTCATAATGCAGAAACAATAATGAGTTTAAAAAATGCATTAATCAAATCCGAGGGAATTACTCCGGTAATAATTTCGGTAAGAGATAACGGAAACAGCAGAAATTTTTATCTCGATCTACAAGTTTCATTAAATAATGATCTAATAGAAGAAATTAATAAGATTCTTGGAAAGGAATCGATTATTTATTCATCCCGTTAATAAAAATCAAGATGTTGATTTAGGATATTGTATTTTTTATTTTCGAAAATTATTTAAAAATATAATAGGTAAAAAATGGAAAAAAAATGGGCTTTAATTCTTGGTGCCTCAAGCGGATTTGGTGGAGCTGCTGCAGTTGAACTTGCTAAAGCCGGATATCATATATTGGGAGTGCATTTAGACCGCCAGTCTACAATGCCCCAGGTTAATTCAATAATTAGAAAAATTGAAAAGACTAGTCGTAAGGCAATATACTTTAATGCTAATGCTGCCGATGCAATAAAAAGAAACGACATACTAGATGAAATAAAAGAAAGATTTTCTACCAAAGAACTCCCTGATGTTCATATACTTATTCATTCCCTTGCATTCGGTACATTAAAGCCGTATATATCAAAAAATCCAAATGAGTGTGTTACACAGGCCCAAATGCAGATGACTATGGATGTAATGGCGCATTCAATTGTTTATTGGACCCAAGGCTTAATTCAAAGAGATTTATTTTCTCACGGTGGAAGAATTTTTGCACTTACAAGTGCAGGCTCGCAAACTGTGTTCCCAAGTTACGGCGCTGTTTCTGCTGCTAAGGCCGCACTGGAGTCGCACATGAGACAACTGTCAATGGAATTAGGTTCAATGAATATTACTGCAAATGCAATAATGGCGGGAGTAACAGACACACCCGCTTTGAGAAAAATTCCGGGAAGTGATAAGATGGTTGATGCTGCGATAAAGAAAAATCCGTTTGGGCGTTTAACTACTCCTGAGGATGTTGCCAAAGTGATTGTAATGCTCTCGGCGCCGGAGGCAGACTGGGTTTCCGGGAACGTAATAGGTGTTGACGGTGGTGAGTACGTAGTCAACTATTACGGTGAAAGAGTAAAGACCAAAATAAAATAAATTACAGGAATACATAATGTTCGAATTCAAATTTACTGAA
Source organism: Ignavibacteria bacterium (assembly GCA_050117315.1). Classification (GTDB taxonomy): domain Bacteria; phylum Bacteroidota; class Ignavibacteria; order Ignavibacteriales; family Melioribacteraceae; genus JANQIV01. The sequence continues at coordinate 38,778 of JASFMY010000011.1, forward strand.
GAGCAATTAATGCTCAGAGATATGGTTCGGGATTTTACCAACAATGAAATCAAACCTATATCATCCAAGATTGACGAAGAAGAAAAAATACCGGAAGAATTAATTAAAAAATTAGCCGAGCTGGGAATCCTCGGTGTTTCATTCCCTGAAGAATACGGCGGCGGCGGATTTGGTGAAGTAGGCTATTGTTTAACACAGGAAGAAATTGCACGCGGCTGTATGTCAACTGCCACATTTATTGGAGCACATCAGTCAATAGGTGCAAACACTATATATTTAGGAGGTTCCGAAGAACAAAAGAAAAAATATTTAACACAACTTGCATCCGGTGAAAAGATAGGTGCTTTTTGTTTAACCGAAGCACAAGCAGGATCGGACTCATTCCATTTGAAAACAAGAGCGGAATTAGACGGCGACGAATGGGTTATTAATGGTGAAAAATTATGGATTACCAACGGAGGAATAGCAGACATAGTTTCCGTATTTGCAAGAACCAACAAAGGAATAAGTACATTTATAGTTGAGACAGATAAACCGGGCTACAGTGCCGGTCCGCCTGAAAAGAAAATGGGAATAAAAGGAAGTGTTACAAATCCAATTACTTTTGATAATGTAAGAATACCGAAAGAAAACTTGATCGGTAGAGACGGTAGAGGTTTTATACTTGCCATGAAAACACTTGATGCTGGCAGGTTGGGTTTAGGTGCAGCATGCTTAGGTGCAGCAAAAGAATTATTGGAAATGTCAACAGACTATGCTAAACAACGTAAACAGTTTGATAAATCAATTAGTAATTTTCAGGGCATTCAATTTATGCTTGCTGAAATGGCTATAATGATTTATACCATGGAATCCATAGTTTACAGAACCGCTGTTGATTACGATTTGAAAAAAGATATTTCGCGACAATCGGCAATTGTTAAGTATTATTGTTCCGAAAATCTGGATAAAATTGCAGATTATGCAGTTCAAATTCATGGCGGTATGGGGTATTCAAAAGAACTGCCGATTGAAAGATATTATAGGGACTCAAGGATTAACAAAATATTTGAAGGAACAAACGAAATACAAAAAGGAATTATTGCCAGAGAAGTAATAAAAAGAAACGGAAAATTTTAAAAAGGAGATAAATAAATGAAACCGATAACTATCACTGATGATAATTTTGAATCAGAAGTAACGAATTCGAATATTCCTGTTATAGTTGATTTTTGGGCTACCTGGTGCGGCCCATGTAGAATGATTGCACCGATAATTGAAGAACTTGCTGACGAGTATGACGGCAAAGTAAAAGTTGGGAAACTCGATGTTGATGATAATCAAAACACATCGATTAAATTCGGTGTAAGGAGCATTCCTACCGTATTGTTTTTTCGTAATGGAGAGTTGAAAGATACAATAATCGGGGCAGTGCCAAAACAAAACTTTGTTGATAAAATAGCTGCTATGCTTAATAATTGATAAACTTTATTGAATAAGTATTCAAAGAAAATATTAAAAAAAATTTTAAACCTATAGCTTTTGATTTTTTTGTTTGTGGAACTAATAAGAATTATTTGTTATGTTATATAAATATATATTGATCATCTCATAAAATTCTTGGGCAAATTCTTATTAAGCTACTATTAGTAAAGATATTATTTATTTTGTTATTGAGTATTACAATAAATAATAATGTAATTGCTCAATTAGATAAATGGGCTTTCTTTAATACTTCCAATTCAAAATTACCATCTAATTCAATTCATGTTGTCAAATTTGATAGTAGCGGGGGTAAATGGATAGGCACAAGAGATGCTGGCCTTGTATACTATAACAAAGATAAATGGGAAATTTATAATACTGATAATTCTTCTTTACCTCATAATAGAGTTTTTAAGATTGCTATTGATAGTGAAGATAATAAGTGGATTGGAACATTTGGTGGAGGAATTGCTAAAATTGGCAAGGAAGAGTGGACTGTTTATAATTCGGAAAACTCTGGACTTTCAGATAATACTATTTATGCCATAGCATTTGATAAGAATAATGCCAAATGGTTTGGTACGGCGGGAGGAGGAATATCAATTTTTGATGATCAACATTGGATAACATACTCACCTAAAAACTCAATACTTCCAAATCAAAAGATTACGTCCATTTTAATTGATGGTGATATCAAATGGATCGGAACGGCAGACCAATTAGTAAGAATCAAAGATGAAGATTGGAAGTTAGGTAGCGAATTAAATTTTGATCCTCCGCCTTATGCGGTTTATTCTATTACTAAGGATAAAACCAACAGAATCATATTTGGACTAAAAATGTCAGGTGTTGCAATCTTTAACGGCAAAGAATACTTCCATTATAATACAAAAAATTCAGTGTTACCTGGTTTAAGGGCTTATTCTGTTGCTGTTGATAGCAACAACAATGTTTTGATTGGTATTTTTGGTGCAGGCTTAATAAAATATAATGAACTTGGTGAATGGGTAGTATTCAACAAAGATAATTCTCTTTTACCTGATGATTTTATCACTTGGGTTGAAGTCGATAAAAAAAATAATATTTGGATTGGTACATACAGAGCAGGAGTTGTCGTTTTCAATGAAAACGGGTTACCTCTGGATATGTTTGAAAATAAGAAAAAATAGCATAAAAGAAAAATATATACGTTGAATAAAACCTTGACAAAATATTAAGCTTATGTTAAATTCTTATGCCAAATAAAGTTAGTTAGGTGGGCAATTACTAAGAGGTACTTCTTTTAACTCTTGTTTTATAAAATGTTTTAGTATTATTTTAGTCGTATAAGGGTATAGACTTTATAGGTGTTTAGACTGTTGTCAGTCAAAAAAGTTCCAGGGCAAAAAAAATTCCAGGTAAAAAGCGTTTTTACTTATAAATTATTTTAAAACTTTATCTAAGGAGGTGAAAGTGATATCAAAATTTTACTGATCTCTTAGATCTTTAGCCCTTTCTTTTATAATTAAACAAACAAGGAGAATAATATGCTTCGAAAAATTTTTTACTTTTTGTTATTTGTAGCATTAGTACCTACATTAATGGCTGCAACGAAAGGTAGAATTAAGGGTACTGTTGTTGATTTACAAACAGGTGAACCCTTAATAGGTGCTAACGTAATTGTAGTCGGTTCAAGTATTGGTGCTGCAACAGATGCTAACGGTGATTTTGTTCTTTTAAACCTCGAAGCTGGTGTATATGATGTTAGAGCTTCCTATCTTGGTTATCAAACAATAACTCTAACAGACGTTAGGGTAAACGCAGATTTAACAACCTACGTGACCTTCGAACTCCCCGACGAAGAAGTTACAGTAGGTACAGTCGAAATTGTTGCCGGGCGTCCCCTTATCAAAAAGGATGCTACCAACGCAACAAGAATTACAACCAGTGAAGATATAGAAGCTTTACCGGTAAGAGGCGTTAACAACATCATTGCCTTAACAGCAGGCGTAGTATTTCAAGATAATGTGATTTTTGTTAGAGGTGGTAGACCGGACGAAGTCGGTTATTATCTTGAAGGCCTAAAAATTAATAACGCTTTTACAGGACAAAGAGGTGTAACTCTTAACCAAGATGTTTTGGAAGAAATTCAAGTACAGTCAGGAGGTTACACCGCAGAATTTGGTGGTGCTAATGCAGGATTGGTGAGACAGCAGTTGAAATCCGGCGGTCCTTCCTTCAAAGCTAGTGTTGAATACATTACGGACAATATAGGCTTTAAAAGTTCGGATGACTTCTTCGATGGTGAAAAAACCTTAGGAGCCTATACCTGGGGGTATGAAGAATTAAGCGCTAGTATTGGAGGTCCTCTTTTTTCTGACAATATAAAATACTTTGTGAACTTCAACAATACTTTTCAACGCGATGGCAACCCGCAGCCTTGGCCTGGAATAGATCTCGGCGTTGTAGAAGGCCAAACAGGTGATCAATTAGATCTTACTGTTACGGCCGGACCTCGTAAAAAAAATATGAGAAATACCTATACATTAACAAACACACTAAGTTTCGATTTTAAACCCTTTCTTTTAAGAATTACCGGTATTTATACTGACACTCGTCGTGATGGAACCGCTCTAAGTGTTTTTAATGCTTTTAATCCCAGAGGGTCAAACAGAGACGAAACTGATGCTAATTTTACAGCAAAACTTACTCATGTAATTAGTCCTTCAGTTTACTATGAAGTTGGCGCCGGTTATTTCATGCAAGATTCCGAAAGGTATGATCCATGGTTGAAAGAAGACTATTGGTCATATGGCGACAGTGTTGCCAATGCAAATGCCGGATGGATTTGGACTAGATCGGAAAACGATCAAACCGGAAGATATTATGCTCCGCAAGATCTTGACATATTAGGGTTCGGATTTAGCCAGCCGGGCGATATCGATGCGAACTATGCTAAATTTGATAGAAAAAGAATATCCTTCTTCGGTTCTCTTTCTCTCCTAGTTGGTAAAATTCACTCTATTAAAATTGGTGGTGAATTTGAGCAAAATACTTTAAGAGGTTGGTCAACTTCAACTTTGCAAACTAACTATGCCCAGCTACTAAGTAGTGGAACCTCAAAGGAATCGATTTTGACAGTTAGTAGTGGTGTTAATAATTACGGTTATGACATATATGGCAACGAATATGACGGTGACGGTTTTTATGCTTCTAGAGAACCGGTTTTTGCCAGTGCTTATATTCAGGATAGAATAGAATTGGAAGACCTAATTTTAAACCTCGGATTGAGATATGACTATATAGATATTGATAATCTGGAGCTGACAGACCCTACAAGACCTGAGGTCGGTGTTGCACCTAACACACTTAAACTTATAGAAGAAGGATGGCAGGAAGTACCTTCCTTTAATTCTGTTAGCCCAAGAATAGGTCTATCATTCCCGGTAACAGATAAAACAGTTTTTCACGCTCAATATGGTAAGTTTGTGCAGCAAACCAGATTGCAGGATGCAATAGACGGTTATCACAGACTAGCATGGGAATGGAACGGTGGTTTCCATATTAGTCAGCCTAGCGGAAATAATATTCGCCCAACACGTACAACACAATATGAACTTGGCTTTACCCAGCAACTGACAGATTACATGTCTTTTGATATTACCGGTTATTACAAAGATATAAAAGGCAATGTTGTTTACATACTACAGGAGACTGTGCCTGGTTCGCCATTTAACGACTATGCCACATTAACAAACGGAGACTTTTCAACGATTAAGGGTGTTGAGATTAGTGTAAATATGCGCAGGCATCAAAGAATAGCATTTAATGGATCAATTTCTTTCCAGGATGCGCAAGGTACGGGATCAAACCCTTATGCTAATGCCGGTATAGTTGGTGCTCCTATAGAAGGTAATATTTTTGTCCCTCAGTATGTAGCGCCTTTAACATTTAATAAAGCAGTAACAGGTAATTTCAGTGTGGATTACCGCTTTGGTCCGGATGACGGTCCTTTACCTTTACATGATTTTGGTGTTTCTGTTTTAGGTAAATTTGATTCTGGGCATCCATACACCTTAGGCGAAGGTCAAGATTTACAAGCAGAAACAGATGCAAGGTTTAGACGTGCACTTGAACCGTTAAATTCTTCGTCCACTCCTTCTACTTTTCAGTTGGATTTAAGAATAGATAAAAGCTTTAATATATTAGATGACCTTTCGGCAAATATTTATTTGCAGGTTATAAACTTGCTTGATGCTGAAAATATACAAAATGTTTTCTTAAGAACCGGTTCTGCTGATGATGACGGATATATTAGTGATCCTCAAATTCTTGAAGGTTTGGTTGAGCAGTATGGCGATATCTATATAGATGTTTATAATGCCATTCAAATTGATTACCAGGAAGGTTTGGGAGTTTTTAACGATGGTACAGCTTTTAATACAACCGGTTTTCTATATGGCCCGCCTCGTCAAATCAGACTTGGCTTCAGGTTAGAATATTAAAAAAATATTTATTGTAGTTAAACTATAATATTTTAGGAGTTTATTGAAATATGAAAAAAAATATAATAAAAAATTTGCTTTATATTCTTTTCCCTCTTTTAGTTATTGGGTTTGTTAACAATAACTATGCAAAGGGTGAGAAAGGCGGAGGGCTTAAGAAAACAACTGGTTCCCCTGCAGAAACAAAATTAAATATCAATAGAATTTCCACCTATTTTGTTAACAATGGTGATAGTGATTATGATGGTTCTGATTCAGGCTTTGAATATCCTAAAGGCAGCAATGATAAAGCATTCTTTGAATCTGGCCTTGTTTGGGGGTGTGTCTTAAGCGATTACACAGGCGACGATTCTATAAGAGTTGGCGGTTCTGCTTATAGACATGGTTTGCAAGCAGGTAGAATTGAGGATGATGGTTCCGCCGAAGATGGAAATGCCGATAATGTTCGGATTTACAGAGTAAGGCCGGACTATGCTACTGCTGATTTAGAAAGCGACGCAGAAGATATTGGGGTGTCCGAAAGTGCTGTTTATCAACAATATGAAGATGATTGGTTCGGATGGCCTGCAGAGGACGGAGCACCTTACGAAGATGTTGACGGCAATGGATCATATGACCCTAACGTAGATATTCCGGGATTTCCCGGAGCCGACCAGACCGTTTGGTTTGTAGCAAACGACCTTAATGCTGATGCTACTGTATACTTATATGGTTCGCAGCCATTAGGTATTGAAATGCAATTTACTGCTTGGGCATATAACAGAACCGGCGCCCTGGGAAATATGATTTTTAGAAAATATATATTGATTAATAAAAACAGCGAACAAAGAACATTTAAGGATATGTATGTATCACAATGGTCGGATCCCGATCTTGGTGGATCTGGTGATGATTTGGCTGGATGTGATACATCTTTAAGCTTGGGATTCATTTATAATGGATTTGCTACTGATGAACAATATGAAGATACACCCCCTGCGGCAGGTTTTGACTTTTTCCAAGGCCCAATTGTTGATGCTCCCGGCGAAGAGGGTATATTTAAAGGGGCTGTGGTGCAAGATAAGAAAAATCTTCCGATGACTACTTACTATTTCTTTATTAATAGTGATGACATATATGCTGATCCGTCGCAAGGTGAATATCTCGGTACAATTGAATTCTATAGATTATTAAGAGGTTATATTAGTACAACCGGTGATCCTTTTAAAGATCCCATTACAGGAGAAGAAACTAAATTTACACTTGCTGGAGATCCGGTTGCAGGTACAGGTTGGGTTGACTCAAACCCTGGCGATAGAAGAATAGGGTTATGCTCCGGACCATTTGAAATGGCTTATGGGGACACACAAGAAGTTGTTGTTGCTCAAATTGCTGCCGGGGCATCTGAAGGTGTTGATAGACTAAGTGCACTTAGTTTGTTAAAGTTTTATGATCAGGAAGCACAAGCATTGTATGATAACTTTTTCGAAGTAGCTAATCCTGCTCCTGCTCCACAAGTTGAAGTTACAGAATTAGACCAGAAGATAATTCTTAATTGGGGCCTCGACGTTGAAGCTTATACAGCAACGGAAACTTTTAACGAAAAAGGCTATGAATTTCAAGGATATAATATTTATCAATTAGAGTCTGAATCAACAGCGCTAGAAGATGCTAAACGAATCGCAACTTATGATATAATAGATGGTATTAGTAAAATTATAGGTCCTGAATTCGATAGCGATGGTGGGACAGTCCTTGACAAAGTACTTCAATTTGGTAATGATACGGGAATTAAAAGATATATCGAAATAACGGATGATGCACTTAACAGCAATATTCCTTTAAGAAATGGTAACCCTTATTACTTTGCAGTAACTTCATATACTTATAATTCGGATTTGGATATTGTCCCAAATACAATTGAAAATGCGCTTGACATAATTGAAATTTATCCACATGCAACAGACCCGGGCGTAAGGTATTATGCTGAAGTGGAAGAAGGGCTTGAAGTAGAACATACGACAGGCACGGCAAATGCCACTGTTGAAGTTAAAGTTGTTGACCCTTCACTAGTTACCGGGGACGAATACGAAGTTTACTTTAATCAACAACATTATTATATGGATTTTGATGGCATTTGGAAAGAAACAAATTATCCGGATTCTGTGGGTAAATCACTCAATAAACCTGGTGATGTTTCGCAATCCACCATTACTGGTATCTCAATAACTTCACCAACTGCTGGAACCAGAGATTTAACATTTACTCTTGATTTGGTTTCACCAGATTATAATTGCGCAGAAGGTGTTGAACTGACATTCCCATCATATGTTCAAATTAATAGTGCAGATGGTCTTGGAGCTGAAGCTATTATTGATGAAGAAACAAATTCTGTAGTTTTCGGGCATAAAGTTGAATCTGAAGAAGACATGACCGGTGGTGGGTATTTTTGTGGTGGTGAAACAATTATAGTTAATATTAATACAGTTGATTTACCTTTAGATGTAGATTTTATAGTTTATGATGATGGTTGGGCAACCCTTTTTTGTGCAGATCCTGATAATGCAGAAACTTGCGAAGCATATGGAATTGTAGATGCTATTGTTGTAAATGCAACCGGTGTTTGTACAATTACTGAAGAAGCATATGCTTTTGAATCTCAATATCACTGGAATGTTAGAAATGTAAGTACTGGTGAAGATGTTCTGGAAGATCAAACAATATTAGAAGAAATTGATATTTATGCGGGTGTTGGGCCCGGCGGTTCTTCTTCAAGCCCGATTTTAGGGTCTAATGTTGGAGAAAATTCTGACCAGATTATTGACGGACTGCAAGTATCGATAAAACAGGGAAGCTACGATGCTCCTATAGAATTTAACACTATTGAAATTACGAGAGCATCTGGTTCTACAACTCAGTTAGTTAGTAATCATAGTGCCAATACTGATGGTCTTGACATTTCTAACTATACTATTTTTTCCGGTGTAGCCACAAGTTGGGCAATAGAAAATTTTGAAATTGGGACGAGTGAAATTGATATTTTACAACAAGATTATGAATTAAAATTTACAGGGGTGTTGGACACTGTTGTAACAGGAACTGATACTCTTATTCTAGTTTCTAGTGGTGGTCAGATGGGAACTATATTTAAGGGCTTAGATGATAATTCTTTGCCAAACCATCCTCTTAACCCAAATCCTGGAAGTTCCGATCCGTTTCTAATACGAATTCCTTTTGAAGTTTGGAACGTAGATGATCCCGATAACCCAAGACAAGTAAACTTGGTATTTAGAGATCGTATGCAGAGTTCAACAGATAATCCGTTTTATGCCTGGAATCTTGAAAATAGAATGTATGCTATTATTGTTAACTCAGATTATGATGGAGAGAACCCAACTCCAACGGATGTAAATGATGATGCTACGTGGGTTTTAGTATTTTATTCTACAAATTATGAAGTAGGAGATGTTGTTACGGTGAGTTATGCCAATCCATTTCAGGTAGGAAAAGATACCTACGGATTTACAGCTCCTGCTGCAACAACAACAGACAGCGAACTTGCTAAAGAGGATGTTGAAAAAATAAATGTATTTCCGAATCCGTATTACGGCTATAATTCGCTAGAAATAAACAAATATCAGAGATTTGTAACAATCAGTCATTTACCGGATGTTGCAACCATAAGAATATTCAATTTAGCAGGCCAATTAGTTAAAACTATTAATCATAACGATGCTACTAGCCAATTCGATAAGTGGGATTTAACAAATGAATCAGGATTGCCTGTAGCCAGCGGCATGTATATTCTGCATATTGATATGCCTAATTTGGGAAAAGAAAAAATTCTCAAAGTAGGAATTATTCAAGAACAACAATTTCTTGATAGATTTTAGTTGTTAACATTTAAAGGAGATTGAAAATGAAAAAAATCAATAAATTATTTTATACCATTATTGCCTTTCTTGCAATCACATGTAGTATATTTGCAAGCGGGGGAGAACGGAATGGTACAGCCGGTGCTACTGAATTATTAATTCCTGTTGGAGCCCGTGGTATTGCTATGGGTGGAGCCACTTTAACTAATTCTTATGGATTGGAATCCGTTTACTGGAATCCCGCTAACTTGGCAGTAGGTAACTATAATTCAGAAGTATTCTTTTCGCATATGTCATACATTGCTGATATCGGGATTGAGTATGGAGCTGTTTCAACCAGTATTGAAGGTTTTGGCTCAATTGCTCTTACAATAAAATCTTTAGCATTTGATGAAATTCCCGTAACGACTAATGAAAATCCGGATGGAACAGGCCAGACTTATACCCCGAACTATATGACAATTGGGTTTACTTATGCTAAGCAGTTAAGTGATAGAATTTCTGTGGGTCTAACTGCTAACTATGTAAGTGAAGAAATTGACCGTGTCTCTGCTACGGGTTTTGCCTTTAATGTAGGTATTGCTTATCAGAATTTAGGAAATATTGATGGTCTTGACATTGCATTTGTCCTAAAAAACGTTGGTCCTCAAATGGAGTTTGGAGGTTCCGCTTTGTATGTTGAAGCTACTGCACAAGGCCAAAGTAGGGGTACTTCATTTTTAGAAATTGATGCAGCTAAATTTGATTTACCATCAAGTCTGGAATTAGGACTTGGATATTCAATAAATATGAATGAAATGAACTCAATTGAATTTTCAGGTTCTTTTCAAAATAATAACTTCCTAGGCGATGAGTATAGAATCGGTGCTGAATATACTTACGATAATCTATTTTTCGTTAGAGGCGGTTACGACTATATGGCAGACGTAACAGAAGATGAAAATATTTATGGGCTAACTGCTGGTGCAGGATTGAATTATAATCTTGGTGATGCATCTATTCAAATTGATTATGCCTATAGACAAGCAGATTTCTTTGACGATAATCATGTATTTACAGTTGGATTAGGATTCTGAAATCTGTTTAATTTTATAAATACACGTGATAAGCCCTCATTTTGAGGGCTTATTTTTTATTTTTTTGTCTCCATACGTCTGTTTTTAAGCGCTAAATAATGACATTGTTAAAATTATTTATAATAATTAAATTTATTCCCAAAATTAGGATTAAGATATAACTATGAAAAAATTGATAATATTTTCTCTAATATGCTTACTAACTAATTTCAGTGCTAACTATGCGCAAGAACTGCTTGCCTTTGAGTTCGACTATGCAAGATTTAAATATGATTCTAATTCCGTATTCCTTGAAATTTATTATTCATTTGCACAAAATGATCTCACAATTGAGAAAACTAACGAAGGATACTTGGTCAAAGGGATTATTCATATTGAATTAAAGGATTCAGCTACCGGAGAATATTATGTTATGAAAGATTGGAAAGTTCAAAATATTCTACCGGATACCGCGGGGATAATAAATACAGACTTGGTCGGTCTGGTGAGTATAGTTGTACCCGAGGGGATTTATGAGTTAGTAGTGGAAGGAAGAGACTTCTCCCATGCTGAAAGAAAGAAGAGAATAACTGACAGATTAGAGATAAATGCCTTTCCGGCAGACCAATACGTCATAAGCGATATTCAGCTTTCATCGAATATTATAAAAGATTCATCAAATAAAGAGTCAATTTTTTATAAGAATACGTTCGAAGTAATTCCAAACCCGTCAATGGTCTACAGTGAAAATTCGCCGGTTTTATTTTATTATTCGGAATTATACAATTTACAAAAAACAAGTAGCAACTCAGCTTTACGTTTGGATAAGTTATTATATAACAATAGGGGCTCATTAATTTATAAAAATACCAAAATGATCTCCGGGAAACAGAAATCAAGTGTAGAGTGCGGAGTACTAAACCTAAAAAAATATCCGACCGGAAGTTATAATTTTATGCTTGCACTTGTTGATACGACTACCCAAAAAGCTTACCTGTCAAACAAAAAATTCTATCTTTATAATGAAGGAGTTGTCGATGAATCGGAGACTATCGTTGCACAAGGTGGTTATATGAGTAGCGAATTTGGAGTTTATACCAAGGATGAATGCGACCAAATGTTTGATTATGTTAAATATATTGCTACTGAGGCTGAAAAGGACCAATACGAAAAATTGGGGATGATTGAAGCAAAGAGAGAGTTCTTATACAATTTTTGGGCAAGAAGAGATACGCGGTTAGAGACACCAAGAAACGAATTTAAAGAAGAATACATGCAAAGAGTTGAGTATGCTAATAGGAATTTTGGGCATCAATTTAAAGACGGATATAAATCCGATCGTGGAAGAGTTTATTTGTTATATGGCGAACCTGACTTATTAGATCGTTATCCCAGCGAAAAGGAGCTTAAACCATACGAAAAATGGTTTTATAATTCAATTGAAGGAGGGGTTGAATTTATCTTCGGCGACGTAACGGGATTTTCCAATTATGAGCTGCTTCATTCTACAAAAAGAGGCGAATTATCGGATGGGAATTGGATCAGGAGAATTCAAGAATAAGTTTTTTGATGAATGTTCAAAATGTTGTTGAATATATAATATTTATAATTTTTCAAAAAGTAATTGCTCTTTTGGGTTTTTCCAATACAAGATTTTTTGGAAATTTAATAGCATTTATTTTTTATTCATTATTAAAAATCCGGCGAAACGTTGTAACTAAAAATTTACAACTTGCTTTCCCGGATTTTTCTAATCGGGATATCCACAATTTAGCCGAAAAAAATTACAAAAGTTTCGGAAAACTGTTAGCAGAAATTTTTTGTATACCTAGCTTAAGCAAAAATGAACTTTTTGAAATAGTAGACAATTCCAATTTAGCTGAATTAAATGAGCAAAATAGGTTTGCCAACGGTGCAATATTGCTAACTGCTCATTTCGGGAATTGGGAAATAGGAGCAGTTTCGGCAGGGAGTCAACTTGATATACCGTTAACTGTTTTGGCTAAAGCACAAAGAAATGAATTTGTTTCCAGGTGGATTGATAACATGAGACAAAAACACGGAAACAAAGTAATACACTTAGGACCGTCGGTAAGAGAAATATATAAAGCGGTAAAAGAAAAAAAAATTGTTGGAGTTGTCGGCGATCAAAGAGGTCCAATAGATGGAGACAAGGTTAAGTTCTTTAACAGGGACACCTCAGTTTTTTCTGGAACAGCAGAAATAGCGTTAAAGGCAAATGTTCCAATCTTTGCTAACTTTGTAGTCAGGATGGAAGAAAATAAATTCATAAACTATGTTGAAGAAATTAAATACCAGAATTTCACAGGATCAAAAGAAGAAAAAGTCCACATGATAAATCAAACTTATATGAGTATATTGGAAAAGTATATTCGTAAGTTTCCGGAACAATGGTTCTGGATGCATAACATTTGGAAATATTAGCAAATGGTTCAAAAGATTTTGGTTATTCAAACTGCATTTCTAGGTGATGCAATTTTAACTCTTCCGTTAATTCAAAAGCTTTACGAAAAAAATCAGAAACCTATTATCGATGTTTTATGTATTCCTCCAACAGAAGAAATTTTTAATGCCAGCCCATATGTAAATGCTGCAATTGTTTATGATAAAAAGAATAAACAGAAATCAATACTTGATTTAATAAATCTTGCCAAGTTTATTAAGAGGAAAGAATATACTCAAATCATTTCACCGCATAAGTCTTTCAGAACATCAATTATAATTTTTCTTTCCAAAGTAAAAAACACAACCGGATTCAATAACGCAGCACTTAATTTCGTTTATAAAAAAAAGATTAAGTATATTAAAACTGATCATGAAGTAAAAAGAAATCTAAAATTAATTGATTTTGAGAATGATTGGAAAATCAAACCCGAGATTTTAGTAGATGCTAAAAAGAAAGAGGAAATATTAAAAAAAATTCCAAACCCCGAAAAAAAGGAATTTATTGCAATTGCTCCCGGTTCTGTTTGGAAAACAAAAGAGTATCCGTTGGAGTACTTTAAAGAGTTAATAATAAAATTTATTGAACATGGAAAATATATCGTGTTGATAGGTAGTAAAAGCGAACTCCGGTTTGAATCCGAGTTACTTGGATTATCAAACAATATCCACTCTTTTATAGGGAAATTATCTATAATAGAAAGTATATATTTACTTACAGTCTGTAAGTTTTTGATGTGTAACGACAGCGCACCGACACATATGGCAATGTGTGCGGGAATTCCATCTGCAACTTTGTATTGTTCAACGGTACCGGAGTTTGGATTTTATCCCTACAATAAGAACAGTCTTTCAATTAGTTTTAATGATTTGGATTGTAAGCCATGCGGAATACACGGATATAACAAATGTCCTGAAAAAACCTTTTCCTGTGGTTATAAGTTACTGCCCGATTTTGTTTTTAATGAGATTAAAAGCAAATTGATGCAAGAGTAAATGAAAAATAATTATTATATTTGCAAAAACAGTTTTTGCAATGAGCTTATTTGATTTCAACCGTCTAAAAAAATCCTCAATCTACGTAACGCCGAATTTGCCTGTAATTCAAACAAAGCGTTATAAAATAAATTTAGGAACATTACTCGGCATATTGGGGATTTATACCTTCATTATTTCCGTAATTGTCATCACAATCTTTGCACTTACACCTGCAAAAGAAGTAATTTTTATCTTGGAAAATGAAGAACTCAATGTTCAAAAAAAAAGGATAGAACAGTTAGAGAAGAAAATAGTTTTCTTGTCAAATGAAATAGGAAGGCTTGCTTCTACAAACAGAAAGCTTCAATACGCAATTATATTAGCAGGCATTGATTCTCTTGATTCAACCTCTACAATTTATGATTCTTTAAGATACGATTCAAAAACCGTAATACCCGGCGAAGGCAATATATTAAAAGCATTTAGAGAATTTTGGAATATAATTGACGGAGAAAAAGAGAGCAATCAAAAACAAGAAACTTTATTTTTTATGAAGCCAATCAATGGAATTATTACCAAGGAATTTCAGCCCGAGAAAGGACATATGGGGATTGATTTCGGTGTGAAAACGGGAACTCCGGTTTCGGCAGCAGCAGGTGGGTTGGTAATCTTTTCGGATTATGTCACCGGATATGGAAATACAATAATTATTGAACACAGAAATAATTATATATCTAAATATCATCATTGTTCGGTTTTGATTAAAAAAGAACGTGAAGTTGTTAAACAGGGAGAAGTAATTGCTCTAAGTGGAAATTCGGGATCAAAATCAACAGGACCGCACCTGCATTTTGAATTATGGTTTAACGGAAAACCGGTAAATCCTAAAAAACATTTGATAAACATTTACTGATAAATTAATTAAATTACATTTTCCGAATAAAAATTTAAGGTGAGTTTCAATGGCAAAATCCAACAATTCTGTAATTGAGGATGTAAGTATTTTAAGTAATGGGATCAAAATTGAAGGCAATATTTTTAGCGAAGGAAATGTGAGAATTGACGGCAAAGTGATTGGTGATGTTACTGTAAATGGAAATTTAACTTTGGGTGATAATTCAGATTTGAAAGGCGAAATTAAGGCTACTAATATTACAATCAGCGGGAAAGTGGAAGGAACTTTAAACTCTTCGGAAAAATTAATCATGGAATCAAGCTCCGAAATAAGTGGGGATATAAATACTAAAATTTTGGTAGTGGAATCAGGGGCTAAATTTAACGGAAGATCTACAATGGGAGTACCTCATCAACAACAAGACTTATTGACACAATAATTATGTATGGCTGAGCCGTCCGACAAGATATCAAAAATTTACAAAGATGTTGGTCCTTATCTTGGCCTGGGAACACAACTCGCTGCAACAGTAATATTAATGTTTTTTCTGGGGAAATGGTTAGATGAAAAATTTGAGATTTTTCCTGTTTTAACAATTATTTTTTTATTATTTGGTTCTTTTGCGGGATTATATAATTTTATAAAAACTGTGTTTAGGTTAAATAAAAAAAGCCAAAATGAAGAAAAAGATTAATCAGATAATAATCATATTTTTAACAGGGTATTTAATTATAGCGGTTTTATTCTGGCAGGATTTAATAGACCAGCATAATCTTAATGCAACTTTGTATGCAGGGCTTTTAAACATGGTAAATACCTTCCTTGCCCTAATGCTGTATCAACTTTCGTATAAGAAAAATAATAAATCATTTTTGTTAATGAATCTTGGGGGGATGGGTTTGAGATTGTTTCTGGTAGTCGGCACCATTTTTATTTTCTTTAAGTTCTTGAATATTGACAAATATGGCTTTATATTTACTTTCTTTATTTTTTATTTTGTTTTTCTTATTATTGAAGTTGATTTTTTTAGAAAAAAAGCTGGTTTGAATAATAAAGGATTTGCAGAAGATAAATGATATTTGATACTGTTACTGCTGTTAGTGATACGGCAAAAGTTGCGGAAAGTGGTAGTAGCGATACGGGATGGTTGATACATCATATTTTAGATTCGTATGAGCTGGAACTTCCGTTTTTCAACTTACATCTCCCTTCCTTTCACTTATTTGGAATTGATGTCTCCATAACCAAGCACGTAATTTTCATGTGGATTGCTTGCCTCTTAATTTATTTGGGATTAAGAGCAGCAACTAAGTCCTACAAGAAATCGCTTATTCCAAAGGGGATTACCAATTTCTTGGAGATACTTGTAATTTTTGTAAGAGATGAAATTGCTAAACCTACTATTGGTAAGGGGTATGAGAGATTCCTACCTTATTTACTAACTGTTTTCTTTTTCATTTTAACATGTAACTTTTTAGGATTGCTACCCTACGGGGCTACGGCGACCAGCAACATAGCAGTTACTTCAACGCTTGCGGTTATTTCGTTTTTTGTTATTCAAATTGGCGGTATTTTGAAGAACGGTTTATTTGGTTACTTTAAAGGTTTAATACCTCACGGGGTGCCGGCATGGTTGTTGCCTATAATGTTTGTAGTGGAGCTTCTAGGTTTGTTCACTAAGCCTTTTGCTTTGGCAATAAGATTATTTGCCAATATGACCGCAGGCCACATTGTCATTTTAGCGTTACTCGGTTTAATATTTATTTTACATACTTATATCGTTGTTCCTGTGTCTATAGCATTCGCATTATTTATATATCTGTTAGAAATATTGGTTGCATTAATTCAAGCATATATTTTTACCATGCTTTCGTCATTGTTTATAGGAATGGCGGTTCATCAGGATCATTAATTATATATTTTATTATAAAGGAGGAAATAAATGGATTACGCATATTTAGCAGCCGGATTTGGAGCAGCTCTTACAGTTATCGGTGGTGCATTTGGGATTGGTAAATTAGCAAGTTCTGCGATGGAAGCAAGCGGGCGTCAGCCTGAAGCAGGAGGTGATATTAGAACATCTATGATTATTGCCGCTGCGCTTATTGAAGGCATTTCATTATTTGCTTTAGTTATTTGTATTCTTTTAGCCCTTAAATAATTTTTAGGAGTGTATTTTCTGCACTCCGGTTTTTATAATTAACTAAAGGAATATATGATGGCAGCTATTTTAAACGTAGCTATGTTAGCTTTTATTAGCGGTGAAGGACCACAGGGCGGGTTATTGGATGTTAATCCGGGACTCATAATTTGGACAGTTGTTACATTTGTTTTTTTATTGCTGATATTGAAGAAACTTGCGTGGAAGCCTATCTTAAATTCATTAAATCAAAGAGAGTCTTTCATAAAAGAACAAATGGAAAAAGCTGAAACTGCTCAAAAAGAAACTGAGAGATTAATTGAAGATAACAAAGCCAGTATGGCAAAAGCAGATGAAGAAGCACAAAAGATAATTGGCCAGGCAAGAGAATTGGCTGAGAAACTGCAGAGCCAGAAAATTGAAGAAACCAATGAAAAGACAAAGAAAATGATTGATGATGCAGTGGCTGAAATTGAAAGAAAAAATAAAGAAGCCATGAACAGTTTGCGTGAGCAGGTAGCTGAAATAGCAGTTAATGCCGCTGAGAAAATTATCCGCGAAAGCCTTGACGGCAATAAGCACAAAAAAATTGTTAACGAATTAATTGATAATTTGCCAAAGAATTAATTATGCTGGAATACAACGTTTCAAGTAGATATGCTGTTGCGCTTATGCAGCTTGCAGAGGAGAAAGACTCTTTTGAGCAAATATCTAATGATATTGAATTTGTGTATAATACTTTTTCAAAATCAAAAGAATTGAGAAATATTATCTCAAGCCCGGTTATTGACCAGGCAAAAAAAACAGTAATACTGGAAGAAATTTTTTCTCAGCATATTAAAACAGATTCTCTGAATTTTATAAAATTTGTTATCGACAAAAATAGAGATGATTTACTTTTCAGCATTTTAAGAAGATTTGTTGATTTACGTGATGCCAAGCTCGGAATTGCAAATGCTGAAATCTATTGTGCTGTTGATATTAGCGAAGATATGAAAAATGATCTGGCGGAAAAATTAAAAGAATACACCGGTAAAAAAATTAAAGCTGATTATAAAGTAAAAGAAAGCTTGATCGGTGGTTTTAAAATTAAAATTGGTGATAAAGTTTGGGATGCGTCAGTTTCCAATCAGCTAAGTTCGCTGAAAAAAACTTTATTAAGTAAAACTGTATAAAAATTTTTAAGGAAAAAAAAATGGCAGAAGTAAGACCCGATGAAGTCTCTGCAATATTAAGGAAACAATTATCAGGCTTTGAAAGTGAAGTTGAGGTTTATGATGTTGGAACTGTTTTGCAGGTGGGTGACGGTATTGCCCGGATTTACGGGCTTTCTGAAGTAATGGCAAGTGAGCTTGTAGAATTTCCGAATAATGTGATGGGAATGGTACTAAACCTTGAAGAAGACAGCGTTGGCTGTGTGCTCTTTGGCGAAAGTGCTTTAATTAAAGAAGGAGATCAGGTTAAAAGAACCAAACGTGTTGCTTCGTTCCCTGTAGGTGAAAAGCTTTTGGGTAGAGTTGTGAACCCTTTGGGAGAACCGGTTGATGGTAAAGGCCCTATTGAGTTTGACAAATATATGCCAATTGAAAGAAAAGCATTAGGTATTGTTGAAAGACAACCTGTGAAAGAACCTCTGCAAACCGGTATTTGCGCTATCGATGCAATGATTCCTATCGGAAGAGGACAAAGAGAATTAATAATAGGAGACAGGCAGACAGGTAAAACAGCTGTAGCTATTGATACTATTATAAACCAAAAATGGACTCACACTGAAGAAGCAAAGAAATACGGTGTTGAGCCTGTTTATTGTATTTATGTTGCTACAGGACAAAAAAATTCAACTATTGCGCAGGTAGTTGCTAAACTTGAAGAACACGGTGCAATGGAATATACTACAATAGTATCGGCACCTGCATCAACTCCTGCACCGTTACAATACATTTCTCCTTATTCAGGAGCAACTTTAGGAGAATTTTTTAGAGATAACGGGAAACATTCACTTTGTATTTATGATGATTTGTCAAAACAAGCTGTGGCCTACCGTGAGCTTTCATTATTGTTAAGAAGACCTCCGGGACGTGAAGCTTATCCCGGTGATGTGTTTTACTTACACTCAAGGTTACTTGAAAGAGCTTCAAAATTAAGTGATGAATTAGGCGGCGGAAGCTTAACAGCTTTGCCTATTATTGAAACCCAGCAGGGTGACGTTTCAGCTTATATCCCGACAAACGTTATTTCTATTACTGACGGCCAGATTTATCTCGAACCAAATTTATTTAACGCAGGTGTTCGTCCGGCTATTAACGTAGGTATTTCAGTATCACGTGTGGGTGGTAATGCACAAATTAAAGCGATGAAAAAAGTTGCTGGTTCATTAAAATTAGATTTAGCTCAATACAGGGAACTGGAAGCATTTGCTAAATTCGGATCTGATTTGGATAAAGCTACTCAACGAACATTGGCAAAAGGCGCAAGGCTTGTTGAGTTATTAAAACAAGGCCAGTATGCCCCAACACCTGTAGAGAAACAGGTAGTAAGCGTATTTGCAGGAACAAATGATTTTCTCGAAACTATTCCTTTAAGCGATGTAAAAAGATTCGAAAAAGAATTGCACGAATATCTTGAATTGAAATCACCTGAGACTTATGAAGACATAAGAACGTCTAAAAAGCTAAACGATGAAACTGTAGAAAAACTAAAATCGGGAATTTCTGATTTTCTAAACAAATTTCAGAAAAGCGAAAAATAAAGAAATTGAGAAAGCTGATTTTACCAATTCCTGGTTGAAGTTTTAACCTGTGAATTGGTTTTTTATATAAACAAGAGAAAAATATGGCTACTTTAAGAGATATTAAAAGAAGAATTATAGGTGTTCAAAATACCCAGCAGATAACTAAAGCAATGAAAATGGTTGCAGCTGCAAGATTGCGAAGAGCACAGGAAAACATTATAACTGCGAGGCCTTATTCAAGAAAGATTTCCGAAGTCTTGTCAAATCTTTTTGCCATAGAAAAGAACATTGATAATCCTTTCATAGAAACTAGAGAAACCAAACGGATCGCAATATTTGTTGTTACATCTGATAGGGGGTTGTGCGGCGCTTTTAATATGAATGTAATCCGCAGAACTGAAGAATTGATAAAAACGGAATACAATGAGTTTTATGAAAATGAAAATGTAGATTTGTATTGTATCGGAAAAAGAGGGAACGAATATTTTACAAAAAGAAATTATAATGTTGTTTCAAGCGAAATCGGAATTTTTTCGGGACTAAAATTTGATTTTGTTGTAAAAGTAAATAATGATATTAAACAGAAATTTTTAGATAATCACTATGATTTGGTATTGATTGTTTATAACGAATTCAAATCGGTTGTTCAACAAAACTTAACAGTGAAGCAGCTTTTACCGGTTAAACCTTCGGCTTCAGAAAATGTTGAAGAAATAAATGCAGATTACATTTATGAACCTGACAAAATGCATATTATTAATTCTCTTATTCCGAGATATTTGAATTCACAGATGTGGAACATTTTACTTGAATCTTATGCCGCCGAACTTGGTGCCAGAATGACTGCAATGGATATGGCAACAGAGAATGCGCATGAATTAATTAGAATGTTAAAGATAAACTATAATAAAGCAAGACAAGCATCTATTACAACAGAGATACTTGAAATTGTTAGTGGGGCTGATGCTTTAAAAAATGAATAGTTTTAAATTATTTGAAATAAACAAATTATTTATTATCTTAACTTATTAAAATAATGCTTGAAGATTTAACTTTAAAATTTGAGAAGACATTAAAAAAAGTAATAGGTCAGGGTAGATTAACTGAGAATAATATATCAGATACCCTAAGAGAAATTCGACGTGTTCTTTTAGATGCTGATGTTAATTACAAAGTTGCTAAGCAATTTATTGATGATGTAAAGCAAAAAGCGCTTGGAAAAGAAGTCCTTACTTCTGTAACTCCCGGGCAGTTAATCACGAAAATTATTTTTGATGAATTAACTGATTTGATGGGAGGTGTAAATAAAGAACTAAAAATAAATCCAAGCGATCCTACGGTTATTTTAATGGTTGGTTTGCAGGGGTCCGGTAAAACAACGTTTAGTTCTAAGCTGGCCAAATACTTGAAGAGCACAAAAAGGAAAGTTCTTCTTACAGCCGCTGACGTTTACAGACCTGCCGCAATAGACCAATTAAAAACTTTGGGTGTACAGATTGATGTACCTGTCTTTACAATTGATGGTTCAAAGAAACCGATAAGAATTGCTGAGGAGTCCGTAAGATATGCAAAGGAAAACGGGCTTGATACAATCATAATTGACACTGCCGGCAGGCTTCATGTTGATGAAGATTTGATGAGCGAGGTTGAATCGATAAAAGCTAAAGTTAGACCTACAGAAACTTTGTTTGTTGTTGATTCTATGACCGGGCAGGATGCTGTGAACTCTGCTAAAGCTTTTCACGATAGGGTGGATTTTGATGGTATTGTTCTTACAAAACTTGATGGTGATTCCAGGGGCGGTTGTGCTCTTTCAATTAAAGCTGTTGTTAATAAGCCGATTAAGTTCGTAAGTCTTGGCGAAAAACTTGATTCAATTGAAGTCTTTCACCCTGATAGATTGGCTTCAAGAATTCTTGGTAAGGGCGACGTAGTCTCTCTTGTTGAAAAAGCCCAGCAGCAGTTTGATGAAAAGGAAGCAGAAGATCTTGAAAAGAAACTGATGTCCAATAAATTTGATTTTGAGGACTTTCTTAAACAAATAAAAATGATTAAGAAGATGGGTTCTTTAAAGTCACTGCTTGGTATGGTTCCCGGAATTAGTTCTGCATTAAAAAATACGGACGTTGATGATAAGCAGCTTGTTAGGGTTGAATCAATAATTCAATCAATGACTAAAGTTGAAAGAAGCAATCCGAAAATACTGAATGGAAGTAGAAGAAAAAGGATTGCCAGGGGAAGCGGCAATTCAATTCAGGATGTGAACAGGTTGATGAAGCAGTTTAAAGAAATGCAGAAGATGATGAAAATGTTTGGCGGTAAAAACGCTAAGCAATTAAAAGCTATGAAAAATTTGAGATTTAATTAGAAAATAAATAACTGGAGGTAAATTAAATTTGGCTGTTAAGTTAAGATTACGAAGAATGGGTAAGAAAAGACAACCTATTTACAAGGTTGTTGCTGCAGACATCCGTTCTCCGAGAGATGGAAGGTTTATTGAGGCGATAGGATTATACAATCCAAAAACAAATCCTGCTACAATGGAAATAAAAGAAGAGCGTGCGTTATACTGGTTAGGGGTTGGTGCTCAACCAACAAATACTGTGAAGAATATTCTCTCTAAAAAAGGAATTATATTAAAAAAGAACTTAATCCAGAAAGGTTTATCAGAAGAAGAAATAGCAAACCAAATGGATGAGTGGAATAAAAAACAAGAAGCAAAATTAGCTAAATTAAACGAAAACAAAAAAGAAGTTAAAAAAGAAGAAGCCAAGATAGAGTCTGAAGAGATTGAAAATAAAAATTCTGAGGAAGTCAAGGGTGCTGCTTCTGAAGACTCGACCGAAGAAAAAGCAGATTAATTTCTTTTTTTCTTAGGTTCTCGTACAAAAAGTACCCGGTTCAAAAAAAGAGAGGTACTCATATGAAAGAATTTATTGAGTTTATCGCTAAACACCTTGTTGATAATCCCGAAAGCGTTGGCATTGAGGAAGCTAATCCAAATGAGAAGACAATTGAGTTAACTCTCAAAGTTGGCGCTGAAGATGTTGGCAAAGTAATTGGCAAACAGGGTAAAACAGCTCAAGCTATGAGAACCTTATTAACTGCAATAGCAGCTAAAGAGGGCAAACGGGCAATCTTAAAGATTCTTGATTAGAATTGAGTTCGCTCAATTATTTCTTGATCGCTAAGGTTGTTTCCGTGTATAGTAAGGAAGGGTATTTAAGACTGATTTCATATTCAGACTTTCCTGAAAGATTTTGGAATTTGAAATCAGTCTTTATTGATATTTTTGGTGATAAAAGGAAATTTATTGTAGAATATTCCGGTTTCATCAAAAATGAACTCGTAATAAAGTTTGAAAATTTTGACTGCGAGGAAGATGCAGTTCACTTAGTGGAAAAATTTATATACGTTCCAGAGAGTGAATCTGTAAAACTTCCTGGTGATACTTTTTATATACATGACTTAATCGGAAGTAAAGTAATTCAGAACGAAAAAGTAATCGGTTCTTTAATTGATGTATTGAGATCACCTGCAAATGATGTTTACGTGATCGCAAATGACGTAAAGAAAGAATTTTATGTCGCAGCATTGAAAAAT
The DNA here is from genome assembly GCA_050117315.1 of Ignavibacteria bacterium. Lineage (GTDB taxonomy): Bacteria > Bacteroidota > Ignavibacteria > Ignavibacteriales > Melioribacteraceae > JANQIV01. Next base: position 62,445 of record JASFMY010000011.1, read on the forward strand.
AACATATCGAGTTTTGATCCGGTAAAGAAATTGTTAATTTTAAGCGATAGCTGTGAATTAGTTACCAATGATCAGAATTGATATTATATCGGCTGTTCCTGATTCTCTTACGAGTATATTAAACACAAGTATTCTTAAGCGGGCTCAAGACCGTAAACTTGTGGAAATAGTTGTTCATAACTTAAGAGATTTTGCTTATAATAAGCATAAACAAATAGATGATAAACCGTTCGGCGGCGGCGCAGGAATGCTGCTTAAACCGGAACCGTTCTTTGAATGTATTGAAAAGTTAATTGATGAAAGAAAATACGATCATATAATTTTTACAACACCGAAAGGCCAAATATATGATCAGACTAATGCAAATAAATTCTCCCTGGCAAAAAATATTATTATAATTGCTGGCCACTACAAAGGAATTGACGACAGGGTAAGAGAAAAGTTTGCAACCGATGAAATTTCAATCGGTAATTTTATTTTAAGCGGCGGTGAATTGCTTGCATTAGTTATTGCTGATTCAATAATAAGATTAATTCCCGGCGTATTAAACGACGGTGAATCGGCATTAAATGATTCATTTATGGACGGCATGAAGGTGGAGGCGCCTTATTTTACAAGGCCTTCGGAATATAAAGGGATGAAAGTCCCGGAGGTTTTGCTTTCCGGCAATGAAAAAAAAATTAAAGACTGGAAAGAAGAACAGTCAAAAATTTTAACTGAAACTTGGAAAAAAAATAATACTATGGAGTAGAAGATGGATAAATTAAACGAATTAGTGAAAGATCAGGAAAGAACAGATTTCCCGGTGTTTAATACCGGAGATAGGATTAAAGTACACGTGAGAGTTATTGAAGGCGACAAAGAAAGAATTCAGCCTTTTGAAGGGGATGTTATTAAAATAAGCGGAAGCGGAAATGGCAAATCTTTTACCGTAAGAAAAATATCGAGCGGCGTTGGTGTTGAAAGAGTATTCCCTTTCAATACGCCTAAGATTGCTAAGATCGACGTACTTAAACAGGGTAAAGTTAGAAGAGCGAAATTATATTATTTAAGAAAATTATCCGGTAAAGCCGCAAGAATTAAAGACAAAAACGTTAGATAATAAAGAGTATTTTTTATCAAAGCCGCTTTAAGGGGCGGCTTTTTTATTTTAAAGAAATGAAAATAATTATTCCCCAAAACCTATACGCTGCAATTTTCGCTTTGGTGCTTCCGGAAAATATCAAATCCGGTTTGGAAGTTTTAGCTTCTTCATTGATTAGTAAAGAAATTAAACAAAGTGATGATGCAATCGGTTTAATTCCTACTTGTGATATAATTACTCATCAAGATTTTTATATTTCTAAAAAATTTGCCATTTCATTTGATGACATTTTATCAAACTCTTTTATTTATTTTAACCAGGAAGGTAATCCTTTATCCGAAATTTTGCTGCAGGGCGATATATCTTCCAACGAGGCAATTTTGACCAAAATTCTCTTTAAAGAAAAATATGATACTGATACTAATGTTGTCTTAGATGTGAACACCGAAAGAGAAGAAGAAAAAAATTATGTAATTGTTGGGAATGAAAATTTTGATTTAAGAAACTTTAACAAGGGCTTTAGTTTCTCCGATCAGGTTGCAGACTTAATTGACTTCCCTTATGTTAACTTTGTATTTGCATCTGAGTCAAAAGAAGCACTTGAAAAATTTAATTCCTCTTTGGAAAATTTAGACGATAAAGTTGAAGACAAAATCGATGAAATACTGGACAAAATTAATTATGAAGAGGAGATAAAGAAATTTATAAAGATGAATTTGAATTCAGTCTATTTTGATTTAACAGATAATGAAATAGAAGGAATAAAAGAATTAATTAAACTTACGTATTACCACAATATTGTTGATGATATGTTTGATATTAAGTTTGTATAAACCAAGTTCCTTCAAGGAACTTGGTTTATTATATTCAGCAGTTCTATTTATTTACTTGAAAAGTTGTATCACCGTTCTTAAAGAAAATAACTATTTGATTAGCAGCAGCGATACCCGCATTTATATTAGCTTCTGCAGTTTGGGCCCCCATTTTCTTAGGAGTGAAATAAACTCGTCCTGCAAATTTCTCTAAAAGTTCTCCTGCATTATTTGGCGCAATGTCTGACAAATATTCAAAGTCAGCCCTTTCTTCTAATACTTTTACTAACGAGTCTTCATCTACAACTTCTTTACGGGCTGTGTTCACAACTGTTGCCCCTTTTGGCATTTTGTTTATTAATTCATAATTGATTGAGTTTTTTGTCTGCTCATTAGCAGGAATGTGAAGCGAGATGTACTGGTTATTGGAATATAATTCTTCCGCCGAGTTATAAACTTTAACACCATCTTCTTCAATTTTTTCCGACGGAATAAACGGATCATATGCAGAAACTTCCATCCCAAAACCTTTTGCAATAACGGCAACCAGCTTACCAACATTACCGTATGCATGAATTCCCAATGTTTTACCTTTTAATTCGCTCCCTGATTTACCGTTGAACAAACCCCTGGCTGCATAAACCATCATACCTAACGCTAATTCCGCAACTGCATTTGAATTTTGACCGGGAGTGTTCATTACAACGATACCCTTTTCTTTTGCATAACCGGTATCAACATTATCATAACCTGCGCCGGCTCTAACAACAATTTTAAGCTCGCCGGCATTATCAATAACATCCTTGGTAATTTTATCGCTTCTAACTATTAAAGCATTAGCATCTTTAACAGCGTTATATAATTTTTCCGTGCTGTCGTATTTTTCGAGTAGCTCAAAATTATAACCTGCGTTTTCAATTATAGATTTAATTTCATTTACTGCCGCAGCAGCAAATGGCTTTTCAGTGGCAACTAATACTTTCATTTTATCTCCATTATGAATTTATTTAATCAGCGGTATTTTTACGCCGTGAATTTTTGCATTATTAATTGCTCTTTCATAACCAGCATCGGCATGCCTCAAAATTCCCATACCGGGATCGTAAGTTAAAACTCTTTCCAATCTTTTTTCAGCTTCTTTAGTCCCGTCTGCTACAATAACCATTCCGGCATGAATAGATTTTCCCATGCCTACTCCTCCGCCATGATGCACGGAAACCCAGCTAGCACCTCCTATTGAATTTAGTAATGCATTCAATATGGGCCAATCTGCTATTGCATCACTGCCGTCAATCATCCCTTCGGTTTCCCTGTACGGTGATGCCACTGATCCGCAGTCAAGATGGTCTCTTCCTATAACTATAGGAGCTTTTGCTTTGCCGGAAGCAACGAGATCGTTGAATACCTTTCCCATTTTTGCACGGTCGCCGTAACCCAGCCAACAGATCCTTGTTGGCAATCCCTGAAAGTGCACTTTTTCTTGAGCCATTTTAATCCATCTTGCAAGTGCTTTGTCTTCCGGGAATGTCTCTAAAACAGCTTTGTCGGTTTCATAAATATCGTTCGGATCACCGGATAAGGCAGCCCATCTAAAGGGACCTTTACCGTCGCAAAACAACGGTCTGATATATTCGGGGACAAATCCCGGTATATCAAAAGCGTTTTCAACACCGTTTTCTTTTGCTTCTCCTCTAATATTGTTTCCGTAGTCAAAAACTACCGAGCCCTTGTTTTTGAATTCAAGCATTGCTTTAACGTGAGTAACGATAGTTTCTTTTGCAAGTTTTATATATTTCCCTGAATCACTTTGCCGCAATGCCAGTGCTTCTTCAAAGCTCATATTCATCGGGACATAACCGTTCAAAGTATCATGTGCTGAGGTTTGGTCCGTTACTATATCCGGGATAATATTATTAGCCAATAGTTTGGGTAATATTTCACCTGCATTTCCTATCAACCCCACCGAAAGGGCTTCTTTATTTTTTTTGGCAACAAGAACCAACTTTACAGCTTCATTATAATCCGCTGTAATATTATCAATGTAACCAGTAGTAAGTCTTTTTTCAATTCGTGATTTATCAACATCAATACCGAGAAAAGTAGCGCCGTTCATAGTAGCTGCAAGCGGCTGAGCACCGCCCATTCCGCCAAGACCTGCCGTTAGTAAAAGTCTACCGCTTAATGAACCCCCAAAATGCTGGTTGGCGCACTCGGCGAAAGTTTCATATGTGCCCTGCAGTATTCCTTGCGTACCGATATAAATCCAGCTTCCTGCAGTCATTTGTCCGTACATAGTTAATCCAAGTTTCTCTAACCTTCTGAATTCATCCCACGTAGCCCAGTCCGGGACAAGCATGGAATTTGAAATTATAACTCTCGGTGCATCTGTGTGGGTTCTAAAAATTCCAACCGGTTTTCCCGATTGTACTAAAAGGGTCTCATCATTTTCAAGACTTTTCAATGATTCCACTATCGCATGGTAAGAATCCCAATTTCTTGCCGCCTTTCCTATACCGCCGTAAACAACTAACTCCTCAGGTTTTTCCGCTACTTCGGGGTCCAGATTGTTCATAAGCATTCGCATAGCTGCTTCTTGAATCCATCCCTTGCAACTAATCTCGGTTCCTCTGGGAGCGTTTATTTTTTTTGCAACAGAACTCATTTTAATTCTCAAAATGATTTTGTAATAGACTGTTGTACTGGTTATACATTGTTTTATATAACCATTTTGTTAAAAAATTACTTTTGTCCAGCTTTATTTTTAACTGTTTTGTATTTTCTTTAAACTGTCTGGTAAGCCTAATTGATTCATCTTTTGTAAGCTTTAATGTTTCATTTCCCTCGTTAATTTTATCTTGAATAGAGGTGAATGCTTTTACATCGGCATAAAAACGTTCATCAGCCTGCATTTGATTTATAGCTTGTTTACAAAAATTTGAAATAATTTTTAGTTCGTTTTTATCTAATTCATAAACATAGCTTTTAAATAATTTTTTTTTCATAAATGTTTAATTTTTCCGTGTTTCTAATAGTGGTTCGTAATTGTCGCTCTGTAATTTAACTTCAAAAAATATCTTTTTTAGCATGTAAAATCAATAAATAATGGTTGGTTGGATAACAAATAAAAAGTTGATAGACTGTTAATAATTCCTGGGGTAATTATCTCTTGACTCTCCAGTCTTAAAATAGTAATTTTTCAAAGATATATTCAATTATTTATAAAACAAAAAAGGTGTACTAATGAGAAAGATTGTAGTTGCTAGTCTATTTTTAGCAATGGTTTTCGGATTTGCTGCATTTCAGTGTTCTTCAACTGAATTGACAAGTGCAAAATTATACATTAAGCAGGAACAGTATGATAAAGCAAAAGATGCATTACAAGGAGAAATAGCCAAAAATCCTCAAAGTTTTGAAGCATATTATTTGTTGGGATACCTATACGGTCAGGATGGTGAGTATGATTTGATGCTGGATAATTTTAATAAATCTCTTGAAATTAGTACGGATTTTTCAAAAGATATTGAAGATAACAAACTTTATTACTGGGCTCAAAGTTTCAATAAAGGCGTAAGCTTTTTTAATAAAGCATCAAAAGCAACTACACAAGATAGTGTAAACATGTTTTACGATAAAACCATACAAGCATTCAACGATGCAATTATAATACACTCTGATTCTATAATATCATACCAGAATTTAGGGTTTGCCTATGTTAATGCCGGCAAAATTGATGATGCCATTTCAGTAATTGAAAAAGAAATAGCTATGTACCTAAAAAAATATGATGTGCAGGGCACCACCACGGCTCTTGATAAAGAAAAAACACCGGGTCTAGCAGAAGCGTATGCATTCTTAGGGGAATTACTAACATCCCGTGGATCAGAGACTAAAGACAATGAAAAATTATCAAATGAATATTATGCTAAGGCTTCGGAACAAATGAAACTTGCAAATCAATATTATCCAAATGATCCTGACATACTTTTACATCTTTCAAATTCATATATAGCTTCCGGTAAATTGGACGAAGCTATGAGCGCCTTTAAGCAAGGTGTTGAAACAGAGCCAAATAATAAATATTATAGGTTCAATTACGGCTCGATGCTTTTAAATGCTGAAAGATACGAAGAAGCTGTAGTACAATTAAAAAAGGCAGTTGAAATTGATCCGGATTATGAAAATGCACTTTATAACCTTGCAGTAACTTATGTAAGATGGGGTGCTGATATTTTAGATAAGGCCACTGAAGCAGACGAAGAAGACGAAACTTATAAAGAAAAATATAATGCTGCACTACCTTACCTTGAAAAGTACGTTAATAACTTTGATCCTGAAAACGGTCAAATTTGGGACCTTCTTTTCAAAGTTTACACAAACCTAGGAATGAAAGAAAAGGCTGAAGACGCTTTACAAAAAGCAAATCAATATCAGTAATAGAAAATAAAATTTAATTTTAACCCGCAGCTCATTAATTTGGGTTAGCGGGTTTTTTGTAAATTATCTGGAGTTGAAATGGAAAACAGCAAAGAGATGAAATCACAGCAAATAAGTATTGAATTGGGAGAAAACGAAGCACAGGGAATTTATTCAAACTTAGCAATAATTACTCATTCGCCTGCGGAATTTATTATAGATTTTACCAGAGTTGTTCCGGGAGTGCCAAAGGCAAAAGTGCAGGCGCGAATCATAACAACACCGCAGCACGCCAAAATGTTGTTAAATGCTTTGAAAGACAACATCGTAAAATATGAAACAAGATTCGGTGAAATTAAATTAGAAAATAAACTACAGCAGCCTCAATATGGTTTTGCTAATTACGATAAGAATGAGAAAGTGAATTAATTCGGTTGTTTTAAGTTTGTGAATTCTATCATCTTACCGCTTTAAAAAAAGAGAAAATAAGCTTAGATTGCATTAGGGCGAAAACATTTCCGTAATTCTATGTGGTTTTTATATTAGTTTTTTTATAATTTTTATTTCTCAGAGGTAAACATGAAAAAGGTTGCGTTAACATTTTTAACCTGTTTTCTAATTTTTAGCAGCGTAAGTAAAGCGCAGGATGTATCGGTTGATTTAATTGTTTTTGAACCGTTGCCTGAAATTGAGTTTGCTGCCTTTGCCGCTGCGAATAATTTATCTGGGCAGCCAAGGGTTTTTCAAGTTGTATTAAACCCGGCCGGGCAGATTGTTTCTTTACATTTTGCAGTTGAGTGGAAAAAAATTGGAGAAAGTAGCTTCCAGCGTTTTTTCTCATTTGAAACCGAACCGTTTATAGCAAGAAATTTTTACAACGATGAAATCGGTTCAACCGATATACGGGTTAAGGACACTGAATCAAATTCGGATTTGACTGAAGAAAATTTGGAAAAAGGAAAACCTACCGGCGCTTACAAAATATCTGTCTCGGTATTTGACGAAAACGGGAGTCTTTTAGATTCAGATGTACAAGAAATGGAATTCCTAAATCCTACTCAAACATTATCAATTAGATCACCGCAGCCGGGCAGCGAGCAGGATATCGGCGGTGTGTTGGCCGAATGGGATGAAATCAACGGGGTAACAAACTATTTTGTAAAAGCGAATGTTAGAGAAAGCAAGGCGCAAAGTCTGGAGGAAGCATTAGATTCTGGAGTCCCTCTAATAAATAATAAAGATGTTGGTGTAGCTACAAGCGTTAACTTGAGAACCCTGCTTGAAAGAGAATGGTTTGCCGGACAGGAAATTATTTTCCAGGTGGGCGCTTTTATTTCCGGACCAAACGGGGGTACAAAAATTTACAGCGAGATTGTTAATTTTTATTTGCCTATAGTATTGCAGGTTCAGGGAGACGGCTTAGAGGAATCGCTTAAAGATGTAATCCAGGATTATGATGACGATAAAGCTGCACAATTATTAGCAAAAATCCAGAGCGGTGAAATTCAATTAACGGATATTACCGTTGAAAAATATGACGGCACATCGTGGTCTTTTATGACTATGCCGGAACTGCAATCTTTGATGGAATATTTCCAGAGTAATCCTGATGCTGTTATTAGTATAAAGTTTATACCAGAGTAAATCTACAAAAAGATTGAAGGTAAGAAAATGAAAGCAAATAATTTTTGGATAAAAGGTTCGGCAATAATTTTAGTTTTTATTGTTTCTCATGCAGCTGTAAACAATCTTGACGACGAAACACCCGTAGCGCTAATAAAGAAAATTGTAAAAGATGTAAGTTACCGTCCAGATGAACAATCTGATTGGGAACTGGCTAAAACCGGCAAACCGCTTGCAGATGGTGAAGAAATAAGAACCGGTTACAGGTCTTTAGCTTTGGTTTTATTTACAGATGGTTCCGGCTTGCTGAGGGTTCGTGAAAATTCAATCCTTCATATCTACGGAGAAAGACAGGGAGATAAAATAGATAAAAACACCTTTATTAATAAAGGTAAGGTAGGCTTTGATGTTGCTAAACAGAGCGAAGACGAGTCATTTAAATTTACTACTCCCACTGTGGTTGCATCTATAAGAGGAACAGAGGGACTTATAAATGTTGCAGACGACAGCACAACCACGGTGATATGTCAAATTGGTTTAATAGCACTTAATTCAGTACTTGGGACACAATCTTCCGGTAATGTTGAAGGCGGCAGTACTGCAATTATAAGAAAAGACGGAAGTATTGAAGTAAGAAAATCTACAGATGAAGAGAACAATGAAGTTGACAAAACAAAGCAGAACGAAACTAATAAAGTGAAAATAAAAACGAACGAAGGCTCTATAGAAATTGAATATTTACCCGATGCCAAAAAATAGCTAACTAATTAAATATTCACGGAGGGTATCTTGAAGAAATTATTACAATTCAATTTGTTATTTTTTCTCTTATCGCTTTCTATCTTTTACAATAATCTATTTTCTCAGGTAAGTAACACGATTTCTTCGGTAAATATTAGCGAAGCGAAAGAGGATGAACCAATAAATGTCCGGGTTGAATTATTGCAAACCCGGCCGATTTCAAATGTTAGATTTGCATACTTGCCTTATGGCGGAACAGAATATTTAATTTATGATATGAATATAATAGGTCCCCTTGCAACTTTTACGATTCCCGGCGAGAATGTTAACCTTCCTTACATATCATATTATATAATTGTGGATTTATTGGACGGCTCAAGAGAAGTTTATCCCCTTGGTGCTCCGGATGCTTCGAACCCTTTGCAGATAACTGTCGAAGCTTTATCGGAAAAGGATAAAGAAATTATTTTGCTTTCTCCTTCCATGGGAGAAATTATTGCTTTGGAGGACGTGTTTATTTCTGTTTCCTTTGTAAAAGCAAGTGATAATATTCATGTTCCTTCTACAAAAATATTTCTAAATGATAACGATATAACCGGCAACGTTTTATTTGCCGGGGACCTGGTACTTTTTTATTCTGAAAATTTCCCCGGTTCAGTTGGAACAGGTAATCAAAATTTAAGAATTGAAACCTATGATTCTACCGGTGCGCTTTACCATACGGTTGAATCTGATTTTCAAACTGTAAAATCCGGCTACTTTAAGGCGTTAACTTCGCAATTTAAATACAGAGGAAGTCTAGAGGCAGAATCAAGAAACGAACAATTTAACGATGATTCCCAATGGTACAATAATGTAAAGGCAAACATAAGCGGAAATTATGACGAATGGAATTTCTCCGCCTATACTTATTTAACAAGTGAAGAAGAATCTTCAAGACAACCCCAGCACAGGTTTTCTGTCAGTATAGCTAATGAATGGTTTATATTAAAAGGGGGCGACACATACCCGAGGTTTCCAAAGTATATGCTTGACGGCAAAAGAGTAAGGGGATTTTACGGCGATTTAAGATTAGGATTCTTTAATCTGCAAACTTCATTTGGTGAAATAACAAGAAATGTTGAAGGCGAACTTTTAGAGACATATACTAAAGACGAAGCGCCTTTATCGTCGGATGTAATTGAAATTAATGAAGCGATGTATGATAATCCTTACGGCAAAGTCAATTTAGGAACATACGGCAGGGATATTTTTGCGATAAGACCTTCATTTGGAAGCGGTGAAAATTTCCAATTGGGATTTTCATACCTGCACTCAAAGGATGACATGAACTCAATTGAATTTGGCGGAAGTCCGCAGGAAAACGCTGTAGCAGGCACAGACCTTAAATTTTCTCTCGATGATCAAAACATTGTTTTTAACGGGCAAGCGATGGTAAGCCTTTTTAACGAAGATATATCCTCCGGTGATTTTACCGATGCTCAAATTGATTCTGTTTTTGGACCCGGCAGTATATATGACGCCGATACGGAAGATATAAAAAGGTTAAGGGATTTGGTAAGCAATTTTATTACAGTCAATCAATACGTAGGCCCGCTTAACCCCCAGGAATTATCGTCGCTTGCCGCCGAAGCGGGAGTAGAATTAAGTTACGTGTATAACAACCTGAATATAAAATATATATACCGCGGTAACGATTACCAATCCTTTGGACAGGACTATTTAAGGACAGATGTGAAAGGTATAAATATCGTTGATAGAATAAGAATGTTTGAGAATAAAGCTTTCCTTTCCTTGGGGTATGAAAGCCTTGACGATAATTTGCAGGAGACAAAAATGTCAACTACAACTTATCAGACTATAAATACAACATTATCTATTTTCCCGAGAACCGATTTCCCTAATATCACTCTCGGCTATACAAACTATAATAATGAAAATGAAATTTCTCCTTCGGACACGGCAAACAGTCAATATTTGGTTGACGATCAAACAAATAAATTCCTGGCAAGATTATCCTATGACGTAAAAGCCGCCGGGGTAGATCATGCAGCTTCATTAAGCATTGTAAACTCAAATAAAGAAGATAACAGTACGGCAAATAATGATGCTCAATACACTTCTCTTTCATTATCCGTAAATAGTTATTGGGAAAAACATTTTACTACTTTTTTAAGTTTAATAAACTATGCAAGTGAAATTGCCGGTTTAGAATATAACTATTTTACATTTTCACTTGGCGGACGTTATAAAATGCTGGAAGATAAGCTGTTGTTAACGGCATCTTTAAGTCCGAGCTTCGGCGACTTTGAAAGGCAGTCGTTTGATCTTGTAGCACAGTATGATGCTATTCAAAACTTGAGCTTTATTTTTCAGTTCAGGTATTACAATATTCCCGATCAGTCAAGCAACAGTGTTGCCGGCTTAACAACCAGATTTAATTTTTAATAATCCGAATGGCAAAAAAAAAACTAGAGCCGTTTTTATATAAGACGGCTACTTCATTTCTACTTGCACTTTTTGTAATAATAATTACACAAGATATTTTTTTTACTATTGAACCTCTAAAAAGGCTTGAATCAAGGCTTACTGACGAAAGGTTTAAGCGGAGGGGAAATTACGAAATAAAAGATAGTTCAGATGTAATAATTCTTGAAATTACCCAGGAGACTTACGACCAGATACCTTCGCCTTATAATAGCTGGCCTTGGCCAAGATCTTATTTTGCAAAGATTATTGAAAACTTAAGTGAAGCGGGAGTTAGAGCAATAGGGATTGACCTTGTAATGTCTAATACGGATCAATTTGATCCGGCGGATGATTCGATATTGTTTGAAACAATTAGTAATACAAAGAATGTTGTTGTTGCCGGGAAAGTAAACACAAGAAATGAAGCTGTAATTAGTGAATCCGGTAAAACAAATAAGGGTGTCATAACAAAACAAAAAGCAAATTACGGGAGCCTGTTTTTTGAGGCTGACAGTTCAATAGGTATAGTACAGGTAATAAATGATTTTGACGGTGTTCACAGAAGGTACAGACCGTTTGTTTATTCATTTGTTACCGAAACGAAAATACCTTCATTCGGGTTTGCCTTATTAAATAAGTATTACGGGGAACATCAATTTTATACATGTAATTATACGGACGAACACTTTGTCTATCATGGTAAAGTAATCCCGCGTTTTGACCGAACGTCAATCCTAATAAACTTTTACGGGCCTGCAAGAACGTTTCCTCATTACAAGTTCATTAATGTTTTGGATGATAAAGATTTTAAAACAACAGACGAAATAGAATTAGAAGTTGAGTTAAATACATGGGATGATCCTGACTACGGGTTACTGCATAGCGGTATATTCAGAGACAAGATTGTGATAATCGGTTCAACAATGCCGGAAGATAAAGACTTGCTGCCTGTATCAATTTCCAAAGGCGAGCAGGAAGGCGATAATGTTATTTACGGGGTTGAGTTTTACGCAAATATAATTCAAAACATTATCTGGAATGATTTCATAGAAAAGCAATCCCAAAGAAATGAAATTATCTTAATAATCATTCTGTCGGTAATGATCTTTTTTATCACATCATTTCTCAAAGAAGTAAAATCAAAACTTCATTTACTGTTTGAAGTAGTTTCAATAGCTATAGCAGTGATTGGAGTGTTTGTAGTTTACGAACTGGGTGTTTATCTCTTTATAAACAACCAATATTTGATTTCAATAATAAGTCCTTCGTTTGCAATAATAATAGGTTATTTCGGCAGTATTGCTTACCACTTTGTAAAAGAAAGAAAACAGAATCAGCTGATTAAAGGAATGTTCGGGACTTATGTAAGTAAAGAGTTGGTTAACCAGTTACTGGCTGACCCGGATAAATTGAAACTCGGAGGTGAACAGAAAAATTTGACTATTATGTTCAGCGATATAGCCGGGTTTACACCTTTTTCAGAAGGTAAACAGCCGGAAGAAGTGGTGAATTTTGTTAATGAGTTTTTAACCGAGATGACCGAGATAATAAACAATAATAAGGGAACACTTGATAAATATCTGGGTGATGCGGTAATGGCTTTCTGGGGTGCCCCCATTGATATACGGCACCATCACCTTTATGCATGCAAATCTGCAATTCAAATGCAGGAAAAATTGAATGAGCTAAACAAACGCTGGAGCAAAACGCAAAAGGATAAACTCAAAATAAGAATTGGAATAAACAGCGGGGAAGTAGTTGTAGGAAATATCGGCGGTGAAAACAGGTTTGACTACACTGTTATGGGCGATAACGTTAATTTAACTTCGCGGTTAGAGGGCGCAAATAAATTATACAACACAAGTATTATGATGAGCCACGAAACTTATATAAATGTTAAGGAATTATTTCACGCGCGTGAACTCGACATAATTAGGGTAAAAGGTAAATCCGAGCCTACTAAAGTCTATGAGTTGATCGGCGATTATGATGATGAAAACGCTAAGAAAAAAATGAATCGGTTGAAAGATTACTTCAAAGGTCTTGATCTCTATAAGCAGAAAAGATTCAATGAAGCAGCAAAATATTTTATTGAATCAATTGAAAAATATGATGACGAGCCTTCAAAGGTTTATATGAAAAGGTGCGGCATTTATATTGACAACCCGCCGGATAAAGATTGGGACGGTGTTTTCGTTATGACAACAAAATAAATTATTACTTCCCAACTTTGTAAATATTAATCACCGCAACTATTAAAAAGAAAAAATTTGAAAACCATGCGGTTAGAAACGGATTTAAAACACCGTTCTTTCCGAATGCCTGGCTTATCTGCATAAATGATAAATAAATAAAAGTAAATAATAAACTTATCCCGAATTGAAGTGCGATACCGCCTTTTCTTTTATTGGCCGACATGGGAACGCCGAACAATACTACTATCAGGCTTGCAAACGAAAATGCAATTTTAGAATGATACTCTATGTAAATTCTTGTCGGATCGTTGCCTGCTCTCAATTGTTCAGTTGCAAACTCGTCTAATTCTGTCAGCGTCATTTCTTCAGGCTTTCTTTGCTTCTTTATAACGTCGGCAGGATTAAAATTCAGGTAATTAATGGAAAGTGTATCAAAATATTTTGCCGATTCGGTGCTGTCCGTAAAATTTCTTTTAACTCCGTTTATCAACTGCCAGCTATTTTCAAGAGTATCATATTTCATTCTTTCCGCATCAATTCTTGAAATCATTTTGGTAATATCTTTTTCATCAAATTCCTGGATGCTTATTCTAGTTGCCTGGTCAATATCAACAGAATATGAAACAATCGATACAATTCTTGTTTTACTGTCCTGGAAAAAAATATTCCTGCCGAGACTAACCACATCCTTCTTCATGTAATTTTGTTCTATAAAAACTTTGTGCTTGTTGGCCATTGGAACAATATAACCTCCGAATCCCACTGAGATTATGCTTACTGTAAACCCGATAACCAAAAAACTGGTCATTATCCTATAAATACTTACGCCGGAAGATTTAATAGCGGTTAATTCATTTTGAGTTGCCATTCTACCGACTGTAAATAAACAGGAAAGCAGAACCGCAACCGGGGTCATTAAGCGGATTATTTCAGGAATAAAAACCATATAGTATTGAAAAATAATATCACTTGAGACATTTTGATCAATGAAATCATCCAGGTTTTCCATCATATCGATTACTGCAAAGAAAGATGTAAAAGCAATAAGCCCAAAAATGAATGACTGAATAAACTGTTTAAGAAAATATCTATCTATTATTTTAATCATTGTTTGAAGAAGTTCTCATTTTTTTCGGAATAAATTTTTGAAAAAAAGTGAAGTTCAGCGAAACCCTTTCCTTCGCGCTTTTTATTGTGAGCCATATTCCAAGAATCATTAGTAAAACATTTGCGCTCCACATTCCCCAAAACGGCGAAAGCAAACTTCTGTCTGCTAATTTTTCTCCGGCAATTAAAAAAGCCCAGTAAATCAAGAAGAAGATAAGACTTATTCCTGCCGCGACGCCGAAACCGCCTTTTCTGGTCATAGTACCGAGCGGCGCGCCGATCAAAATAAAAACAATACATGCAAACGGGAGCGAATATTTTTTATGTATTTCAACCCAGTACCTGTTTGTTCTTTTCTTATTCGATTGAATTTTGTTGAGGCTGGACAATAAGCTGTTCTTCGCCTTGTTGATTTTTTCTCCGGCTCTTAAATAAATATGCTCTAGATTGTTTGTCTTTGTTTTGCTGCCGGAAGAAGTTTTTAGTGAATCAAAAGTTATATACTGGTGAACTCTCAGATCAAGTTCATAATTGTAGTCTTTCGCCATTTGGTTCAGGCTGTCTACGATAACTATCATGTCCTGAGCCCCGAGTTCCCTGTCTCCGCGCGGTCCGGTAAAGTTGCTTTGTTCAAAAGAGAACTGATCGGCATCCATTACAATTTTATGTTTATCAAAGAGCAGTTTTCTGTAAACCTTATTGTCGTTAATCTCGGATTCATGAATTTCGCCGTCTTTTAAATCCATAATTAATTTTTTTTGATCGAAAGAAAAATATATTATTCCCTCTTCTGCAGAAACAACGTTAAGTTTGCCCGGGGTCGAGTTATCATAAATAGTCACATCCTTTAATACATTGGAGTTTGGCAATATTTCCCTTGAAAGAATTGAATATCTTTTTACTTCTTGGGAAAAAACACCCGGCACTAAGGATAGGGTAGGTTTCTTTTTTGAAATATCCTGCAACAAAATCCTCGCAGCGTGATTGGCATTAGGATAAACGTGGTTGTTAAATTGAATTAACAAAGCTGCAATAATTATTGACATGATGAAAGGACCTATCATCATTTTGTATAAACTGACACCGCTTGCTTTCATAATTGCTACTTCGTTTTCCTGCGTCATTCCGCCGAATGCCATCAGAGTGGAAACCAGCACAGACATAGGCACTACAAGCACCACCATCCACGCAAGGTTAAAAGTAATTAACTTAAATATCACCCAGGCGCTTAATCCTTTTCCCACAAGCCTGTCGGCAGATTTCATTAAAAACTGGAGAAGGAAAACGGAGATTAAAGTAACACACGAAAACAAAAAAGGGTAAACATGGTTGCGTATTATGTATAGGAATAAAATCATGCAACAAATAGAAACTTTTAGAGTGTGAAAAAATGTTTACTAACTATAAAGTATCGTAAAAGAAATATACTAAGTACTATAAAATTCTTATATTTTCTTTTAGAAAATATAAAAATATTTTCAATAAGTAAGTTATACATTACTAAAGAAAAAAAGTTAAAAATATAGGAGAAACAGCGTGGAGCAAATAATAGGATATCTGAAAGAAAATTTTGATAACCACTTAGAGGAATTAAAAGAGTTTATAAGTATTCCCAGTATTAGTGCTTTAGCGCAACATAAAAAAGATATGCAGAATTGTGCAAAGTATGTAAGTACCCAGTTAAAAAAAGCCGGAATGAAAAAAGTAAAATTATATAAGACTGAAGGGAACCCCCTGGTGTACGGTGAATGGATGGGAGCACCGGGAAAACCGACTGTATTAATCTATGGTCATTATGATGTTCAACCCGTTGACCCTTTGGAACTATGGGATAACCCGCCTTTTGAAGCGACTATAAAAGACGGAAAAATCTTTGCCCGCGGTGCTAATGATAACAAAGGTCAATGTTTTGTTCACATTAAAGCCGTTGAAGCATACATGAAAACCAAAGGTAAACTTCCTGTTAATGTAAAATTCATAATTGAAGGTGAAGAAGAGGTTGGAAGCGAAAGCATTGAAAAATTCTTAAAACAAAATAAAAATCTTTTGAAATGTGATTCGGTTCTAATATCCGATACAAGCATGTATGCCGAGGGAGTGCCGACAATTAGCTATGGGCTAAGAGGCTTGTGCTATATGGAAATTGAAGTAACCGGCCCTAACAAAGATTTACACTCCGGCAGCTTTGGCGGATCGGTTGCTAACCCTATTAATGAACTGGCAAAGATAATTGCAAAACTTCAAAACGATAAAGGCAAAATTACTATTCCTAATTTTTATGAAGACGTAAAAAAAATTACCAAGGTAGAAAAAGAAAATATAAAGAAACTAAGATTCTCCGATAAAAAATATGCTAAAGAATTAAATGTAAAAGAACTTTTCGGCGAGAGTGGTTATTCAACCTTGGAAAGGCTTTGGGTAAGGCCCACATTGGACTGCAACGGAATAGTAGGAGGTTTTATTGAAGAAGGCGCCAAAACTGTACTGCCTTCAAAAGCTTCTGCAAAAGTATCAATGAGATTAGTGCCTGACCAGAACCCTAAAACAATTGCAAAACTATTTACAAAATATGTAAAAGATATTGCCCCGAAACATGTAAAAGTTGAAGTTAAAGAAATGCACGGCGGGAATCCTTTTTATGCTCCTTTGGACGATAAAGCTATCCAGGCCGGGGCGGCAGCAACAGCAAAAGCCTTCGGTAAAAAAACTGTCTTTACACGCGAAGGCGGATCAATACCTATTGTTGTAGAATTTAACAAACAGCTAAAAGCGACGGTTGTACTAATGGGATTAGGGCTTGATTCCGATAATATTCATTCTCCTAATGAACATTTTAGACTGGACAACTTTGAAAAAGGATTATACAGCTCGGCTTATTTCTTTGATGAGTATTCAAAATAATAAGAGATAAGAGACAAAATGAAAACGAGAATAATAATATTATTCATTCTGTCGGCAGTACTTTTTTACACTTGCGGGGATGATGTTGGAGGCGGCAAGCCCGAAACATCCCCCACAAAAGATAAAAATATTAGAGAATATAATTTAAAAGTTGAAGAGGAGCAGACTAAACAGAGAACACCTTGCGATACGCTTTCTTTAAAGCAATACATCATTGACGATTATCCCGCAGGCGACTACCTCGTTGAATTTGACAGAACATATACTTATACAATCCCGAAACCTGCTGTTCTTTACTATAAAGACGATGCAAATTATATATTTGCGGTGGTTGCAAAATCAAAAGAAGGTGAAAGGTATATTGAACCCAAAAACGTTGTCGGTTACGAGTCAAGTTTTATAAATCTTGATAGTACTAAGCTTGGAACCGCATTTTTCTATTTAACCCTTTTCGAATGTGACGGCGACGGCAATTTTGAAGCACTATGGGAAGCTGAAGTGCCTATTCACGGAGGGTTTAATTCCATGACAATGCATACATGGCGTACAACAAAAAAAGCTGTAAAGTATATTAAGCTGAACTTTGAAGCCGGTATAATTTCGGGTCATAGGGATTATAATTATTTTCTAATTGACGGAATAAGAAATAAGCCGCATCTTATGGAAACCTATGAAGGCATTGCTCATAAAAGAATCTTGGCAAATGTTAACAATGACTTTTATCCTGATTATTATGAGTTCAGGTTTATTGACACTTTGGACTATAACAAGATGCTGGATTCAATTCCTTTTTACTGGGACACAACAAAGAGCCTTTATGTAACTAAGTTTAATAGACGATGGTGGAGGAAATATTAAGAAAGGGATATTAAATGTTCTTTAACAGGAAAAAAGAGGTTGAAAAAAATAAACTGTTAGATAATTATAATTTGATACGTAATGAAATTGCGATTAGGGATATTTCTGATAAATGTTTAATAAAATTGGAAGGAAAAGATGCTTTAGCTTTTCTTCATAGAATTTCAACAAACCATGTAAAGGAATTAAAAGAACACGAAATTAAGAAGACTCTATTTCTGAATGATAAAGGAAGGATAATTGATAGAACCATACTTTTGGTTATGGACGGAGCCTATTGGCTTTCGGGAAGCAAAGGCAACGGATTTAGATTAAGAAGCTGGCTGGAAAAATATATTATTACTGAAGATATTACTACCGAGGACATCACCGAATCATTTTTCAAAATTGAGTTAATCGGGAAATCATCCGGCTCATATTTAACGCAAATTTTCGGTGGTGAAATTGATAGCGTAAACAGCTCAAGATTTGTTAAACTTTATGTTGATGAAGAGGGGCTGGTAATATTTAAAAATTATGAAAAGGATCATATTGATAGATTTATAATTGTAGGTAACAGAAATCTCAAAGAGAAGTTACTTGAAAAACTAAACGAAAATAATAACCTATTTACCGCCGGGTTAATAAAGGAAGATACTTATAATATTTACCGCGTTGAAGAAGGCATACCCGACTCAACAAATGAAATTAATGATGAATTTATTCCCAGTGAATTGGAACTGCTGAATGAAATAGATTTTACAAAAGGATGTTACATAGGCCAGGAAATTATAGCAAGGCTGGATACCTACGACAAAGTTCAAAAAGGACTTGGAGGAATTGAATTCGTTGATGATGAAATTAAAGAAGAAGATTTTTCATTGGTTGATTTATCAAATAAAGAAGTAGGGATAATAACTTCAATAGCTAAATCAATAAAGCAGGATAAATGGATAGGGCTTGCAGTTATAAGAAAAGCCTTTAATAATGACGGGCAGGAATTAAATGCAGTCGGCGAAAAAAACAATTATAAAGTAATAGTTAAGAAACTGCCGTTTTAATATGAAAATATATACGAAAACAGGGGATAAAGGCGAAACTTCATTATTCGGCGGACAAAGAGTCTCTAAGGATAATTTAAGGATAGAAGCTTACGGAACAGTAGATGAATTAAATGCTTATTTAGGACAGGCTGTTGCCGTTAGTAAAAGTGAAGCCATAAAAAAAGTTCTTTATAAAATTCAAAACGAATTGTTTACAGTAGGTGCGGACCTTGCAACGCCTAAGGATAAAAATATCAAAAAAGAAATTCCAAGAGTGAATGAAAAAATGGTTGAAGGTCTGGAAAACTTGATTGATGAATTTGATTCTAAATTGCCAAGTTTGAAAAATTTTGTTTTACCGGGCGGAAGTTTGGGAGCTTCCAATTTGCATATAGCCCGTACTATTTGCAGAAAAATTGAAAGAAGGATAGTTACGTTATCTAACGAAGAAAATATTGGGGAATACATTTTAAAATACTTAAACCGTCTTTCTGACCTGCTATTTATTCTTGCAAGGTATGAAAACTTGGAAAGCAATACGCCGGATATAACCTGGCAAAATTAGTTTCTTTATATTATATTTGCATCCCGCTTCGGGGGTGAAATTGGCTTCGACGGGATTATTTGATCTTTGAATTGCGCACCGTGTTTTCTGGAGACACGTTAAACGCCGGAAAAAAGTCGAAATGACGACGAATATAATTACGCTTTAGCTGCGTAAATAAAACGCAGCTCGTTCTCCGGGTCTTCTCGTAGCGGGAACCGGAAGAACGTCGTTTAGCTACGATAGCCAAAGCCGATGCTCGTTAAGCCGAGGCGAAACCTTTTTCGAGATTGCTAATGCAAATCATGTCTGTTTGAGCTGCATTAGTGAAATTAAATAACAGACTATGTGTGTAGAAGTTCACTGATGGGTAATTTCGGACGCGGGTTCGACTCCCGCCACCTCCACCAAAAAGTTTATAAAACAACAACTTGGGGTGATTAATAATAAATTGCCAACACATCTATGTTGAAAGGTTGAAACCCTTATAATTCTTTTATCCCATGTTCTTCTGTAGAAACTGTCAGTCAGTCCGCCTAAAAATAATCCGTTTTTAGTTATTTCATCATGCATGCTTGCAAGAATGTCATCCTCAAAAAGGATATACTTTGGAGAGGAGTAATAATTAGTTATTCTTGACTCATGGATAACAGTAATTCTCCGAAGGCAGATTCAAAATATCAGAGTGGATAAAATTTTATAATGAAGAGCGTCCACATCGAAGTATAGAAATACTGACACCATCGAAAGCATATCATCTCAAAGGAGAGTTAAAAAGGATGTGGAAAGATTATTATGGGAAAAAATATTCTATCGATCCCGCAAGCGGGATCGATAGAATATAACTTTAAAGAATTTTATCTGGAAATGAGAAAAAAATATAAAGGCGGATAAAGCTATATTATGTCATTTACAGATAAAATTCTGTTGTGCGAAACCAT